>JANNIB010000001.1:0-3917 GCA_031404695.1 Acidobacteriota bacterium
GACAACCTCTACGGCACCAGCATCATCGCGCTCGACGTGAAGACCGGCAAACGCGTGTGGCACCAGCAGACGGTGAAGCACGACATCTGGAATTACGACAACCCGACGGCACCCGTCCTGCTCGACGTCAATGTCGGCGGGCGGCGCATCCCGGGCCTGTTCCAGATGACCAAGCAGTCTTACCTCTACTCCTACAACCGGCATACCGGCGAGCCGATCTGGCCGATGGTGGAAAAGCCGGCGCCGCAATCGAAGGTCCCGGGCGAGAAGCTTTCGAAGACGCAGATGCACCCGACCAAGCCCGCGCCGTACGACTTCCAGGGTCGCAAGGAAGCGGATCTCGTCGACTACACGCCGGAAATCAAGAAGGCGGCGCTGGAGTGGGCGCAGAAGTACGAGCTGCTGGCGGAGCTCTTCGAGCCGCCGACGCACCGTGGCAACGCCGAAGGCAAGGGCCCGGCCAATATCTGCCCCGGCGGCGGTGGTGGCGCCAACATCACCGGGCCGCCCGCCGCGGACCCGACGATGGGCTACATCTTCATTCCGACCTTCAACGGCTGCTCGCCGACGCTGCTGCACCCGGCGAAGGAACGCGACAACCCGAAGATGACGGGCAAGACGCTCGCCGACTGGGTGCCGATGCGCAGTGGCCTGCCGCGCGTGCCGACGCCGCCCGAGGGGCACCCGCTCGTCGGCTTCCCCGACGTGTTCAAAGGCCCGATCGGCCGCATCGTGGCCATCGACCTGAACACCGGCAACCACGCCTGGATGACGCCTCACGGCGACATGGCGCAGCGCGATCAGGACAACTTCAAGGCCAATCCGCTGATGAAGGGCCTCCAGTTCGACGCCAACTGGGGCCGTCGTGGTCACGCCGCCCTCGCCGCCACCTCGACGCTGCTGCTGGCGTCGGGCCAGACGGCCGACAACAAGCCGAACCTGTTTGCCATCGACAAGAAGACCGGCAAGCGCGTGGGCGCCGTGGCGACGCCGCGCCTCGGTTCGTATGGCCTGATGACCTACATGCACCAGGGCAAGCAGTACATCGTGTTGCCAGTGAGCGGCGGTTACACGACGCTGGCGCTGCCCTAGACGGTTCACCCGCGGCGTCCGCGCCGCGTGCTCTTCGAGGCCGGGTCCCACTGGGGCCCGGCCTTTTTCTTTGTACCGGCCATCAGGGCCGCGCGAGTTGCATCTATATCGACGCTGCGGCGCGCCTGCGCGGCGACCGCCTCGAGGACGCCTCGACGATCGACCCGCTCGCCGTGGCCGCCGCGCTGGCGCTGCTGCTGGCGGCCAGCGTCGCCGCGTGCGCGATTGCGGCCCGACGCGCGGCGCGCATCGATCCGGCGACGTCGCTGCGGGCCTCGTGATCGTCACGCTGCGCGGATGATCGGGCCGGCCGGCCGGGCCGACACTGAGGCCTCGCGCCGCCCGAACTCGCTCAGGATCGATTCGAGCACCGGCAGCATCAAGGCGGTGCGGCGGGCGCGGATCACCAGATCCCAGAGCGGCTCGAACTTCTTCCAGCCGGCGGCATACGCCGCGTGGCGCAGCCCACCCCACACGTCGTCGTGCGCAGCGGCGCCGCGCGCGATCGCGCTCCAGCGGTAGAACTCGCGGTAGGCCTGCCAGTAGCCCATCTCGAGGGCCTCGGCGCTCATCCGCGCCGGTTGGAAAACCGCGTGCCGTGTGTCGTACAGGTCCCAGTCGTGGTGGAGCAGCCGTCCCTGTGATGCCATCCGCTGGTAGAGCGCGGTGCCGGGGTAGGGCGTGAGGACGTGAAACGTCGCCGTCTCGATGCCGTGCGTGACGGCCCACTCCGCGGTGCGGGCGAAGACCGTCGGATCGTCGTCGTCCATCCCGAAGACGAACGAGCCGTTCAGCATCACGCCCAGGCCATGCAGCCGGCGGATGGCCGCCGCGTAGTCGCGTTTCATGTTCTGGAACTTGCGCTGGGCGACGAGGTTGGCCGGATTCAGCGTCTCGAAGCCCACGAACAGGCTGCGCAGCCCGGCCTCGACGGCCTTCTCCAGCAGGTCGGGTGCCAGCACCGCGTTGACGGTGCCGGCGGCCTGCCACAGGCGTCCCATGCCGCGCATGCCGTCGAAGAGTGCCGTCGCGAAACGCCGATCGCCGAACAAGTGGTCGTCGAGAAAGTAGAGGTGGCGGCCCGGCAGCCGATCGATCTCGGCCAGCGCGGCATCGACGGCCTGCGTGTAGAAGCTCTTGCCGCCGGCGAAGAAGGCCTCCTTGTAGCAGAAGTCGCAGACGTGCGGACAGCCGCGCGAGACCACGATCGAGTTCGGCACGAGATACAGATGCCGCTTCAGCAGGTCGCGGCGGATCGGCGGCAGTCCGGCCAGCGTGCGCGTCGTCGAACGGTAGAGCGGTGCCGGCGTGCCGCGCGCGAAGTCGGTGAGGAACTGCGGCCACGTGTCTTCGCCCGGACCGAGAAAGATCGTGTCGGCATGGGCCGCGGCCTCCTCGGGCAGCGACGTCACGTGCAGGCCGCCCAGGGCGACGTGCACGCCGCGGCGTCGATACGCGTCGGCCAGCCGGTAGGCCCGCCTGGCGCTGGTGATGTAGACCTGGATGACGACCAGATCCGGCGTGTCGTCGTCGAGCGCGAGCGCTTCGACGTGCTCGTCGTGGATGGTCACCTCGGCGTCGGCAGGCAGATAGCCGGCGAGCGTGGCCAGACCGAGCGGCGGGAAGAGCGAATATTTGATCGGACGGAAGAACGGACTGGTCGCTTCGGTGAGCGCCGGCAGGATCATCGTCACCTTCATCGCGCGGCCCCGATCGCGACGACGCCGATCTCGCGCTGGCGCGGGCCGTCCAGTTCGACCACGAAGACGCGCTGCCACCGTCCGAGGCTGAGCCGGCCGTGGATGATGTTGAGGCAGACCGAGGTCGGCAGCACCAGCGCCCGGCAATGGGCGTGGCCGTTGCGGGGCTCGTCCGCAGGGACGCCAGGCCGGCGTGCCAGATCGTCGTGCCGATAGGCGACGCCGAGTGGCGCCAGACGGGCGAGGGCCGCGTGGAAGTCATCGTGCAGGCGCGGCTCGCCCTCGTTCACGACCACCCCGGTCGTGGTGTGGGTGGTCTGAACGTTCAGCAGGCCGACGTCGATGCCGGACTCCGCGACGGTCTGGTGGAGCCGGTCGGTGATGTCCACGAACTCGGTGGATGCCGAGGTGGTCAGGCCGAGCCGGATGTACTGCGCGGGGCGAACGAGCGAAAGGGTGTCCATGGCGATGTCCTCCGTGAGGCAGCATCGGCGTGGACCGGGGTCGATGTCGTGACGGCGAGGTGAGCGCCGCGTGAGATGGCGGTGAGATGCGCCCCTCAGCGCCGGCGGGTGAGGCCCAGGGCCAGCCCGGCGCCGAAGAGGGCGCCCTCGCCGAGCCCGAGCAGGGCCGAGGTGAGCGGCCCGAAGCCGGGCTCGCCGATCAGGCGTCCGAGCGACGTGAGGGCCACCTGCGCACCGGCCGACGCCTGCGCCAGGCCGTGGATGGTGCCGCCGACGAGCGGCCGCCCGGCCAGCGCCAGGGCCAGTGCGGCCACACCGCACGTGAGGGCCGTCAGCGCCGCCACCTGCCATCGCCTGGCCCCCTGCGGCGCGGCGATGCCCCAGGTGATGCCGCGGGTGCCGGCGGCGTAGCCGAGCGCCGCCGCGCCGCCCAGCACCAGACCGTCGAGCCCGCCGCCGATCGGCACGTCGAGGCCGACCAGCGCCGCCAGCGTCCACCGCATCAGCCACTGCGCCGCGAAGCCCACCAGACCGCCGCCCGCGGCGCCGCCGGTCACGAGCGCCAGGGTCCGGCGCGATCGCAGCACCGTCTCGGCCGCCGCCATGCCGGCGCCGACGCCGGCGCCGCCCACCGCGCCGCTGAGCGCACCAAGCGCCATCA
>JANNIB010000002.1:0-29291 GCA_031404695.1 Acidobacteriota bacterium
CCTAGAACCTAGAATCTCTTCGTATACACAACCTTCGCCGCGCCGCGCCGGTCGAGGGTGCGGAAGCGCTGGTTCGGCCCCAGGCGGTCGTCGATCCAGTTGTGCGTGTAGATGAAGAACACGTCGTTGCCAGGCTGCACGATCCAGCGGAAGCGCGACTGCCAGCCGAGCCCGCGGCTCACCGAGTCGTACTGCACGTTGTTGACCAGATACATGAACGGACTGAACTGCGTGTCGATGATCGCGCGGTGCAGTCGCGTCGAGAACCGCCCCTCGGCCAGCGTGACCCGGTTCCACTCGTTGGTCAGATTGATGGTCACGCCGGGCCGTGGGCGGATGCCGATGTCGAAGGCCATTTCGCGCCGCGTTCCCGAGAGGAACCCGCCCCACTCGACCCGGGGGCGCACGGCCACCAGGCGTTGGTTGGCCGTGTTGATCGACGCTTCGTAGCGCGTGAACGTGTAGTCGCGGCCCGCCGGCAGCGTGATGCCGCTGCTGATCGTGAAGTCGTCCTGCAGGCGCTCGTACGAGGGCCGGACGTTCACCTCGATGTTGTCGCCGCTGTGGAACTCGACGCGGCCCAGGCGCACGTTGATCTCGCGCGTCACCCACCGGTTGTTCATGTCGGTGATGAGATCGGTGCCCACGCCCCAGCCGTAGCGGCGCACGGTCGGATGCCGCACCACCGGCCGTCGCATGTAGAAGAGGAACGGAAAGGCGCTACGGAAGCCGCGTCGCGGCGTGAACCCGACGGCCGGGTCGAACTGCTTCTCGACCACGTTGAAGCCGGCGCCGCCCTCCCAGACGTCGTTGGGATAGACCACAAAGGAGCCGAACGACATGTTCTGGCCGGTGTTGGTCGGTGTGGTGGCGTAGAGCAGGTAGGCCGAACCTTCGAGGTTCTTGTTCCCGAGGAAGGAGCGCGTGGCCAGCCGGGCGTCAAGTCCGAGCGTGTGGCGCGCGTCCGGCGCGGCCGGTCCGCGCGTGGCCCGGCCAGTGTAGAGTCCGCCGATGTAGGACTGCTGCAGAATGCGGCGGCGCGTACGCAGCACGAGGAAGTCCTCGCCGAGCGCGCCTTCGTCGTCGCCCGTGCGCACGTACAACGCGCCCACGTCCTGGCTGCCCGCCTGGCCTGTCACTTTGGTGCCGATGTCGATGCGCTGCGGCTGTCCGCGCGCGTCAAGGCCGATCCGGCGTGAGAAGAACGCGCGGTTGGCGAAGTCGAAGAAAGTGGCGCCGTCGAGGAAGAAGGTGCGGCGTTCGGGCAGGAAGAGGGGGAACCGCGTCAGGTTGACCAGCCGCTGGTCGACCTCGGTCTCGGCGAAGTCGGTGTTGACCGAGGCCACGCCGCGCAGGCTCGGCGTGAAGTTGTAGGTCACCTCGCCGCCGATGTTGGCCTCGCCGTTTCTGGCCACCGCCGGCGACCGGCCGGGCGCATCGGCGAGATTGCCGGACGCATAGGGTTTCAGCTCGAGGCCAAGGCCTTGGGTGACGTCTTTGAGGCCGAGGAGCAGGCCCGCAGTGGCCATGCGCCGCAGACCTTGATTGCGCTGATGGCCCGTCCACAGCAGCTCTTCGTTCTTGCGGCGCACCGTGCGCTGGAAGTTGATGCCCCACGCAGGTGCGTTGGGGTCGAAGGCGAGCGTCCGGAACGGGATGTCGACCTCGACCACCCACCCTATGTCGCTCTGCTTCACTCGGGCGTTCCAGATGCCATCCCACTCTCGCGCGTTCGAGCCGCCGGGACCCATCAATGCGTCGGCCATCAATCCGGCGGGATTCATCTCGAAGAAATAGCCGGTCTGCTGGTTCAGGAACGTGTCCATCGTCCACATGAACCGGTCGTCGGCGCTCAGGAACTCGTCGCGCTTGCGGGTGTTGCCCTTGAGCTTGTCGGGCTCCGAGTCGTACATCGTCGCGCCGATGTAGAGGTGGTCGCGGTTGAAGACCACGCGGATCTCGGTGCGCTCGGTCGGCGTGCCGCCGAGCACCGGATCCTGCATGACGAACTCGCCGCCGTGCTGAGCGCGGACCCAGGCCGGCTCGTCGAGCACGCCATCGAGTGTGATGCGCTCGCCATCCCGCATGCGCTCGGCGGTCATGGTGCGGCGGCCCGAGTCCATGACCTCCGTCTGGGCGACGGTCTGCGTCGATGCCGCTGCTGGCGTCAGCAGCAGCGCCGCCACGACGACCCCTCTCGCCATTGTCCCTGTCTGCATCGCGCACTAGCATAACGGGCCGCTTGTGCCTGCTGCCGAGACACCGTGTGACAAGTGCCGGCCGACGCGCCGGATTCGTGTGCTCAGCTCTGCCGTGCGGCGGCGATGAGGTCGGCGAGGCGCCGCACCTGACGGCCGTCGGCGTCGCGGTTGTCCGGCGCGAGCCAGGCGAGGAACGCGCGTTCGAGGGCCGGGAACTCGTGATCGAGAATCGAATACCAGGCGGTGTCGCGACTGCGTCCCTTGTAGATGGTGGCCTGGCGGAACAGGCCCTCGTAACTGAACCCGAGCCGCTCGGCCGCCACTCGCGACGGCGCGTTCAGCGCGTCGCATTTCCACTCGTAGCGGCGGTAGCCGAGCGCGAAGGCATGCCGCATCATCAGGAACATCGTCTCGCTGGCGACCGACGTGCGCTGGGCGCGCGGTGAGAAGTTGATGTGCCCGACTTCGATCGAGCCGGCCGCCGGGTCGATGCGAAGGTAGCTCGCCACGCCCACCGGCAGGCTGGTGACGCGGTCGATGATGGTGAAGAAGTACGGGTCGGCGCCCGGCGCCATCGTGCGCAGCCAGGCGTCGTAGGGCTCGAAGGTGGCAAACGGGCCGATCGGCAGATAGGTCCAGTTCGCCCCGCTGGCATCGAGCGCGTTGGCCTCGTGCAGAGCCCGCCCGTGGCGGTCCGGCTCGAGCCGTTCGAGACGGGTGAACACGCCGTCGAGTACCGTGGCCGTGGGCCGGGGTGGCGCCTGCCAGTCGGGCAGGGACGGCCCGATCGGCTGGCCGAGGGCATTCAGGTGCGTGCTCATTGGCTCGCAGTGAGGTGTCAGCGGCGCAACGTGGCCGCGAAGACGTCCATCGTGCGCTTCCACGCTTCGGCGGCCGCGGCCTTGTCGAAGCGCGGGGTGGTGTCGTTGTTGAAGCCGTGCTGCGTGCCCGGATACATGTGCATCGCGTATTTCACGCCGGCCGCCTTGAGTGCCGCCTCGTAGGCCGGCCAGGCCGCGTTGATGCGTTCATCGGTGCCGGCGTAGTGAATCAGGAGCTGCGCCTTGATCTTCGGGACCTCGTCGGCCGCGGCGGGCCCGCCGTAGAACGGCACCGAGACCAGCCGCTCCGGCCCCCGCGTCGCCCGGAAGGTGCAGATGCCGCCGCCGTAGCAGAAGCCCACCGCGCCGATGCGGCCGTTGCATTCCGCATGCGTGCGCAGGAAGCCGGCCGCCGCCACCATGTCTTCGCGAGTCTTGGGCTGTTCGAGCTTGCCGAAGAGAGTCCGCGCCTCGTCTTCGCCGGCGGCGGGGTAGCCGCCAAGGGGCGTCAGGGCATCCGGCGCGAAGGCGACGTAGCCGTCGAGCGCGACGCGGCGTGCGATGTCTTCGATGTGCGGATTCAAGCCTCGGTTCTCGTGGATGACGAGCACGCCCGGCAGCTTGCCAGCCGCCTTCGCCGGCCGCACGAGGTAGCCCTTCATCTTTCCGTAGCCCTGCGGCGACGGGTATTCGACCAGCTCGGCCCTGAGGCGGGCATCGTCTTTCGCGATCTGCTGGGCCTCGGCGAACTTCGGGCTCAGGTCGTCGAGCAGCATCGAGGCCGTCATGCCGCCCACCGCGTATTTGGCAGCCTGGTCGAGGAACCCCCGGCGATCGAGCGCGCCATGCACGTAGGCGTCAAACAGGATGAGCACTTCGGGATCGAAATCAGCTGCGGTCTTGCGTGCCATGGCGGAGCCCTCCGGGAAGGCAGATTCTACCCGCATCTGGTGACCTGTTGATCGGGTGATATACACTTCCGACACCGCCCGAGTGGGGCGGGTCACGCGTGCCCTCCGCTCCCATCCATGTCGCCTTTCTCGGCTGTGGCTTCATCACCCGCGTGCACAGCGCCCACCTGCGCGCGCTCGGTGGCGAGGTCGTGGCGAGCTACGCCAGCCGTGATCGCGCGAAGGCCGAAAGATTCCGCGCCGAGTTCGGCGGCCGCGCCGCGTTCGGCAGCTACGAGGCGGCCATCGCCGACCCGTCCGTGGACGCCGTCGTGGTGGCCGTCCCGCCGCTCTTCCACCGCCACCTGTCCCTCGCAGCCCTGTCCGCCGGCCGCCACGTGCTGGTCGAGAAGCCGGCCTTTCCGCTGCTGGCCGACTACGAGGCCGTGCGATCTGCCCGCGACTTGGCCGGCCGCGTCATCCTGGTCGGCGAGAACGACCACTACAAGCCGCTCGTGCGCACGCTGCAGCGGCTCCTCGCCGACGACGTCATCGGCGAGATGGTGTTCGCGCACTTCGCCACCATCGCGCACCGGCTCAAGGCCGCCGACGACTGGCGCAACGACGAAGCGATGGCCGGTGGCGACGCGTTCTTCGAGGAAGGCATCCACTGGCTGCACATCGCCGGCAGCCTCGGCCCGAAGATCGTCAGCGCCCGCGGCTATCGTCCGCAGGTGTCGCGCCAGGGGCCCGACCGCCGCGCCAAGAGCATGATGGTGGCGCTCGAGTACGACAACAGCGCGGTGGGCGCCCTCTACTACTCGCGCGAGATTCCGTCGCTCTTCAAGGGGCTGCGGGTGTCGAAGCTGTTCGGACGCCGCGGTGTCATCACGTTCGAGTCCAACGGCGCCTTCGTCTTCGCCCGCGGCGGCGCCATCCCGCGGCTGTCGCTGCCCGGGTTCCGCGACATCCGTGGCTACCAGGCGATGTACCGCGACTTCGTCGGCGCCATTCGCAGCGGCCGTGCGCCGGAGATGAGCCTCGAACGGGCCCTCGAGGATCAGACGCTCATGGATCAGATCTACGCCAGCGTCGGCACCGGCGCGGTGTCCTCCCGCCCGGTCACGCCCGCATGACCGAGCGGTTCGATCTCGTCATCCTCGGGTCCGGCGCCGGCGGCGGCACGATGGCGCACGCGCTGGCCGGCAGCGGCGCGCGCATCCTGCTGGTCGAGCGCGGCGAAGCGATTGCGCGGGAGCCCGAGAACTGGGATCCGGCCTCGGTCTGGCAGGAGCTGCGCTACCGGACGCGCGAGCGCTGGGTGGAAACCGGCGGCGGCGAGTTCGTGCCGTACATGCACTACTGCGTGGGCGGCAACACCAAGTTCTGGGGCAGTGTGCTCATCCGGCTTCGCCGCGAGGACTTCCAGGCCCTGCGGCACGTGGACGGCGAGTCGCCGGCCTGGCCGATCGACTACGACACGCTGGCCCCCTACTACGACCGCGCCGAGGCGCTCTACGGCGTGCGCGGACTGGCGGGTGCCGACCCGACCGAGCCGCCGCGCGGCCCGTTCCCGCACGCGCCGGTGCCGCACGCGCCGACGATGCAGGCGATCGTGGACGACCTGCGGGCGCAGGGACTGCAGCCGTTCCACCTGCCGCTCGGCGTGCTCGCCCCCGGCGAACCGCACGGCTGCGTGCTCTGCAACACCTGCAATTCGTTCCCGTGCCGGCTCGGCGCCAAGAGCGATGCCGAGGTGTGCGCCGTCACGCCGGCGCTGGCGTCGCCGAACGTGACGCTGTGGACGGGGGCCGAGGCCCGGCGTGTGCTGACGAACCCGTCGGGCACCAGGGTCGAGGCGGTCGAAGTCGTGCGCGGTGGCGTCGTGACACGCGTCGAGGCGCCGACGATCGTGGTCTCGTGCGGGGCGGTGAACTCGGCGGCGCTGCTGCTGCGCTCGGCCACCGACAAGCACCCGCGCGGCCTCGCCAATTCGTCGGATCTCGTGGGACGCCGCTACATGGCGCACCTGGCGACCATGATGCAGGGCTTCCATCCGTTCCGCCGCAACGACACGGTATTCCAGAAGACGGTGGCGGTGAACGACTTCTACTTCGGCGGGCCGGACTCGCCGTATCCGCTCGGCCACGTGCAGTCGCAGGGCCGCACCCACGGCGTCATGGCGAAGGTCGTCGGCGACACCATCATCCCCGGCATTCCACTGGCCGCCTACGACGCGTGGGTGGCCCGCGGCATCGACTGGCTGGCGATGTCGGAAGACCTGCCCCGTCCAGACAACCGCGTCACCCTCACGGCCGACGGCCGCATCCGGCTCGACTACGTGCCCAACAACCTGACGGCGCACCTGCAACTGGTCGAGACGGCCACGCGCATGCTCAAGCGTCTCGGGGCGTGGAAGGTGATGCGTCATTCGCACCGGAGCCGCAACACCACGCACCAGTGCGGCACCTGCTGCTTCGGCACCGACCCGGCCGCGTCGGTGCTCGATCCGTTCTGCCGCACCCACGATGTCGAGAACCTGTTCGTCGTCGACGCCTCGTTCTTCCCGTCGTCGGCAGCCGTGAACCCGGGCCTGACCATCATCGCCCAGGCGCTGCGCGTGGCCGACCACATCCGCGCCACCGACCTGTAGCAGGCCTGTTACCATCTCGGGCCATGCGTGCCCGTTCCTTCAGCCACGTCGGCCTCACCGTCTCCGACTTCAACACCGCCGTCCGCTTCTACGCGGACAACTTCGGCTGCCCGCTGGTGGGGGTAGCCGACACGCCGCCCGACCGCGTGAAGGCGTTCTTCGCTGTGGATGCGCCGCTGCCGTCGTGCAAGATCGGCTGGATCCGCGTGCCGGGCGGCGGCGTGCTCGAGATCTTCGCCTTCGAGCCGAAGCTGCCGGCCGAGACCATCCCGTGGCACCGGGTCGGGTTGACGCACTTCTCGTTCAACGTCTCGAACCTGCAGAAATGGCATGACCATCTCGTCGCCCGAGGGGTCGAGATCGTCAGCCGGCCCGAGAAGTCACCGCGCGGCCATTCGTTCTTCTTCGTCCGCGACTTCGACGGCAACCTGATCGAGCTGATGGACCTCGGCTACATGTACCACGTGCTGAATTGGCTCGGTCCGCTCGGCGGCTGGCTGTTTCGGCGGGGGATGTACAAACAGTACTACCTGCCTGGCCCGCGGGGCTGAGCCCGGGCAAACGGCCGAGATCACCCCCCGCGCGGTGCCAGTGGCACGGATTCTGCCTCTCCGGGTAAGCACTGGGCGCCCCCGCCCGAACCCCAGTACGAGGTAGGACGCATGAACGCGCCGGAAACACCGTTATATTCCGACATCGCCCCCGGTCGCCGCCCCCGCCAGCGCGGGTGGACGGTGCTTGCAGTTCTCGTCGCGCTTGTTCAGTTTTTGTACGTCGGGCGTGTATCTGCTCAGGCGACGGATGCCTCGACGGCGGTGCACTTTCTCGAGCAGGCCACCTTCGGGCCCACCGCGCTCGACGTGGCGAACGTGCAGGCGGTCGGGCCGGCCGCCTGGATCCAGAACCAGCTGGCGATGCCGGAGAGCTCCGTCCCCGACGGGCTCGACGGGAACGCCGTGCGCGCCCAGGTCTACCTGAACATGGCCAACGGGCCCGACCAGCTGCGGCAGCGCGCCATCTTCGCCTTGAGCCAGACAATCGTCGTCTCGGCCAACAAGGTGGGCAAGGGCGAAGAGCTGATCCCCTGGATGCGGCTGCTGTCACGCCACGCCTTCGGCAACTTCCGCACGGTGCTGCGGGATGTGTCGCTCAGCCCGACGATGGGCAAATATCTCGACAACGTCTACAACCGCAAGGCCACGACCACGACCTCGCCCAATGAGAACTACGCGCGCGAGTTGCTGCAGCTCTTCTCGCTCGGCACCTGGGAACTGAACAACGACGGCAGCCACAAACTGGATGGCGGCGGCAATCCGATTCCCGCCTACAGCCAGGCGACAATCGCCGCCTTCGCGCGCGCGCTGACGGGGTGGACCTATCCGCCCACTCCCGGCGCCACCTCGGGCAACTCCAACCCTGAGTATTTCGTCGGCGAGCTGGTGCCGACCGCGAGCGCCTCGCGCCACGACACCGATCCCAAGACCCTGCTGAACGGCCTGGTCACCCCGGCCGGCAACAGCGCCGCGGCCGACCTGTCGTATGTCATCGACAACATCTTCTATCACCCGAATGTGCCGCCCTTCATCTCGACGCGTCTCATCCGGTCACTCGTCACGAGCAATCCCAGCCCCGCCTACGTCAACCGCGTCGCGAATGTGTTCATCAACAACGGCGCCGGTGTGCGCGGCGACCTGGCGGCGGTGTTTGCGGCGATCCTGCTCGACCCCGAGGCGCTCAACCCGGACGCCACGCTCCACGGCCGCCTGAAGGATCCGATCCTCCACGTGATGGGGCTCGGCCGCGCGCTCAGCGCCTCGCTCGGCGATCCCGGCAGTTTCCAGTACGTGTTCTCGAACCTGAGCCAGCGCGTGCTCACGCCGTCCACGGTGTTCAGCTTCTACTCGCCGACGGCGAAGATCCCGACGCAGCAGTCGCGCTTCGGCCCCGAGTTCCAGCTCTACCCGCCGGCGCTCGCCATCCAGCGCGCCAACTTCATCTACGGCATCCTGACCAACCAGTTCGGGTCCGCCTTCAGCGTCGATATGACGCCGTTTCGCGTGCTGGCGGCAGACCCGGCAGCCCTCGTGGAAAAGGTCAACACGACCGTCATGATGGGCCGCATGACGCCGCAGCTGCGCCAGATCATCCTCAACGCCACCACCGCGGTGCCGGTAAGCGACACCACGCAGCGGGCGCTCGGCGCCGTATATCTGGCGGCCATCTCGAGCGAATATTCGGTCTACACCGGCGGCACCAGCGCCGGCGGCGTCATCCCCACGACGGTGCAGGCGCCGACGGGCCTCTACGTGGCATCGGTCAGCGGCAACGTGGCGACGCTGCGCTGGAATCCGCCGCAGCTGGGTCCGGCGCCTGACACCTACGTGCTCGAGGGCGGCGTGACGGCCGGCGCGACCATCGCCGTCGTGCCCACCGGCAGCACCGCCCCGACCTTCACGTTCAACGCCCCGAACGGATCCTTCTACGTGCGCATGAAGTCGTCGCGCGGCGGCGCGATGAGCCTGGCGTCGAACGAAGTGCAGCTGCACGTCAACGCGGCGCTCAAGCCCAATGCGCCGGGCAACGTGCAGGGCGCCGTCAAGGGCTCGGCGCTGTGGCTGGCCTGGAAGAACACCTTCACCGGCGGCACACCGCTGAGCCTGATGCTGGATGTGACCGGCGCGGCGACGGTGTCGCTGCCGCTGCCGCTCAGCGAGTCGTTCAGCCTGCCCGGCATTCCCAGCGGCACCTTCACCTTCCGCCTGCGCGCGCTGAACGCCGCCGGCGTCAGCAGCCAGTCGAGTGCGGTCACGCTGACCGCGCCATCGACCACCTGCGCCCTGCCACGCGTGCCCACGAACTTCCAGGTCACCAAGGCGGGCAACGTCATTGGCGCGTCGTGGGACACGCCCTCGGGCGGTACGCCGGCCGCCGGCTACCGACTGAACGTCAGCGGCGCCTACACCGGCTCCTTCCCGATTGCCGGCCTGGGCTTTGCCTCGGGCGCGCCGGGCGGCACCTACAACTTCAGCGTGCAAGCCGTGAACGCCTGCGGCGCCGGCCCCGTCACCGCCTACCAGACCGTCGTCCTTCCGTAGCTCGAAAGCCACACGCCATGCATACGCACAAGCCTGCACGCCGTCACTTCCTGAAGCTGAGCACGCGCCTGGCCACGCTCGGGCTCACGGGCATGGGTTTCGGTCCCGCCCGCTCCTGGTTCGTGGCCGATGCCTCCGCGGCGCCGGTCAGCGACTACAAGGCGCTGGTCTGCATCTACCTGTTCGGCGGCAACGACTGCAACAACCTGATCGTGCCGGTCGACACCACGCCCTACACGCAGTACCAGACCCTGCGCGCCGGCCTCACGCTGTCGGGCACTAAGTTGCTGCCGGCCTTCGCGCACGGCGGCAGCCAATACGCGCTGCACTACGGCCTGCCGCAGTTGAACTCCCTCTACGGCCAGGGCAAGGTGGCCTTCGTGCTCAACACCGGCCAGCTCGAACGGCCGCTGACGCGCGCGCAGTACCAGTCGGGCGTCCTGGCGCCGAGCAATCTGTTCTCGCATTCGGACCAGACGCTGCAGGCGCAGACGGCGACGTCCAACTCGACCATCGGCGGCTGGGGTGGACGGCTGCTCGATGTGTTCGGCGTGACCGACACCCTGGGCGCCGTGTCGGTATCGTCGCCGGCGGCCTTCCTGCAGAGCGGCGGCGGTGCGCCCAACGTGATTCCGCCCGGCGCCAGCCTGAACCTCTCGGGCATGAACATCTACCCGTCGTCGGCGGCCGCTGCGCGCCGCAGCGCCGTGGACGCCATGCTGGCGCTCGACGGCGGCCATCCGCTGCGCACGGCTGCGAACGACTCGTTCGCGGACGGGCTGCAACTGGCCGACACCCTGAACGCGAGCGGCAGCGTGGGGAACATCGCCACGGTGTTCCCGGGGTCTGGCCTCGGCAACCAGCTGCGGGAAGTCGTGAAGCTGATTCGCCTGCGCTCGCAGATCGGGCCCGGCCGTCAGGTGTTCTTCTGCTCGATGGGCGGCTTCGACACCCACACCTCGCAGGACTACAACCACTGGGCGCTGCTGGCCGAACTGTCGGCCGCCCTCGGCGCCTTCTACAACGCGACGGTGGAAGTGGGCCTCGCCAATCAGGTCACGGCCTTCACGCAGTCGGAATTCGGCCGCACGCTGCAGCCCAACGGCACCGGCACCGACCACGCGTGGGGCGGTCACCAGATGATCGTCGGCGGCGCGGTGAAGGGCGGCGTCTACGGCCAGATGCCGGAATTTGCGCTCGGGGGCCCCGATGACGCCAACAACCGCGGCGTCTGGATCCCGAAGATCTCGACCTCGCAGTTCGGCGCCACGCTCGGCCGCTGGTTCGGCGCCTCGCCGGGCGAACTCGCCGTCGCGTTCCCGAATCTCTCGCTCTTCCCGACGGCGGACGTGGGGTTCATGCTCTAGCGCGCGAGGCGCGCTGGCGCGCCTCACGCGCGGGGTTGGGTGCTGGGGGCTAGGGCGCGCGACGTCACGCGCGCGCATCGCGCGCCGTGCGCACGATGCCGCTATTGTTCTTCAACGTGGCGTGGTACCCGTGACGCGGCCCGCCCCAGCCCCTAGCCCCCCAGCACCTAGCCCCCAGCCGCGCGCAGCTTACTTTCCAGGCGCGGCTCGCGTCGCCCAGTCCCAGTGCACTCCCGCCTGCGCGATGAGGTCGGCGACGTCTTCGGCCAGCAGGTAGCGCTCGTTCACGAGCGTCACCGCGGTCTGGGCGATGCGTCCCAGGTAGGCATCGCGGCTGGCGTGGCGCTCTGAGATCGAGGCGCGGCTGTCGCCGCTTTGCGCGCGCTCAGCCGCGGTGCGCGGCAGGGGACGGTAGGCGCCGATCTCGCTGGCCAGCCGGTCTGGCGCGCCGATACCGGGCTGGCGGTAGTTCCATCCCGTGTGCGTCGCCAGCGGCACGGCTACCTGCGGCAGGCGGATGCCGCCGCGGTCGTTGCCGGCGTCGTCCACCGCCGGCACCAGGCTCGTAAACGCGGCGCCGAGGCGCGGCGGTTCGATCGTGACCCGGCCCTGTGTCCACTCGGGCCCGAAGTCGAGACGGTAGGTCGTCATCGGCGCTGGCGGCATCGTCACGCCGGGAATGCGCGGCCAGCCGGCGGCCGCCGGCGCCACCAGGGTGCCGTCGGCCAGCGTCGGGTAGCGGCTCGGCGGTGGCTCCACGCCCTCGGCCACCCAGCGATCCAGCGCCCGGAAGACGGCGCGAATCACCGGCGTGTAGACCAGCGGATTCATGTCGGCCTGGCCGACGAAGTCCTTGTCGGCAAACGGCGCCGGCGGGAACGGCCCGACGATGTGCGGCGCCGACGCCACCATGTAGATGCGGCTGGTGGCGGGCGGCGGCACGTCGCGGCTGCCGGTGACGTCGGTGTGCACGAGCGAGCCGGCGCGATTGAAGTACTCGGAGTTGGTGAGCAGATGCACCATCCGCGGCACCGTGTTGGTGCGGCGGGCGCGGGCGAGCAGGCCGTCGGTGGCGCCGGTGACCGGATCGGTCTGGTCGTCGTCGGTGAACGGGAACATGTCCACCGGGTACTGGATGTTGAAGTGCTGGAGCTGATCGCGCGACTGCTGTCCGAAGCGGTGATTGAAGCTGCCGCGCCCGGATCCTCCCACCTGGTCGAAGACGCCGTCGAACACGATCCGCCCCTGCTCGTCTTCGTTGAAGCCCTCGTACACGAAGTGGCGGAGGAAGCGGCCCGTCTGCGACACGCCCCAGCCGGTGGCGTGGCGCAGGCCCGGCGACGGGTTGCCCTGCACCGTGGTCGCGTGCTTGAAGAAGCTGATGAGGTCGCGCGTGCCCGCCAGCCCCACGCCGACGACGCGAGGATCGCGGGCCCGGTAGACCACGTCGTAGATGCGGCCGGGCTCGAAGCCGCCGTCGAGCGTCACGGTGGTCGCGGTCGCAAAGCGCCAGCGGGCGCGCGGCACCACGGCCGGCGTGTCGGTGGGCAGCGTGCGCACGTAGAGCACGTGGTCGGCGCTCGCCGGATCGACGACCGGATAGGCGTCGTGGCCGCGGTCGGCAATCGACGCCGTGGTGGCGTTGGCGCCGGCGATGAAGTTGCCGCGCACGAGCCCGGTGATCACCTGGCCCGCGGAGGTCGCAATCGGGATCGCCATTCGCATGCGCCCGGGCGGCACATCCCACTGCCAGCCCATCCAGAGCAGCGAGAAGCCCTGCATCATCAGCGCGCCGTTGCCGAACTCGCCGGCGGCGGTCGGGTCGTCGGCGCCAGTGGCCTGCTGGAACACCGGCAGGATGCGCTTGGTGCCGCGGTTGCCGGCCTCGTAGAAGAGCCGCCCGTTGCCGCGCGCCGGATCGACCGGTTTCAGCAGGTAGAAGTCGGCGGAGAACTCCACTAGCCCCTGGGCGTTTCGCGGCGCGAGGGCGAGATCGACGATGCCCAGGTTGCGAGGCGCTCGTGGGTCGAGCGCAAAATGGACGCGCCCGACCAGCTTTTCGTAGGGGCCGGCCGCTCCGAAGGCGCGACCCTGCTGCACGACCTCGCGGCGCGTGATCTCGAGGCGGGTGACGCCGGCGTCGGCGGTGACGGCGGCCAGGCACAGCAGGGCCGCGAGGAGAGCGCGAAGGTGATGGCAGCGCATTCGCCGATAGCATAAGGGCATGAGGCCGGTCGTGCGTGTGAGAGATGCCGTGCGCATGAGAACGGAGATCGGGCGTGCGGCCCTCGTGGCCGCGGCGCTCGCGGCGACGGCCTGCGCGCCGCCCGCGCCGGACCCGCCCGCGCCGATCGTGGCGCCGCCCGCGCTGGTCGAGGAGCGCCGGCTCGCCATGGGCAGCGAACTCCACCTGCGGGCGTCGACCACCGACGAACCCCGCGCCCGGGCCGCGTTCGCCGCCGTCTTCGCCGAGTTCGAGCGCCTCGAGGAGCTCTTGAGCGTGTGGCGGGAGGGCAGCGACGTCTCACGCCTGAATGCCGCCGTGACCGGCACCGCGGTAGCGGTGGATGCCGATACTCGAGCCGTGCTGCTGTCTGCCAGGAAGATCAGCGAGTGGACCGAGGGCCGGTTCGACGTCACCTTCGGCGCGCTGGCGGAAATCTGGAAGTTCGATCACGACATGGACCGCCGCGTGCCGACCGACGCCGAGATCGCCGCGCGGCTGCGCCGCGTCGACTACCGAGCGATCGCGGTCGATGTGGCACGGGGCACGGTCGCCATCGTGCGTCCCGGCGTGCGCGTGCATCTGGGCGGCATCGGCAAGGGCTACGCGGTGGGCAAGGGCGTGGCGATCCTGCGCGCGGCCGGCGTCACCGACTTCATGGTGCAGGCCGGTGGCGATCTCTATGTTGCCGGACGAGCCCCCGACGGCCCGTGGCGGCTCGGCATCCAGGATCCGCGCGGCGAGGGCGGCGATCCGTTCGCCACTGTGGAGCTCAGCGACGCGACGTTCAGCACCTCCGGCGATTACGAGCGCTACTTCGAACAGGACGGCGTGCGCTTCCACCATCTGCTCGATCCGGCCAGCGGTCGCCCGGCCCGCGGCACGCGAAGCGTGACGCTCGTCTCGAGCGATCCGGTGCTGGCCGACGGCCTCTCGACCGGCGTCTTCATCCTCGGCCCGGAGAAAGGCATGGCGCTCGTCGAGCGCCTGCCCGACGTCGAAGCCGTCATCGTGACGGCCGACAATCAGGTCCTCATCTCGAGCGGCCTGCGGGGGCGGGTGGAGGTGAGCAGAGCGCCCAGTCCCTAGCCTCGGATGGGCGTCAGGGGGATCATCCCCCCCTTACGCTTCTTGTAGTCGAGGATGCGCCAGTGCGGGCACTTGGCCTGGTCCGCGTAGACGCGCTCGCAGTCGTCGCAGCGCACGCACTCGGACTGGATGATGCGGGGGCCGTCGATGGCGCCCCACTCGCACGTCTTCTCGCAGATCTTGCAGGTCGAGCATTCCGACCAGCGCTTGATCTTGAAGACGGTGAGGTACGAGATGACGCCCAGCGTGGCGCCGAGCGGACAGAGGACCCGGCAATACAGGTTGCGGACGAAGACGGTGGCGATGAGCAGCAGGCCCAGCATCGACCACAGCAGCACCGACGACTCGGAGCGTCCGAACATCCAGAACGGCTCGACGTAGCGGTAGACCATCGTGTTGTGCGTCACCGCGTAGTAGGCGAGCACCGCCGCCAGCAGCCCGAACTTGATGTAGCCGGCCCGCGTCTCGATCGCCTTCGGCACCTCGACGCGCCACGACGAGGGCAGCACCGCGTCCATGAGCTGCGTGAAGGCGCCGTAGGCGCAGACGCGTCCGCAGTAGAAGCGGCCCCACAGTACCGTCGAGACCACCGTGAACCCGGCAAACAGGTACCAGGCCACGTTGTGCTTGAAGGGCGGGAAGCTCCAGTCGATCACCCGGAACACGTCGGTGATCGACAGCAGGTTGCTCTTGGCGAACCCCATGTAGAGCACCGACACCGCCAGCGTCAGGTACTTGAGCCGCACGCTCTTGCGGTGGAAGCTGACGTAGGCGAGCAGCAGGAACGCCGCGAGCGGGAGGATATCGATCGCCTGAGCCGACAGCAGGCCGCTCCAGGTCTCGACGGGCTCCTCCTCGAAGCCCCAGGGATCGTCCGGCTGGATCACGGCTTCAGGTTGGCGGGATTCAGGAACGCCTTGGCCATGATGCGGGAGCTGTCACGGATGGCACGGGTGGCGCTCGAGATGGTGATGGTGGCGCGCGACACCGCGTGCACGTCGGCGCCGACCTTGAAGGGCTGGCGGATGCTCTTGCCGACGAACTGGGCGCTGAACTCCGGCGGCTGCACCGAAAAATAGCCGTAGGGTTCGGAGTCGTAGTCGACGACGGCGCCACTGAGGATGCCCGTCAGGTCCATCCCGACCAGGACGTGGATGGGGCCGTGGTAGCCGTATTCGGCCGGCACGACGTCGGTGGTCCAGAAGGCGTAGCCGAGCAGCGGCGCGTTCGGGGTCGTCTTGGGGTCGGCCCCGTAGGCCTTGAAGTGCAGCGGCGTGCCCTCGAGGGGCGAGAAGGCCGCGGCCTTTGGGAACAGTGCCCGTAAATGGGCCTGTGGTTTGGGGTTGGTGAAGATACGGTCGGCCGCGATGACCGCCATTGCGGCGCTGGCCACGATGGCCGCGATCGCCCCCGACATCCGTGTCCACTTCGCCACGCGCCGTCTCCTCGAGGTGCTTCGGGCGCCTGGAGCCGGCGCCGGGACCACAGTCTACGCTATACTCGGGGTCTCGCTTCTTTGAGCGCCCCGGCCGTTGGGTCCCGCTTCCACCCCAAAGCAACGAGTCGTGCGAGTCTGGCCCGGCGGACGTTCCCGTTCCCGGCGCCGTCTCCCTTCCGGCCCTGGAGCGTGTGCAGTGATTTCTCGACCCGACCACATGGCAGCCTTCGAGTTCGTCGTGGTCAGCTCCCTCCGGGCCGGCCAACTCGTCCGTGGATCGACGCCGCGCGTTGCGCGTGGCCACCGCCACACCACCACCGCGCGCGAAGAAGTCGCCACCGGGATGGTCGTGCGCGAGCCCGCGCCGCCCAACGACAAGCCGATCGCGTAGGGTTCACTTCGCGTTTCTGTTCTTTGTTCTTCGACCTCGGGCGGCATACGACGCTCCAGGCACGTCAGGAGTGTTGTCGCAATGCCGTTTGCCGCTCTGGGGCTGTCGCCCCGCACCATCAGTCCACTCGCCCGTCTGGGCTACGAGACGCCGACTGACGTCCAGGCCCAGACCATACCCGCCGCCTTGAAGGGGCGCGACGTTCTCGCCCGCGCGCAG
Organism: Acidobacteriota bacterium; assembly: GCA_031404695.1. Classification (GTDB taxonomy): domain Bacteria; phylum Acidobacteriota; class Vicinamibacteria; order Vicinamibacterales; family UBA2999; genus CADEFD01. The sequence goes on from JANNIB010000002.1 coordinate 16,389, forward strand.
ACCGGCACCGGGAAGACGGCGGCGTTCGGGCTGCCGATGATCGAGCGCCTCGCAGCGGTGCCGCACGGCCAGGGCATCGCGCCGCGCGGCCTGGTGCTGGTGCCGACGCGCGAGCTCGCCCTCCAGGTGAAGGAATCGCTGTTCGAACTGGCGCAAGGCACGCGCCTGCGCGTGATGACGATGGTGGGCGGCGAGCCCATCATGCCGCAGGTGCGCACGCTGCGCCGGGGTGTGGACATCGTGGTGGCGACGCCGGGCCGCCTCATCGACCATCTCGACCGCAAGACCATCGACCTGCGCACGATTGAAATCGTCACGCTCGACGAAGCCGACCGCATGCTCGACATGGGTTTCCTGCCGCCGCTTAAGCGCGTGATGAGCCTGGTGCCGGCCAGCCGCCAGACGCTGCTGCTCTCGGCGACGCTCTCCAAGGAGATCATCGCGGCGGCCAGAGCGTTCACGAAGGACCCGGTGCGCATCGATGTGGCGCCGGAGCACGTCGTGGCCTCCACGGTCGTGCACCGCGTGTTTGCGGTGCCGCAGGAACAGAAGCGCGACCTGCTGGCGCACATCCTGACCTCGGGTCCGGAGCGCCAGACGCTGGTCTTCTGCCGCACCAAACACGGCTCCGACCGCGTCGGCCGCTTCCTCGAAGGCGCCGGGCTGCGCACGGCCGTCATCCACGGCGACAAGAACCAGGGCGCCCGCAAGCGCGCGCTGGCCGACTTCAAGGCCGGCCACGTCTCGGTGCTCGTGGCCACCGACGTCGCCGCGCGTGGCCTCGACATCGAGAAGCTGCCGCTGGTGGTCAACTTCGACCTGCCGCTGGTGGCGCAGGACTACATCCACCGCGTCGGCCGCACCGGGCGCGCCGGCCAGACCGGCGAGGCGATCTCGCTGGCGACCACGGCCGAGCGGGCGCTGCTGCACGACATCCAGAAGCTGCTGCCGTCGCCGATCGAACGGGCACTGATTCCCGACTTCACGCCGAAGGTGGCGCAGGTGCGCGGACCGCACGCGCATGCCGCTGCGCGTCCCAACGACGCCGCCCGCGCGCCGAAGGGGCACGCCCCGCATCGCAGCACGCCGGCGCGGTTTTCGAGCCGCCCTGGCGGCAGCGCGCACCGCAAGGGGCCGCGTCCGCCGGGCAGCGCGCCGCGCGCCGCCAGCTGGCGCTAGTAGTACTCTTGCGCGATGCATCGGCTCTGGCGGCTGAGGCCTGAAGAAGGCCTGCTCGTCTTCGGTTTCATCGCCTCGGCCGTCGTCACCGTCTACGCCAACCTTCAGCTCGCCGCCAGCGGGATCAGCTCGCGGCGGATTGAAGGCGGACTGGCACGCCTCGGAGCGGTGGTCGTACTGGCGGTGGTGGTGCTCTGGATCCACCGCTACCTGCACCGCACGCCGTCGGGGTCGCGCCCGCGCCGCGTCGCCGAGTTCTTCCGCATGGCGCTGCCGTTTGTCATGTGCATCGCGGTCTACACCAACCTGCACGACACCGTGCGGTTCGTGAACCCCAACGACATCCACCAGCACCTGGCCGCGGCGGAGCAGTGGCTGTTCGGCGGCCAGCCGGTGGTGTGGGCCGAGGCCTACATCACGCCCGGACGCACCGAGTTCTTCAACCTGTTCTACGCGAACTTCTACGTGGTGGCGCCGTCGGTGGTCATCCTGCTGTGGCTGCGCCAGCGCTACGCCGAGGCCCGGCAGGTGCTGCTCGGCACGATTATCTGCTTCTATACCGGCTACGTGCTGTACGTCGTGTTCCCGGCGGCGCCGCCGCGCCTCTACTTCGAATCGCTGGGCCTGTTCTCGGAGTCGCTGCGGGGCGGCGCCATCACCAACTTCCAGCAGGCGCTCATCGAGATGATGCCCAACCACGCCGCCCGGGCGGCGTTCCCGAGCCTGCACGCCGGCGTCAGCTGCCTGAGCCTCGCCTACAGCTGGCGCTACCTGCGCGGCTATTTCCCGGTGCTGCTGTCGTTTGTCGTGCCGCTGCTGGTCTCCACGGTCTATCTGCGCCACCACTGGATCGTGGACCTGCTGGCCGGGGCGGCGCTGGTGCCGTGGGTGCTGTGGATCACGCCGCGCTTCGACCGGTGGTGGCGGGCGCAGGGCGCACCGACTCCGGTCGTCTGACGGGGCGGCGCGCGAGCCGCTCCGCGGCCGGCAGCCGCGTGTAACATGGGCGGCATGTTCCGACGCCTCCTGCTCGTCGCCCTTGCCGTCGTCGGCGCCACGGCCCTGCCGCACGCCCAGACCGGCCCCGGCACCCCGGCCTTCGAAGCCGAGACCCTCAAGCACTTCCAGGCGCTGCTGCAGCGCGATACCAGCAGCCCCCCGGGGAACGAGATCCGCGCGGTGGAGTATCTGAAGCAGGTGCTCGACGCCGAGGGCATCCCGTATCAGGTGTTCGCGAAAGACCCGCAGCGTCCGAATCTGGTGGTGCGGATGAAGGGCAACGGCAGGAAGAAGCCGGTGCTCATCATGGGCCACACCGACGTGGTCACGGTCGATCCGAAGAAGTGGACCTTTCCGCCCTTCGGCGGCACGGTCGATGGCGGCTACGTCTACGGGCGCGGCACCGTGGACGACAAGGACAACCTCGTGGCTGGGCTGATGCTGGTGCTGCAACTGCACCGGAGCAAGGCGGCGCTCGATCGCGACGTCATCCTGCTGGCCGAGGCGGGCGAAGAAGGCGCCCCGGACGTCGGCGCGCAGTTCATGGCCGACCACCACTTCGACGCCATCGACGCCGAGTTCTGTCTGGCCGAGGGCGGCGGGGTCGTGCGGCGCGGCGGCAAGGTCGTGCAGGCGAACGTCGGCACCACCGAGAAAGAGCCGCGACCGGTCGAGCTCATCGTGACCGGCCCTGCGGGCCACGGCTCGGTGCCCAACCAGAACAGCGCCGTGCTCGGCGTGGCGGCGGCGGTGGGAAAGGTCGGCGCGTGGAAGCCGCCGCTGCGCCTCAATGAGACGACCGCCTCGTACTTCAAGCGCCTCACCACGATGTCCGAGCCGGCCGTGGCGCAGAAGTACCGCGACCTGCTCAATCCCGATCCGAAGGTGCACGGCCCGGCCGAGGACTGGATGCTCGTGAACGAGCCGCAGCACTGGTCGATGACGCATACCTCGCTTGTGCCCACCATCATGACGACCGGGTTCCGCTACAACGTGATCCCGTCGGAAGCGAAGGCCACGCTCGACGTGCGCCTGCATCCGGATGAAGACCAGGAGAAGTTCCTCGACATGGTACGCAAGGTCATCGGCGACCCCAAAGTCGAGGTCCGCTGGGCCCGCGATCGCTACCGGCCGGCCGGCGGCTCGCGCCTCAACACCGAAGCGTTCACCGTGCTCGAAGCGCAGATCAAGAAGCACTACGACACCGTGACGCTGCCGACGATGGGCACCGGCGCCACCGACATGTCCAACATCCGCGCCAAGGGCCCGCAGTGTTATGGCATCGGGCCGGCGCTCGACAGCGAAGACGGACAGAAGGGCTTCAGCGCGCACAGCGATCAGGAGCGGATTCTGGTGGACGAACTGCATCGCTTCGTCCGCTTCCAGTACGACGTGGTGATGGATCTGGCGCGCGCGAAGTAGCGGGCCGCGTTCCGTGGCACGTCCGTTGGTGTCGATGTCTGGAGGCGGGCGGCTCAAAGTCGTGGCCGACCGAGACTTCATCGACGTCGATCGCGTTGGCCTCGTGGCCGAGGCGCCGCTGATGTAAACTGAGCCCCGCGTTTTCCAGACGAGGCTCCCCCCCGTGTCTGAATCTCCCGCGTATGTGCCCCCGTTCGTTCGTGCCACTCGTGACTCCGGACTCCCGCTCAGTGCCTCGCGCGACCAGCGCGAGGAGGTCGATGGCGATCTCGATGACGACGACGGCGACATCGTCATCGAGCACGACGGCGACAGCGACACCGATGCCGACCCCGACGTGCATGCCGGCGCTCCGGCGCGCGCGCGGGAAGGTCTGCCGCCGACCTACCGCATGCGGGCCGAGCCGCACTACGTCGAGGCGCTGGTCGATCGCTCGCTCGCCGCGTTCGAACAGGTGAGCGCGGCGGCGCCGATGGTGCCTGAGCCCGCCGACGCGCTGCCGGAGCCGGCGGCGGTGCCGGTGTTCGAGTTGCCCACGCCCGTGGCGTCGGCCTCGCTGGCCGCGGCGGCCTCGTCGCTGGCCGAGGCCTTCGATGCGATTCAGGCCGCCCTGCGTGACGTGCCGCTGCGCGGCCGGCCCCTGCGCGACCGCGTCGCCATCGAACTGGCCCGCGCCGAGGCGACGCGGGGCCGTTGGCTTGCGGATGCCGCCGTCGTGCTCCAGGTCGAGCCGCTGCCCGCGCTCGACGAAGTCGATCTGCTGCAGCTGCTGGCGGAGGTCTTCGACGCCTTCGGGCCGGAGAACCGCTTGAGTGGGGGCGCGGCGGCGACGGCGCTGCCCGCTGGCACCTGCCCGGTGTTCGGCGACGAGCGGCTCCTGACGACTGCGCTCGGTGCCATTCTGGCGGCGGTGCACGCACTCATCGAAGACCGCGGCGACGCGCGGAAGGTGAGCGTGGCGCTCGGACCACGCCGGGAAGCGGCGACGCGCACCATCGAAGTGTGCCAGGCTGCCGTGCGCCTCCCGGCGTCCGCTTACGGCCGCTTCTTCGACGCCGAGTGGGCGGATCATCCGGCCGGGACCTCCGGCGCGCTGCTGCTGGCCGCGGCGAAGAAGATCGCACTGGCGCACGGCGGCGGGCTCGACATCGCTCCGCTCGAGGGCGGCGGCTGCCGTCTGGTGCTGGGCGTGCCGGCCGCCGACTAGCATCCCGGTTACGGAACCCTAACCGAAGAACATCCGGTGCATGATCCGGCCGGGGCCGAACGCCAGCAGCCCGGCCACGATCAGTCCGCCGAAGTAGAGGCCGCGCATCGACTGGCGGTGGCCCGCGATTTGTCCGGCCCTGGCGTAGCGCAGCGTGCGCCAGATCGACCACGCGGTGAGCGGCACGAACAGGTGAATCAGGCCGAGCCGCAGCGGACCGACGTCCATGCTGAAGTCAGCGAATGACCGGATGAAGGTCGCGGCAATGGCCGTGACCGCCATCAGCACCAGGTAGACCTTGCCGACGAGCCGGTGGTGGCGCGAGCCCTTGGTGCTGGCAAAAAGCAGCCAGGTCCCGAGCACGAACGCCGGGACGACGGTGGCGACGTGGAACTTCACGGCGAAGGGCGCGGCGAGGAGCGGCTGCAGATTCAGCATGACCGAGGATACGCGCCTGCCGGTCCGGCGTTCGGCTGACGATGACGAAGGGCCGAACGCGCGTCCCGGACGGTCGGCGACGGCGCTCGAGTGGCGTGGTGGCGGCGGCCGGGCGTTGCCCCGGGAAGGCCCCAGCGCGTAGGATCCCAGTCCATGTCCACCTCGCCCCTCGCCACCGACCAGGCTCACCTCATGCACCCGCTCCATCACCCGTCGGCCTACGCCGGCACACGCGTCTGGGTGAAGGGCGAGGGCGCCCGCATCACCGATGCCACCGGGCGCGAGTATCTCGACGGGCTGTCGGGGCTGTGGAACGTCAACATCGGCCACGGCCGGCGGGAACTCGGCGACGCGGCGCAGAAGCAGATGGCCACGCTGGCGTTCCACTCGGCCTATGCCGGTGGCACCAACGAGCCGGCCATCCGCCTGGCCGAACGCCTGAGCCGTCTCGCCTATCCCTCGATCAACACGTTCTTCTTCACGAGCGGCGGCGCCGAGTCGTCCGAGAGCTCGTTCAAGACGGCGCGCTTCTACTGGAAGGCGCTCGGCAAGCCCGACAAGATCAAGGTCATCTCGCGGCACCGCGCCTACCACGGCCTGACGCTGGCGGCGATGAGCGCCACCGGCCTGCCGGCCTTCTGGCCGATGTTCGAGCCGCGCACGCCCGGCTTCAGCCACATCGAGGCCCCCGATCCGTATCGCTTCGCGCACACCGACACCAGCGTGAGCCTGGGCGTGGCGGCGGCCAACAAGCTCGAAGAGGCGATTCTGAAGGAAGGCCCCGACACGGTGGCCGCCTTCATCGCCGAGCCGGTGCAGGGCGCCGGCGGCGTGATCGTGCCGCCGCCCGACTACTTCCCGCGCATCCGGGAAATCTGTGACCGCTACGAGGTGCTGTTCATCGCCGACGACGTCATCACCGGCTTCGGCCGCACCGGCACCTGGTTCGGCCTGGAGCACTACGGCGTCGAGCCCGACATCATGCAGTTCGCCAAGGGCATCACCAGCGGCTACGTGCCGCTGGGCGGCATCGGCGTGTCAGACCGTATCCGCGAGGTCATCAACGGCGTCGGGCCGGGGCAGCGGTGGATGCACGCCTTCACCTACTCGGGGCATCCGACGTGCTGCGCGGTGGCGCTCGCCAATCTGGACATCATGGAGGGCGAGGGCCTGGTCGAGCGGGCGAAAACCAGCGGCGCGCGGCTCCTGCAGCGGTTGCGCGGCCTCGAGGCGATGGACGGGGTCGGGCACGTGCGTGCGCTCGGCCTGATGGGCGCGGTGGAACTGGTCGCCGATCCGGCGACCAAGCAGCTCTTCCCGCCGGCGCTCGGCGTGAGCCAGAAGCTGATGGACGGCATGCTCGAGCGCGGGCTCTACACGCGCGCGGTGATGGACTGCATCTGCCTCGCGCCGCCGCTCATGACGAGCGACGCCGATCTCGATCGCATCGTGGACATCGTCGCCGATACGATCCCGTCGGTGCTCGCGACCGCGCGCGCGGCCATGACGGCCACGCGGTAGCGGCCGGGGCCTGGCGGGCGGCCAGGGCGGTGACGAGCCGGTCCCGGAACTCGCGCGCCCTAGCGGCTCGAAGCGACGCGCAGACTGGGACGCGGGAGCTGCGCCTTGGCCTGGCGCAGCGGCACGCCGAGGGCGGCGCGGGCGAGCGCCGTGGCCAGCTGCGGCGCCAGCAGCGCCAGCTGGTGCGCCACTTCGGCGGCCAGCGGGCTGTCGCTGTAGGCGGCGAGCACCCCGGTCGTGTGCCCGTCGTCGACCAGCGGCGTCGCGACGCAGTAGCGCAGCGACGACATCGAGGCTGACGGTCCGAGGTCGAGCCGCGCGTCGGAGTTGATGATCTGCTGGCGGTTGGCGGCGACCCAGCCGCTCACGCGTTCGCCGAGCGGAATGGCGTCGTAGCCGTGACCGCCGGGATGGTCGCGGGTCGCGTATTCGGCGACCAGACGCTCGGCCCCCGGCGAGGTGATGTAGAAGACGAATTCAGCCGCCGGCGCCAGCGCCTTGAGGTCGAGCGCAAGGAGGCTGGCGACGTCGGCGAGACGTGGCGGCCCGGCCAGCAGGCGCGACACGCTGTCGATTGCGGTCTGCGGCGCCAGGTGCGCCGGCGCCGGCAGCGCGGTGGTCGCCGTTGGCGCGGTGACCGGGGCGGCATCGCGCGCCGCGGCGAGCCTGTGCATGGCACGGCCCAGCGTGGGCTCGGCTTCGATCACCTTGCCGAGCGACGGCAGCAGTTCGAGGAAGGTGTCGACGACGCGCGGGTCGTACATCGTGCCGCGGCGTTCGACCACGATCGCGGTCGCCTGTTCCTGCGTCATCGCCGGGCGGTAGGGCCGGTCGGAGGTGAGCGCGTCGTAACAGTCGACGACCGAGAGAATGCGGGCGCCCACCGGAATGTCTTCGCCCTTGAGCCCGCGCGGATAGCCGGTGCCATCCCAGTTCTCGTGGTGGGCGCGCACGATCGGCACCACCGGATAGGGGAACTCGATCGACGACAGGATGTCGGCGCCGACGTCCACGTGCAGCTTCATCGCCTCGAACTCGGCGGCCGTCAGCTTCCCGGGCTTGTTCAGGATATGTTCGGGCACCGCCAGCTTGCCGGTGTCGTGGAGGAGGGCCGCCGCTTCGATGGCCTTGACCTCGTCGATGGCCGCCACGCCGAGTGCCTTCGCCAGCGCCACCGAGTAGGTCTGCACGCGGCGGATGTGGCTGCTCGTCACGCCGTCCTTGGCGTCGATGGCGCTCGAGAGCGCCTGGATGGTGGACATGTAGAGGCGGTCCACCTGCTTCACGTGCCGCTCGGCATCGGCGAGCCGGCCGAAGCGCGAGTGCAGGCCCAGATACACGATGACGACCAGAGGCGCCGCGGCGGCCAGCGCCAGCACGCCGAACTTGCCTGCCAGCAGCGCCAGGATGAGGGCCGCCGAGGCGGAGGCGGCGTGGCTCACGGCCAGCAGGGCGAAGTGATTGCGCCACACGTGGAACGGGTGGCCGCCGCGTTCGAGGGCGGCCGCGGTGGCGGTCAGGCCTGAATGCACGAGGAAGTGCACCGCGGCCATCACCGCGAGCGGGCCGACCACCATCTCGAGCGCGATGGCCTCGTTGCCCAGCGGCCCGCGGCCGAGGGTGGCCAGGAACGCCTGGGCGCCCAGCCACACCGAGAGGGCGGGGTTGGCGGCGTTGAAGAGGATGCGGTCGGCGCTGTGACCACGGCGCCACGACAGGATGAAGCCGTCAGCGGCCATCGCCACGGTCGCCGGCGCCGGCCCGAAGAGCAGCACCGACGTGAGCATGAAGGTGTCGGACATCGACGCGTGGGCGTTCACGCCCGGCAGACGCAGCGACAGCCGCCCCGAGGCGATCGCCAGCGCCGAGAAGAGCACCCATTCGGCCGGCCGCGGAATCGTCACCAGGCTCGTCAGCGACTGCGCGATGGCGAAGAGCCCCAACGCCGTCACCGCCGCGACGTAGCGCGACAGCACCCGCGTGTCGTGCGGGGCGCTGGCGGCGGCGGTGGTGGCAGGCATCGACATGGCGTCCACGACACCTGTCGCAAAGTTCCTGCCATCCCGGAGGTCGAGGCATAGCGGGAGGATCTCGCGCGATCGGGCCGGATTCGTTTGGGAATCGTGCGTCCTGCCGGCGATGGCTTGGCAGGGCGTGTCAATCCCCGGTTCCAAAGGTGGGTCCCACCGATATTTCTGCTCAGCACTCGCCAATTAATCGGGGGTGCGAAGGCGCGCATCGGCGTGCAAACCGTGTCGCAAGATTAAATTATGGCTAGCCTGGACCGATACTGAGGCCAGACATGGTGGGCTCAGAGCGTCTCGCCGCCCAGCTCGCGCATCTCGCCCACGAGGCGGGGGCGGCGTCGGCGTCGGTCTATCTGCCCACGCCGTGGAACCCGGCGGCGCCGATCGTGCTCGTCCACGCCGGCGAGGCTGCCCCGTTGCCGGAGCTGGCGACCGCGGCGTCGGCCGAGGCGTTCGCCTCCGAGGTGCTCGAGACCGGCGCCTGGAACGGGGCGCCGGTCAGCGCCGATGGCCTCATCGCCAGCCGTGGCGGGCACGGCGTGCTCATCGCCGCGCCGCTGCTGACCAGCCTCTGGGCCGGCGTCGGCGCGTCGGTCTCGAATGTCAGCCACGCGCGGCGCCGCACTGCCGACCAGCGTCGGTTGTCGCCGGCCGCCGGCTGGGTGGCGCTGCGGATGCCGATGCCGGCCGCGACCACCGGTCCCGGCTCCATGATCGCGGTGGCGCACGCACTGGCGTCGACCATCGTCAGCGTCTACTCGGTGCTGACCGATCCGCTCACCGGTCTGCCCGGCCGCCACGAGCTGATGGGCGTGCTGCGTGAAGATCTCGACCGGGCCCGCCGCCGCCGGCTGCCGTGCGCGCTGCTGCTCGTGAATCCGCTCGGTCTCGACGGCGTAAACGAGCAGTACGGGCGCCGCGCCGGCGACGGGCTGGTCCGCGAAGTGGTGCAGACGATGCAGGCGCTGCTGCGGCGCTCCGACGTGCTCATGCGCTACGGCGGCGCCATCTTCGCGCTGCCGCTGGGCAACGTCGGCGCCGATGCGGCCCGGCTGGTTGCCGAGCGCGTGCGGCACCAGGTGTCGGGCCGCGCCTTCCTGCAGAACACGGTGCACCTGCGCTGCGCCGTCGGCATCGTGGCCTGCGACGCGGCGGATGCCGATGGCCTCGAGCCACTGGACCTGCTGAAGCGCGCCAACGAAGCGCTGGGCGTCGCGCGCCAGACGAACGGCGACGATTCGGTCATGTGGCACGACGCGGCGGCCGACGCCGCCGGACCGTCCACCGATCGCCTGCTCGGCATCTTCACCGGCCGCACCGACAAGGACTACCGCAACATGGGCCTGCTGTGGGATGTCCTGCAGGCGCTGTCGAGCGCCGCCGGCTCCACCGATCTCGCTGCCAAGGTCGTCGATCGCCTGTTCGCCGTGCTGCATCCGACGCGGGCCTCGTTCTTCGTCACCGGCGATGCCGGCGAGCGCCTGCTTTTCGGCCAGCAGCGCCACGACGAGGGCGAACCGCGCGTGCTGCAGCCAGCCGACCTCTCGGAGGACGAACGCGCCGTGGTGACGGCGGCAGTGGATGCCGGCGCCGTGCGGCAGCGCGCCACCCATCTGACCACGCCCGACGGGGAGCGCCGGCCGCACGTCGCAATCGCCGTGCCGCTCGTGACTGAGGGCCGCACGCTCGGCGCCATCTGCCTGGTCGGCAGTCCCGAAGTGCTCGACCTCGATCGCACCGACATCCACGTGCTCACCGGCGTCGCCGGTCAGCTCGCCGTGGCGCTCGACCGCGAGCATCTCGCCGAGCGGCATCGCGTGCACGCCGAACACGAGCGGCGGCGCCTGCAGGCCGAGGTGCAGGGCCTGCGTTCGCAGCAGAGCCCGATCGTCTTCCAGTCGGCCGTGATGGCCGATGTCCTGACGCGGGCGCGCCGGGTGGCCGCCACCGACACAACGGTGCTGGTGACGGGCGAAAGCGGCACCGGCAAGGAGATGATGGCGCAGACGCTGCATCAACTGAGCGGCCGTCGCAGCAAGCCGTTCGTGATCGTGGACTGCGGCGCGATCCCGGCGACCCTCATCGACTCGGAACTCTTCGGCCACGAACGCGGCGCCATCACCGGCGCGCAGCAGCGCTCGAGCGGGCGCCTGGCGATGGCCGACGGCGGCACCGTCTTCCTCGACGAGATCGGCGAGCTGCCGCTCGACGTGCAGTCGCGCCTGCTGCGCTTCGTGCAGGAAAAGACGATCTCGATGGTGGGCGGCACGCGCTCGCGAAAAGTGGACGTGCGGATCATCGCGGCGACCAATCGCCGGCTCGAAGACGAAGTCCGCGCCGGGCGCTTCCGCGAGGATCTCTTCTACCGGCTCAACGTCGTGCGGCTGCACATCCCGCCGCTGCGCGAGCGGCCGGAGGACGTGCGGCTGCTCGCCGATCACTTCGCGCGCGCGGCCGCGGCGGAGCAGCGAAAGCCGCTGCAGGGCTTCACGCCGGAGGCCGAGCGCCGGCTGACCGCGTACTTGTGGCCGGGCAACATCCGCGAGCTGCAGTACACGATTCTGCAGGCGGTGGTGTTGTCGGATGCCGATCGGCTCGACGTCGACGATCTGCAACTGCCAGAGCCGCTCGGCGCGCGCTCGACGGCGGTGCCGTCACGGCCGCGCGCCTACGTGCCCGACGCGGCCGGCCGGGCCGAGGGGACGACCGGCTTCGAGGAGGCGTGGCAGCAGCTGCGCGTCGCCCTCGAAGGGGAAGTGCAGCGGGCCGCCTCCGCCAGTCCGCGCCTGAGCCTGCCGCTGGGCCGCTGGCTGGCGCACGAGGTGGTGCTCGTGGCCCACGAGCAGACCTCCGGGGTGGGGGCACGCGCGGCCGCCCGCATCGGCCTGCCGCAGACCACCTTCGCGCGGCGCTTGCGCCATGCCGACACCGATCGCTCGCTCACGGCGCGGCCGGCGACGTGGATTGCGGTGAAGGCGGCCCTCACGGCCGTCATCAGCGCCCCCGACCTGCCCAGCGAGGCGCTGGCCGATCGCGCCGAGGCGGTGCTGCTCGACGTGGTGCTCACCTATGCGCCGACGCCGGTCGCCTACGCCGCGGCGCTGATGGCGCTGTCGCCGCCGACCATGAAGCAGCGGCTCGCGGCTCGCGGCCGGGCGTAGCCGATCGGCGCCTCAGTTCACTTCGATCTGACCGGTCGCCTTGGCGCGCAGCAGCGACCACGACAGGCCGATGCCGAGCAGCACGCCGATGACGGCGAGCCCGACCCAGACGATCCCGGAGCCGGTCAGGCTCACGACGTCCTGGTCGACGAGGAACCAGACCAGCACCGAGAAGAGCGCCGTGCCGAGCAGCAGCCCCACCTTGCCGAGGGAGATGAAGGCCGTACGCAGGCACACGATCCACCCTATGACCAGCGCCAGCACGGCCAGTGCCTTGCCCGGGGTGACCTCCACCGGCGCCGCGGTAATCCAGTGGAACAGCGAGTAGCCCGTGGGGTTGAAGGTGCCGATGACGAGGGCCAGTGCGAGCCCGATGCGGATGAAGGTGCCGGTGAGGGAAATGCCGGAAGGCATGCGCGCGATTCTACCAGCGCCGGGCGCGCCCGGGGGACCGGCCGCCCCTATGCTGCCGGCAGATACAGGCGGACCGTGGTGCCGAGCCCCGGCGCGCTCTCGATGGCCAGGCCGCCCGAGTGCGCGGCGATGAACCCGTGCACCGACGCCAGGCCGAGTCCGGCGCCCAGGTGCGCGGGCTTGGTGGTGTAGAAAGGGTCGCAGGCCACGGCGACCGCGCCGGGCGTCATGCCGACGCCGGTGTCGCTCACGGCGACGACCACGTAGGCGCCGGGCGGCACCGCCAGTTGCGCCAGCTGCAGGCCATCGCGCACCTGTTCGCGCCCGACGCGCACCGTCAGGCGGCCGCCCTGGGGCATCGCCTCCAGCGCGTTGTCGAGCACTTGTTCGAGCGCGGCGGCCATCTGCGCGGCGTCGGCGAAGACCGCAAACGGCCCGTCGCCACGGTGGAGTTCACCGGCGACGCCAGCCGGCAGCTCCCTGGCGACGCGGTTGTAGCAGGCATGCACGGTCGCGTCGGCGTCGAGGATCTCGA
>JANNIB010000003.1:0-2526 GCA_031404695.1 Acidobacteriota bacterium
GTCGAGCATGCCATCTTGCACCATTTCCCGCCCGCCACCGCCGCCTTCTTCGGCAGGCTGGAAGATCAGCTCGCCAGCCTTCAGCATGAGTCCTTGGAGCGCCCCGTCGTCTCCTTTCATTTCCTGCTCCACCGTGAAGCCGAGCCCTTCGGTGTAGAACTTCCTGCTCCGCGCAAGGTCGTTCACGGTGAGCGCCACGGAGAGCCTCCGGGCCAGCAACGTCTCTACGGTCATGCCATCCTCCAGTTCGAGTCCGTCGCCTCGTGCCTGACGTCGGTCCATCGGAGCCGCGACGGCGGCTATACATACTGGCTGCCACCAGCAGTGCTTCCTGCTGAGCAACGCGAGTGCTAGAAGTAGAAGAGCGGGAGTGAGTCTGGGGTGCGCGCTACGCACTCGCCTCGCGAAAGGCACGCAGTGTGCGGGGCCCGATCTTGCGATCTCCATTCTGATCGCGGTCGATACGCCGCGACAGAAACTGGAAGTGCGACATGGACATGCGGGTATTTCTGACCGAAGAACTGCAACGCGCGACGAAGCGCAGTCGGCGGGCGCTGGAGCGAGTGCCGGACAATCAGCGCGGCTGGAAACCGCACGACCGGTCGATGGAGTTCGGTCACCTGACTGACATGGTGGCGACCATCCCTTTGTGGATCACCATGATGATCGAAAAGGACGAGCTGGATATCGCCCCGAAAGACGGCGCGCAAACCAACCGGCCGCAGCCCGCGACGAGTGCGGCCTACCTCGAGGGGCTGGAGGCGGCCGCCGCGGCTGCCGTGCGGGCACTCACCGAGACGACCGAAGCGCACCTGCAGACGGAGTGGCGCTTGCTGGCTGGGGGAGAAGTCGTGGCCCGCGCGAGCCGCTACGAGATGATCGCCGACACCATCAATCACTGGGCACACCATCGCGGCCAGATGACGGTCTACCTGCGGCTCATGGGCGCCGAGGTGCCGGCCCTCTACGGGCCGTCGGCAGACGACAAACGGTTCGACTGAACGCCGAGGATGACGAGGATCATCGCGTGTGACTTCCTCACATTGGACGGTGTGATGGAAGCGTCGGAACAGTGGCAACCGTCGTACGTCAGCCCCGACTTGGCAGAGGCCATGAGCGCGCACATCCATGGTGCCGCCGGAACGCTGTTGGGCAGGGTGACCTACGACCTGTTCGCCGCCTACTGGCCGTTGCAGACCCACAACGAGTTCGGTATTGCGGACACACTGAACCGCGAACCCAAATACGTCGTGTCGTCGACGCTGCAAGAGGCGGCGTGGCACAACACGGCGATCATCTCGGGCAATGTTGCCGAGGCACTCACCGCGTTGAAGCAGCGGCCGGAGGGCCACCTGCGACTTGTCGGCAGTGCCACACTGGCCCAGTCATTGATGCAGCTGGGGCTCATTGACGAACTGTGGCTTCTGGTGCACCCGTTGGTGCGGGGTCGTGGAAAGCGTCTCTTCGACGAAGGCCTGGAGCACACCTCGCTGAGGCAAGTCGAAGCTACGTCTTTCAGTTCAGGCGTCGTGCTTCTGCGCTATCAGGTGGAACCGGCGAAGCGCACGGTGTGAGACGCGCCGCCAGCGCGCGGACGAGGCAGTCGGCTCCAACGCGCCGAGTGCGCATTGTGCTCAGAGCAGTGCATGCGATCAGCGATCTCGTCCGTGGTGTTCGGCCTGCTCGTGGCTCTCAGCGCCGCCTGCAGCTCCGGTTCGCGTCTGGCCGTCTCCGAGGGATTCGGGCGGACGCCGACACTGCCGGCCCACGATACGTCCCTCATCCCGTCGATCAGCGTCGTCACGGCCGTGGGCTGGACGGGCACGCAAGCGCCCCTGCCGGCGGCCGGTCTCGGCGTCACAGCCTTTGCACGCGGCCTCAACCATCCGCGCTGGCTCACGTGCTGCCCAATGGCGACGTGCTCGTGGCGGAAACCAACGCGCCCGAACGGCCCGAAGACAACACCGGCATTCGCGGCTGGTTCTTCTGAGCCAAGGACACCCGCTGTGCCAAGGGCGGGGACATCCGCCCTGGGGGCGACGGCAGGGTGGGCGGTCAGAGTCGGATAACGCTGACTCTGGCACTCCCAGACCCCGCTAGTGTTGCCTAAATGTTGCCTATCGTCCCTGCCACTTCCGGAAACAAGTGCCAGCCGCTTCGAGGCGATCGCTGTCACGTCCGCCTGCCTGTTTCGCTTGACGCCCGACGAGCTCGTGTACGCGCTTCGCCGTGCGATCTCAGCGAGGTGGCCGGGGCGCAATGAGCATGGAACGCCGGTCGCGTGGCGAATGGATCGTGCGAGGACCTGAGCGCCGTCCACCTCGTGATTGGTAGGCGTTGCGTTCGGGCCGCAGGGGGAACACCGGGGGGAACGCATCCTGGGGAGCAGTGTTCCCCCCTGCATGGGCGGCTGCCGCGCAGTCGATCACTGAAGCCGCGCTCGACGGGCCTCTGTAAGTCGTTCTACCGCAGTATCTTGGCCGCTCGCGAGAATCTCGCCGCCGACCCCGATGGCGCTGGTTGATG
>JANNIB010000004.1:0-3623 GCA_031404695.1 Acidobacteriota bacterium
GGCGGACATGCCTTCTGGGAGTGGGGCACGCGCGGCGCCCCCGCCACCGAAGTGGCCCGCATGCACCGCGTCCTCACGGCGGCGCTCATCGTGTCGGGGTTCCACGCCGCGGATGGCACCGTCGTGCCACCAGCCGTCGGCCCGATTGGCAAGCGGACGCGAGACGTCGTCCGATGATTCCGGAGCAGCCGATCATGAAGCGCCTGATTTATACGCTCGCGTTCGTCCTCGCCGCGGCCGGCACGCCCGCCTTCGCCCAGCAGTCCGGAGCGGTGCGCGTCGAGTTCCAGGGGCCTGGTGGCCACAGTTTCGGCGCCTATGGACGCGTCAGCGCCCTGCATGCCGCCGCACGCACCGTCATCCTGCTTCAGAAGGCCCTGCCCGCCGGCAGCTACCAAATCACGAACGTGACCGGCGGCAACTCGGTGAATGCGATCGCGTCGGACGGGCTCATCGAACTGAAGTTGACCGCCGGAAATGCCACGGCGTACCAGGCGCTCGTGACTGCGGTGACGAAGGCCGCGGCTGAAGGCGCCGAGGCTGAGAATGCGTTTCGCGGCGTGAAGACCGGGGACCTGACCAGCGGCGCCCCGGCCACGGTCAGGTCCAGCGTCACACGATTCTGACGTCGGTCGCGATCGACGAGTTGGGCGGCCCCTGGGCAATCGGCGGAACATCGGTTTGATGTTGGCCGTCTCAGTGTCGTATGGACGCAGTGCTGTACGACCTCCGGCTGGCGCTCCGCGGGTTGCTGCGCGCGCCGCTGTCCTCCGGCCTCGCCGTGGTGTGCCTGGCCCTGGGCATCGGCGCCAACGCCTCGATGTTCAGCCTCGTCCACGCCCTGATCCTCACGCCGCTGCCGTTTGCCGACGCCGATCGGCTCGTCACCGTCCAGGCCACCAACGCGGCGGCGGGCGTGCGCCGGAGCGGCACCGCGTATCCCGATCTCGTTGACTACCGGGAGCAGAGTCGTGCGTTCGCGTCGATCGTCGGCGTCGGCAACCGTAGCCTGACGTTCTCGGACACCGACGACCCGGAGCGCGTCCGCGGGTCGGCCGTCAGCTGGCCGCTCTTCTCGATGCTCGGCATCACGCCGACACTGGGCCGCGACTTCACGGCCGACGACGACCGGGCCGGCGCCGCACCCGTGCTCCTGCTCAGCGACGAGCTCTGGCGGCGGCGCTACAACGCCGACCCCGCCGTGGTGGGCCGGGCGCTGCTGGTCAACGGCCAGATGCGCACCGTCGTCGGCGTCCTGCCGCCGCGGGTGAAGTTCCCGTTCCTCGAGGTCGCCTGGATTCCGCTCGCGCCCGTCTCGCAGGCAGCCACCCGCGAAGACCGCACGCTCGAGGTCTTCGCGAAGATCGCGCCCGAGCGGAGCCGCCGGGACGCCACCGACGAACTGGCCGGCATCGCCCAGCGGATCGGCGTCGCCTACCGGCACGACGACGGCTGGGGCGTGCGTGTGGACCCGTTGAGCGAGTACTTCATGCCGGCCGAGCCGAGGCTCGTCACGCTCACGGCGATGGGTGCGGTGACGCTCGTGTTGCTCATCGCCTGCGCCAACGTCGCCAACCTGCTGCTGGCGAGGGCCACGACGCGGGCCCGCGAGATGTCGGTGCGGGCAGCCATCGGCGCTGGCCGTGGCCGCATCGTGCGACAGCTGCTCACTGAAAGCGTGCTGCTGGGGCTGGTGAGCGCGCCGCTCGGCGTGGCGCTGGCGTGGGTGGGCATTCGCGCGATGCGCGCGGGCATACCGGTGGACGACGTGCCGTATCTCATCGACTTCCACCTCGATCCGATCACCGTGGCATACACGATCGCCGTCAGCGCGGCGACCGGACTCGTGTTCGGCCTGGCGCCGGCATTTCACGCGTCCAAGGCCGATCTCGTCTCCGGACTGCGTGAGGGTGGCCGAAGCGGCGAAGGCGGCGCGCGCAACCGTGCGCGGCACGTCCTCGTGGTTGTGGAGGTGGCGTTGTCACTCGTTTTGCTGGTAGGCGCGGCGCTGTTCATCCGCAGCTTCCTCAACCTGCAGCGCGCCGACACCGGCTTCGATACGGCCCCGGTGACGACGGCCCGCTTCTTCATGCCCGGCGACGCCTACGTGCCGATCGACGCCAAGGCTCGCCGTGTCGAGGACGTGCTGCGGCGCGTGCGGGGCGTGCCCGGCGTGCGGGCGGCAGCCGCGTCCAACCTCATTCCCCTCGACGGCGGCGGCGCCATGAGCACGCTCGACGTGCCGACGAGGACCTACGAAGCCGGCAAGGAGCCCCGTCTCTTCTACGCCGGTGTCACCGCGCAGTACTTCGAGGTGCTCGGCACGACGGTATTGCGCGGCCGCACGTTCACGGAGCAGGAGGCACAGACGCGCTCCGGCGTCGCGGTGATCAACGTCAGCATGGCCCGGCGCTTCTTCGGTCCGCCGGACCAGGGCGCGCTGCCGCGGCTGGTCGAGGATCAGCTCGCCGGCGCACGTGACCTCGGCGCCATCGATCCGGTGGGGCAACGCTTCCGGCTGCGCGATGAGGTGGATGCCCCGTGGTTCACCGTGATTGGGGTCGTCCCCGACGTGATGATCGAGGGGCTCGCCGAGCGGGAGGTCACGCCAGCGGCGTTCGTGCCGTATCCCTATCAGGAGACGCCGAACACGGGCTTGATGGTGCGCGCCGACGGCGATGCCTCCGCCCTCATGCCGCGCATCCGCGAGGCCATTCGCGCCTCCGACGCGACCATGCCGGTGTTCGCGGCCAGCTCGATGGAGGAGATCCGACGCCAGGGCTTCTGGCAGTACGTGCTGTTCGGCCAGATGTTTGGCACCTTCGGAGCGCTCGCCCTCGCCCTGGCGGTCGTCGGCGTCTACGGCGTCCTTTCCTACAGCGTGAGCCAGCGCACGCAGGAGTTCGGTGTGCGGATGGCACTTGGCGCCGAGCCCGGCGACGTCCGGCGCATGATGATCCGGCAGGGCCTACGGCTCGCCGGGTGGGGCATCGCCCTGGGTCTCGTCGGCGCGGCGGGTGTCACGCGTCTGGTCTCGAGCCTGCTCTACAACGTCACGGCCACCGATCCGGTGAGCTTCGTCGCCGTCGTCGCGCTGATGCTCGGCGTGGCCGCGGCCGCCGCGTATCTGCCGGCACGACGGGCCACGAAGGTGAGCCCGATGGTGGCGCTGCGCACGGAGTAGGCAGGCGCCACGTCGCCCTCGGCCAACGGAGTGGGGCGAGGAGTCGGCGGCGCCTGGCCTGCTCGGTGTGCGCGGCAACCAGCGCATCCCAGGCAAAGTGCCACTGGCGAAGTTCGTCCCGTGAGCACCACGCTGATGCTAGGCCTTCATCAATCGCCGTGCGGCCAGTTGCTGCACGGCGAGCGACAGCAGGCAATAGCCGGTGAACCAGTAGAAGCCAGGCCCGAAGGTGGCCCGAAACGACACCAGCGCACTCGCCGACCCGACGGACGGGCTGGCCTGCGCCGCAAGAAACGCGATGATCACCGCGACCGCGAACACATCGGCCATGGACCACTTGGCGATCATCTCCACGAAGAGCAAGGTCCGCTGCCGCCGGCCGACATGGCTCTGGCAGACCGCCCAGCACACCAGGAGGGCCTTGGTCACCGGTACGATC
>JANNIB010000005.1:0-3790 GCA_031404695.1 Acidobacteriota bacterium
GCGCCTGGGTGTCATGGCAGGATCTTAACGCACTCTGGCGTTCCTGCCACTCGACGCCGGAGCTGGCAGGCCGCATCATCCACACCCATGGCAGACCTCCGTTACCCCGTTGGCCCGTTCACCGCTCCCACGTCCTTTTCCACCGCCGATCGCGCCACCGCGTTCAAGACCCCTGGCCGAGCTTCCCGCCCGCATGCGCCTCGCCTGCGCCGGCCTGAGCGACGCCCAGCTCGACACGGCGTACCGTCCCGACGGCTGGACCGTGC
Organism: Acidobacteriota bacterium; assembly: GCA_031404695.1. Lineage (GTDB taxonomy): Bacteria > Acidobacteriota > Vicinamibacteria > Vicinamibacterales > UBA2999 > CADEFD01. The sequence continues at coordinate 267 of JANNIB010000005.1, forward strand.
GGCAGGTCGTGCACCACACCGTCGACAGCCACATCAACGCCTACCTGCGTACCAAGTTCGCCCTGAGCGACGACAACCCGACCATCAGGCCGTATCCGGAAGCAATCTGGGCGGAAATGGCCGACGCGAAATCGGCGCCGGTCTCGATGTCGCTCACGCTGCTCGACGCCCTGCACGGACGCTGGGTGATGCTGCTCCGCTCGCTGGCGCCCGGCCAGTTCGCCCGCACCCTGCTGCACCCCGAGCGCGGGCCGATGACCATCGACGACGTGCTGGCGATGTACGAGTGGCACTCGCGCCACCACACCGCCCACATCACGGCGCTGCGCAACCGCGAAGGCTGGTAAGCTCCGGCGCGTGCTGTTCGAGTCGTGCGTCGATTCCCTCGACGCCGCCCTCGCATCCGTGGCCGGTGGCGCCCGCCGGCTCGAGCTCTGCGCGCATCTCGAAATGGGCGGCACGACGCCCGACCCGGACCTCGTCAGGGCGGTCGTCGCGGCGGTGCCGGTGCCGGTCCTGACCATGGTGCGCCCGCGCGGCGGCGGGTTCGTCTACGGCGAGGCGGAGGTCGAATCGATGGTGCGCGACATCCGACTGATGCGCGCGGCCGGCGCGCACGGACTGGTCTTCGGCGCGCTGAGGCCGGATCGCAGCCTCGACGACGCCGTGATGCGACGCCTGCTCTCGCACGCGCGGCCGCTGCCGGTCACCTGCCACAAGGCGTTCGACGAGACGCCGGACGTCGAGGCCACCCTCACGACGCTGGTGGCGCTCGGCGTGGACCGCGTGCTCACGTCGGGCGGCGCTTCCACGGCGGCCGAGGGCGCCGCCACCCTCGCCGCGCTGGTGGCGCGCGCCGGCGACGCCATTACGATCGTGGCCGGCGGACGGGTGCGTGCCGATGGTGTCGCGGCGCTGGTGCGCGAGACCGGCGTCAGCGAAGTGCACGCCCGCCTGATCCGCGAGCCGGGCCCGGCCGACGCCGACACGCGCGAGCGCTGGCGTCGGGACGTGGCCGCCCTGGTCGCCGCGGCGAAGTCTGGCTCCAGCCAGAATGGGGACAGTCCCCAGTTCTAGCGGAAGAGGCTTTTTGCCACGAACCACACGTTGGCGGGCCGTTCGGCCAGCCGGCGCATGTACCAGGGGAACCAGTAGCTGCCGTAGGCGATGAGCACGCGGACGTTCTTGCGGTGCTCGGCCAGCCGCCGCTGCTCGCCGCGCTGGATGCCGTAGAGCATGTGGATTTCGTAGTCGGTCTTGCCGATGCCGTGGGCGTCGCCGTGGCGTTCGAGCGCGTTGATGATGGCCGTGTCGTGGGTGCCGAAGACCGCGCGGAAGCCGTTGGCACGCGATTCCGGCGCCATCATCACCTTGGCGATGGCGACGTAGTTGGCGTCGACGTCGGGCTTGGCCGGAAACGCCACCGTGGGCAGCTCGCTGTAGGCGCCCTTCACCAGGCGCACGCCGATGCCCTCACGGATCATCCGCGCGGTGTCGTCGCCGGTACGCCTCAGATACGCCTGCAGCGCGACGCCGATGCGCGGCACCTCGCTGCGGAGCCGGCTCACGACGTCGAGCGTGACGTCCACGTACGACGACTGCTCCATGTCCACCCAGAAGTAGCTGCCGGTTTCCACGGCGCGGCGGCCGATGGCCAGCGCGTTCTGGTACGCCGCTTCCGGATCGACGTCGAGACCGAGCTGCGTGAGCTTGATCGACGGCTCGCACCCGAGGCCGCGGGCGCGCAACTGGTCGATCACCTCGAGGTAGTGATCGCGCACCCCGTCGGCCTCGCGCATGTCGGTGACGTTCTCACCCAGCCGCGTGAACAGCGCGCCGACGCCGAGTCTGGTCTGCGCCTCGGCGGCGCTCATCATGTCCTGCGCGGTTTCACCGGGCATGAAGGTCGAGACGGCGCGGCGGACAAACGGCATCTTCGTGCCGTTCTCACGCAGCCAGCGGCTGTCGGAGGCGGTGAGCAGGAGCGTGCGGGCGAGACTCATGGCGTCCACGATACGATGACTGGCGTGAACGACGCGAACCCGGCGGCCCGCGTACGCGGCCCACAGGCGTGACGACCCACGTCGTGGTGGTGGGTGCCGGCGCCGCCGGCCTGATGGCCGCGGTGGCCGCGCACGAGGCCGGGGCCCGCGTCACACTGGTCGAGAAGACCGCCGACGGCGGCCGCAAGATCCTCATCAGCGGCGGCGGCCGCTGCAACGTGCTGCCGGCGACCTCCGCGCCGGAGCGCTTCGTCAGCGAGGCGCCGCGACCGCTCGTGCGCGCGCTGCTCGGCGCCTGGCCGCTGCGCGACCAACACGACTACTTCACGGCGACACTCGGCGTGCCGCTGGCGCTCGAAGGCGCCAGTGGCAAGTACTTTCCCGCCTCGAACCGCGCCCGCGACGTCCGCGATGCGCTGGTGGCGCGTGCCGCCGCGCTCGGCGTCGAGCGCCGCTTCGGCGCCACCGTGGACGCCGTGACACCTGCGGAGGGCGGCTGGCGCCTCTCGCTCGGCGACGGCGAGCTGCTGGCCAACCGCGTGGTCGTCGCGACCGGCGGGTTGTCCGTTCCCGCCACCGGCAGCACCGGCTTCGGCTTCGATCTGGCGCGCGCCGTCGGACACACCGTGCAGCCGACCTACCCCGCACTCACGCCGCTCACGGCCGATCCGCATCCGCAGGCGGCGCTTTCCGGGATCTCGCTCGACCTCGCGATCGACGCACGTTCACCGCGTGAGCAGGCGCAATCGAGCGGCGGCTTCCTCGTGACGCACCGCGGCTACAGCGGTCCGGCCGTGCTCGACGTCTCGCACGTGGCCGTGCGCAGTCTCGAGGCCGGCGGCGCCCGGGCCAGCGTCCGTGTGGCGTGGACGGAAAAAGACGCGGCCGGCTGGACGGCCGAGCTGCTCGAGGCCCGCGGGCTGGCCGTGAACCTCGTTGCGCGCCACCTGCCGCAGCGTCTGGCCGAAGCCCTCCTCGACGACGCCGGCGTCATTCGTGAGCGCACCTGCGTCCAGCTCAGGCGTGAAGAGCGCGCACGTCTCGTTGCACTACTGACCGCCTTCGAGCTGCCGTGGAGCGGCCATGAGGGCTACCGGCCCGCCGAGGTCACCGGCGGCGGCGTGGCGCTCGACGAGGTGCGGCGCGGCACGCTCGAGAGCCAACGCGCACCGGGGCTGTTTTTCTGCGGCGAGGTGCTCGACGCGTTCGGGCCAATCGGCGGCCACAACTTCCAATGGGCGTGGTCCACGGGCCGCACCGCCGGCCGCGGCGCCGCGGCGGCCGGTTAATCGCCCGACACGGCGACCGCGTATAGGGGCTGGCGATCGGCCGCCGCACGGCGCCCCCTCCCAACCACCGGCCTCGTCCTTCCGGCCGCTGGACGCGCGTGCGTGAACCACCAGCCCCCGTGCGTTCGTCTCTGTGAGCGTCGACTCGCCGGAATGGCCGGGCCAGATTGACTTTCGTTTTTTATTCGCACTATTGTCTTCGCTTTCAGGAGCCTGCGTGAGCGACCCCATC
>JANNIB010000006.1:0-4432 GCA_031404695.1 Acidobacteriota bacterium
CCGGAAGAATCATCAAACTCGTTCCAAAGAAGTAGTTCTTCGGCCGTCAGCCTGAGGAGCGGGCCTCACCGTGGCAGGAGATGAGGAGAATAGTTTTCTCCTGACCTTCTGGCCGCCTGTTTAGTTGTTGATTATTTCGGGCGGCTGCCGGTATCGACCTTGCCGCTGATCGACGCCCCGTCATCCATGACGAACTTCGGCGCGGTGACGTCGCCTTCGACCGAGCCGGTGGCCTTCAGCTCGACCCTCGCCATGCCGGTGACGTTGCCCTTGCCCTTGCGCGCGATGTTGATCTCGTCGCCGCCGCGGGTGCCGTGCTCGACCTCCCACAGCTCGCCGGTCGTGGGATGGAGCGCCGCCGACTGGATGTTGCGGTGACCGAACGACCACATCGCCGCCGGCACGCTGTCCTTCCCCACGAACGGGGTTGTCTTTCGGGATCGTGCCGTCGGCGTTGATGCGGACGACCTTGCCGAGCAGGCCGTCCATGCGCTGTGCCTGCATGCGCCCTTCGGTGATCGAGCGGTCGCCCAGGGTGATGAAGAGCGTGCCGTCGCGGTGCCAGACCAGGCGGCAGCCGAAGTGCAGCCGCGAGTCGAGCGACGGAGCCTGGCGGAAGATCACCTGCACGTTGTCCACGCGCGGGGCCGGGCCGTCGACGAAGGTGCCGCGGGCGACCGCGGTGTTGTTCACGCCGCCATCACGCGGCTCGGCATAGCCCCAGTAGATCAGGTTGTTCTTCGCGAACGCCGGGTCGGGCACCACGTCGAGCAGGCCGCCCTGTCCGCGCGCGTCCACTGCCGGCAGGCCGGCAACGGGTTCCGACTTGGTGCCGTCGGCCGCCACGACGCGCAACCGGCCGGGGCGCTCGGTCACGAGCATCTTGCCGCCGGGCAGGAACGCCAGGCTCCAGGGATTCTGGAAGCCGTCGGCCACCGGCACGATCTTGAACGCCACGCCCAGCTTCTTTTCGGGGGCACGGGTCTGGCCGGGCACGGCGGCCTTCTGATCGGGCGCGTTCGGAGAACGCGGGTCCACACCGGGCCACTGACTGCCCGACTGAGCGAAGCAGGCAGTGCTGACGAGGGCGAGCAGGACGGCGAATCGAGCGGAGCGGATCATTCAGGAGTCTCCAGGGGCTTGGTCAGCACGAACCATACATAACCGGCCACGAATTCGCGGGCCAGAGGCACCGCCAGCAGCGGCCGCGTCCAGCGCGCATATCGCGAGCGGAAAGGCACGAGGTGCGTCTTGTGGCGCAGACCCGAGGCGCGGAAGTCGCGCTCGAAATCCCCGATCAGGTACTTGTTCAGGTAGTCGGTCGAGATCGCGGTGTGTGTGTATTGGTCGGTACGACGCTTGCCCTGCCCATCGAAGTCGTGCATGTTCGGCTGATACCAATCGCTCAGGGAGACCCGCTGGCAGGCGGCCAGCATGGTCCGTTCCGAGAACACCATGTGGGCCCACGGCACGGGCATCGCCGAGAACAGGTGTGGCGCGAACGGGTGCCACCAGCCCCACGTGCCGATCAGCACCGTGCCGCCAGGAGTCAACACGCGTCGAAGCTCGCCGAGGATGTCGGGTACCTGCGACACGTGCTCGAAGACGTCGTAGCTCAAGACCACGTCCACCGTCGAATCAGGCAGCGGAATGGTGGATACGGTGCCGGTCTCGAACGTGAGCCGGGGGTCGGTGTAGCGCGAGCGCGCACGAGCGACGGCGCTGGCATCGATGTCCACGCCGAACACGTGGGCCGCTCCCTCCTCCAGGTGGGTCGCCGTCATGGCGCCGTCGAAACAGCCGAAGTCGAGGACGCGCCGGCCGCGCACGGACACGCCGTAGCGTCCTGCCGCCTCGAGGAGGTGCTGTTTCGCCAAGCTTGCACGGTAGTGGACATAGGCTTCCGGGCTCCGGATCGACGCCTTCATGTCGGACGTCTGCGCCACCTCCGTGGGCGAGAGCCGTTGCGCCAGGCTGTACAGGATCCGCTCCGTAATCCCCATCGTCTGAGTCGCCTGTCTGGACTGCCATCGGCCCTCAGGAAAAAAGGGCGGGACCACGTCATTATGGCCCCGCCCTTCGTGTTCCGTTCAACCGCGCCGGCCAGCTCTACTGCTGCCGGCCCTGGTTGGTGGTCGTGCCCGCGCTCTGCGGCAGCGCCAGCGAGATGTACTCGCCGCGGTAGTTGCCGCCCGAGACACCAACGACGATGTACTGCTTGCCGCCCACCGAGTAGGTCATCGGCATGCCGACGATCGGCGCCGGCAGCAGCACTTCGCCGACCTGCGCGCCGGTCTGCTTGTCGTAGGCGCGCAGCATCGCGCCACGCGCGCGGCCGGGCGTGGCGGTGAACTGCGGATCACCCGAGATGAGCAGCGTCTTGGTGATGAGCACGCCGACGCTGCCGTTCTGGCCCGTCTTGCCGAGGTTCATGCCCTTCAGCATCGGGTGGTCGCGCACCGCATCCGGGGTGTCGCCGTGCGGCACCTGGAACAGCAGCGAGCCGTTCTTGAGGTCGATGGCCGCCACCACGCCGTAGGGCGGCTTCACGAGCGGCAGGCCATTCAGGCCCTCGCCGAGCTTGCGGCGGCCCTCCGACCCCGGGAAACTCTCGGCCGGAGCCGCCCGGACGACGCGGCAGACCGTAGTCGGGATCCGCTTCCCAGCGCGGCTGGCGGGCCCGCGCCTTGAAGTTCTCGGGGTTGACCTTGTCGAACTCTTCCTGGTCGTAGTGGCCAACGGTCACGGCCGAGTTACCGGCCTGGGTGTAGAAGATGCCGGTCTCGGGGTCGAAGCCCGAACCCGGCCAGTTCACGCCGCCGCTCCAGTTGGCGATGTTGATGGCGCCGAGCTTGTCGGGCGACTCGGGCCCGGTGGGCGGCACGTACGGCGTCTGCTCCCAGCGGAAGTGCTTAAGGTTGGCGAGCGCCTGCTGGCGCAGCGCCGGGGTGAAGTCGATGAGGTCGCTCTCGGCCACGTGGGTACGCGAGTAGGCAGGGGGCTTGCTCGGGAAGGGCTGGGTCGGCGCGGTACGCTCGCCCTTCATCGTGCTCTGGGGCACGGCCTTTTCCTCGATTGGCCAGATCGGCTTCCCGGTGATGCGGTCGAAGGTGTAGAGCCAGCCCTGCTTGCTCGGCACGGCCACGAGCTTGCGCGGCGTGCCGTCAACCGTGGTGTCGATGAGCAGCGGCGCCGACGACATGTCGTGGTCCCAGATCGGGTGGTGCACGAACTGGAAGTGCCACTTGTACTTGCCGGTCTTGAGGTCGACCGCGACGAGGCTCTCGGCAAACAGGTTGTCGCCAAGGCGATTGCCGCCGTATTCGTCGATGGTGGGCGATTCCACCGGCAGGTAAACGAGGCCGGCGACCGGGTCGGCGGTGATCTGTGTCCAGACACCGGTGTTGCCGGTCCAGTTCCACGACCCGCCTTCCCAGGTCTCGTGGTACTTCTCGCCGGGGCCGGGCATGGTGTCGAACTGCCACACCTTCTTGCCGGTGCGCACGTCGAACGCGCGGACGTTGCCCTTCACGTTGGTGCTGTAGACGTAGCCGAGGCCCTCGAAGTGCGACGAGCCGACGATCACGAGATCGCCGACGACGGTGGGCGTCGAGTGCAGGCCGATCTCCGACTTCTCCAGATCCGCCTGCTTGCCGTTGATCAGGATGCCGACCTTGAGGTCGACCTTGCCGCCGGTGCCGAAGCCGGGGATGGGCTGGCCGGTCACGGCGTTGAGGGCAATCAACTGGTAGCCGGTGGTCACATAGAGGATGCGCTCATCGCCCTTGCCGTCGGTCCAATAGGACAACCCGCGGCCCGAGAGCTGACGGGGCGACCAGCGCGTGGCGCGCTCGCCCTCGTCGAGGGAGTACATCCACTTCTGCTCACCGCTCTTCGGGTCGAGCGCCACCACCGCGCGGCGCGTGCCGGCCGTGGCGTAGAGCATGCCCTTCACCATGAGCGGCGTGCCCTCGAGCTTCGTCTAGGGACGCGGACCGAGGTTGTCGGTCTTGAACCGCCACGCCACTTCCATCTTGCTGAAGTTGGTGGCGTTCACCTGATCGAGGGGCGAGTACTTGCTGCCGGCGAGGTCGGCGGTGTACATCGGCCACTCGCCGTTCTTGGTGCTGGGCTGACCGGTGCTCTGTCCAGACACTCGCGGCGTCACCGCCGCAATGCCGGCCACGAGCAGCGCCACCACCGGCACGGCGCGCAAAGCCAAACGCTTCATGGGATTCTCCTGGCCAAGTTGCTTTCCTGCGGCCGGGCCGTCCTGCGGCCGAGCCTTCGAACCGCTCGAATGATAGCGCCGGAGAGGGGGTCTCTGGAAGGGCGCGCTCAGGGGAGCGCGGCGGCGGTGAGTTCGTAACGAAAGGTCTACCGGCCTGGGGCCGCCGCAGGACGCCCGCCGCGCTGCGGCGTGGGATTCTCG
>JANNIB010000007.1:0-10088 GCA_031404695.1 Acidobacteriota bacterium
GCAGCCAGTATTCGGAAACTTCGATTTGATGAACCCGACCGGCGGGTGGTCGGTGCTCTTCTCGAAATGGCCTACCTAGGAACTCTGCGCAGCGAAGAGGGACGATTTGTCAAAGGAAGTTTGACGTTTGCGAACCCCAAGCGGCCAGACGTCGATCCTCCGTTCCTTCGAAGAGCAGACTACCCTTCATTCACCAAATTCGCCAGGATATGGCCGTTCTGCGTGTCAACTCCCGCTCGTCACGTTCCTGAGGTTCCGATCCGGGTCGTGCGCGTGAGCCGACCGGGCGGCTCCAGGCTGGGCTGATTCAGCGTTCTCAAGCGGGTCTTGGACTCGGCTCCGTACGTATGTGCTGTTTTGAACAGGCACGGTCACCGCTCCCGCCTAAGATTCCCATTCCCGATTGCGGCGTTGCTCGCCTCGGACTTTCGGCCGCCAGTGCGGTCACGTCACGGGTCGCGCTCGCGGAGGACGTTGGGCTGAACTGGGGTTGTGATGCTGTATGAGTTCATCACCACGTTTCGTGAGTCGATCATCGACCGCGCGCGGCAGAAGCTGACCGCGCGGCCGTGGCCGTCAGCCTCCCCGGAGGAGCTGGAAAACGGCGTCCCGCTCTTCTTGACCCAGGTCTCGGAGAGACTCAGCTTCGACTCGGCCGGCACGCCGCACTCTCCGGGAGCTATCGCCGCCACCGCAACCATGCACGGGCGGGATCTGATGGCCCTGGGGTTCACGGTTTCCCAGGTGGTGCACGACTACGGCGACATCTGTCAAGCCATCACCGAACTCGCCATCGAAGAAGACGCGCCGATCAGCACCGAAGAGTTCAAGACGCTGAATGATTGTCTCGACACCGCGATCGCGGAGGCGGTGACCGAGCACGCGCGCAGCACGGCCCAGGCGCGGTCCACCGAAGAAGTCGAGCGAGCTGGACACGTGGCTCACGAGAGCCGTGATCTGCTCAACACCGCGCTGCTGGCCTATCAGGCCCTGAAGCGAGGCACTGTCGCCATCAATGGCAGCACAGGGGCAGTGCTGGGTCGAAGTCTCATCGGCCTGCGCGACCTGGTCGACGGCACGCTCTCAGAAATCCGTCTCGCGGCCGGGGGACCGCGGCGTGAGCACGTCGCGGTTGCGCATTTCCTGAATGACGTCGGCGTGGCTGGGAGGCTGCACGCCGAGTCCCGGGCGCTCCAATTGGTGATCGAACCCGGCCAGTCGGCATGGGCGGTCACCGCTGACCCGCAGGTACTGGGGTCAGCCGTGACGAACCTGCTAAACAACGCCTGCAAGTTCACACCCATGGGCGGACGGGTCGTCTTGAGGGCCCGGGCCAACGGCGACGGGCGGCTCCTGATTGAGGTGGAGGACGAATGCGGCGGCATCCCCGCCAGCCTCGGGGACCCGTTCCAGCCGTTCGGCGCGCGTCGCGGCCGAGACCGATCGGGCCTCGGTTTGGGGCTCTCGATTGCTCGAAGGGCCGTCAGGGCACACGGCGGAGACGTCCACGTTCATAACACTCCCGGTCGAGGCTGCGTCTTTACGATTGACCTGCCGTTTGCCGACGACGCGGTCCCGGCGTCGCCGGGCATCGCCGAATCGTCTGCCAGCTGTGCGCAGATGCCCTAGCAGCCCGGCGGCGCGATACCGTCAATAGCCAGGTCGCAGGTTGAACGTGGACTGATCGTAAACGAGCGCGCCGTTTGCCGGATCGTTCGGCGAGACCAGCCATGTGCTCGGCCATGAGCTGGCACACACGGCCGCGTTCACGATTCCCCCGGCTCCGACGTTTAGACGGCTGGCGGAGTCGTCTCTCGCGCAAAGTGCCGGTGCTTGCTGAGCGCCTGCTCGAACTTGGCAAGCAGGTCGGCCGGTGCGCCGTCGGCTTCAATGAGGCCCGCGTCCGCCTTGTTGGCCGGCACGCCTGCCTTCCTGAGCACCTGGGAGCCGGTGCCAAGGGCGAGGATCGTCTTGCAGTGGCGGAACTGGTCTTTGACGAACTCCACCATGCGCCCGTCGGCAGCGAGCGTGGCACCGGCGGCTCCGCCCGCCACGATCACCCCATCGAACAGCACCGAGGGCATCGCATCGACTGGCACGTCCACCTCGAGTGGGCCGCCCGCATCGACCGCCCCGAGCTTCATGCCGACAAACCGCGGCACGGCGCCGCGTTGGAAGAGCCCATCGTAGAGTCCGCGCAGCACGGCCCCGTCGGCGCCGTCGGCCACCAGGATCGCCACGCGGCGAGTCGTGATCCCCTCTGAACCGGGGCGCGCCATCAGCGACAGGCTGGGCGACGTCGTGACTTCCGGCTCGACGTCCTCGTCGAGGACCTTCGGCATCGGCGCCGGCAACCGGCGCATGCCGAGGCCATCGGCCACCGCGGCGGCGAGGCCCTTGTCGACGTGAATCAGCCCGGAGACCATCCGCTCGCGAATCGCCGGCGTCTGCACGCGCGACAACTCGAAACAGAAGGCGTTGATGATGTGCTGCTGTTCGACCGGCGTCTGGCTGCCATAGAAGAGGCGCGCCTGGGCGTAGTGCTCAGCGAACCGCTCGGGCTTGCCGCGCACCTTCGAGGCTTCCGGAGCCATCGGCTCCGGGTGCGACACGAAGCCTTTCGCGCCGGCCTGGAACGGACAGCCGCCGCCCAGCGAATTCGGCTCGTACGAGACGCGCCCGCGGTTGATGGCCTGACGGTGCATGCCGTCGCGCTGGTTGTTGTGGGCCTGCGCGACCGGGGCGTTGATCGGGATCTCGTGGAAGTTCGGTCCACCCAGACGCGAGATCTGGGTATCCACGTAGGAGTGGATCCGGCCCGCCAGGAGCGGATCGTTCGAGAAGTCGATGCCCGGCACGACGTGCGCCGTGCAGAACGCGACCTGCTCGGTCTCCGCAAAGAAGTTGTCGGGGTTGCGATTCAGCACCAGCCGGCCGACCGGCCGCAGCGGCACGAGCTCTTCCGGAATCAGCTTGGTGGCGTCGAGGATGTCGAACGAGAACCGCTCGGCGTCTTCCTCGCTGAAGATCTGCACGGCGAGCTCCCATTCGGGATAGGCGCCCGCCTCGATGGCCTCCCACAGGTCGCGGCGGTGGAAGTCGGGGTCGGCGCCCGAGATCTTGACCGCCTCGTCCCACACCAGCGAGTGCGTGCCGGCCTTCGGCGTCCAGTGGAACTTGACGAACTGCGAGCCGCCGGCGTCGTTGACGAAGCGGAACGAGTGTACGCCGAAGCCCTGCATCATGCGATAACTGCGCGGGATCGCCCGATCGGACATCGCCCACATCAACATGTGGGTGATTTCAGGCATCAGCGACGCGAAGTCCCAGAAGGTGTCGTGCGCGGTGCCGGCCTGCGGCATCGCGTGGTGCGGCTCGGGCTTGGCGGCATGCACCAAGTCGGGAAACTTCATCGCATCCTGGATGAAGAAGACCGGCATGTTGTTGCCGACCAGATCCCAGTTGCCTTCCGCGGTGTAGAACTTCACGGCAAAGCCCCGCACGTCGCGGGCGGTGTCGGCGGACCCACGCTCGCCGACGACGGTCGAGAAACGCACGAACACCGGGGTCACCTTGCCGGCTTCGGAGAACAGGTCGGCCCTGGTGACGTCCGCCAGCGGGGTGTGGCACTCGAAGAAGCCATGCGCCCCTGAGCCGCGCGCGTGCACGATGCGCTCAGGGATGCGCTCGTGATCGAAGTGCGTGATCTTCTCGCGGAGGATGAAGTCCTCGAGCAGCGTCGGCCCGCGCAGGCCGGCCTTGAGCGAGCTCTGGTTGTCGCCGATTGGCACGCCGTGATTGGTCGTCAACTGCTGACCGGTCGAATCGACGCGCACGCGGTCGAGCGGCGCAATCGTCTTGTTGGTCCCAATCGGGGGGCCGCCGCTGCCGACCTTCTCCGAGCCGTTCGACTCGCGCACGGTGCTCGAGCCCACGATCGGGTCGTCGGGCTTGTACGACTCTCCGACCGGCGGTTCCACGGCTGCCCCGGGATCGTACTCGGCGGCTTTGCCGGCATTGAACGGCCGCCGTGCCGCGAGGTCGCCGGTCGCTGCCATCTTGGCGGTCAGATCGTCGGCGGTGTCGGCCGTGATCGACGGCTCGGCAGGACCGGACACAGTGGTGCGGCTGTTCGGGTCTGCTCCAGAAGGCATGCGGGCCGCTGGCGGGGTCGGGGACGTCTTTGACTTGGCCATCTTCAACGCGCGATACGTGATTTCGAGCCGGACGCCGGCTTCTTTGCCGACGACGTCTTGGCGGTGGTGCGGGACGCGGGCTTCTCGACTTCTTTGCTGTCGTCGCCGTGGGCGCCATCGGCGGCGGACTGGTTGATGCCGCCCTCGGCCAGCCCGGCCAGCTTCTCGTCGGCCGCTTTCTCGTCATCGAGGATCTCCTCGAGCAGTTCCGCGGCGTCGTCGTGGCCCATGGCCTGCGCCCACGCGACCAGCGTGCCGTAGGCAGCCATCTCGTAGTGCTCCGCCCGCTGCCCCGACGCAATCAGACACGCATCCATCGTCTGCTCGTCGAAGTCCTCCTCCATCACCGACCTACCTTCCTCGATGATGCCGGCGATGCCGTCGCAGTGCTTGCCCCGGACCCTCTCATCGAGGCTGGCGAAGACCTGCTCGAGCTTCTCGACGTGACTACGGGTTTCTTCGAGATGGGCTTCGAACGCCTCACGGAGGTCGTCGGACGAGGCCGCCTTCGCCATCTTCGGTAGCGCCTTCAGCAGTTGTTTCTCGGCGTCGTAGGCATCGCGAAGCTCGTCGATGAACGCATCGTGCAAAGTCCCTGATTCAGCCATGTCGCCCCCTCCGGGATGGAAACTCCGACCCACTGTGGGTTGCAGATCGTCCATCCTTCGGATGAAATGTTCGAGACGGTCTTCAAGCGCCGGCTCATGGGGAGGAGCTGTGCATAAGATGATCCAAGTGCCGCGCCTAATGGCTACACGGTCGAGTCGTGCCAGGTGACCGCGCGTGGCGGGGACCAAGCCACCGATAAGTTCGTGATCGGGAACCCAACTACCGCTCTTGGGCAGTGCGGCACCCTCAGCGTGCCGCGCGACATCGGCAACGCGTTGTCGAACGCGGCACGAAGGTTGCTCCTGTGTGGCTCAGGAGAGATCGCACATGGCCAATCCCGCAGATACCGCACGTTCGACAATGGGCTACGGCACCGAGGGCACCGCCGGCATCGGTGACCGGATCACGGATGCCGCCAGCACCGCGGCCACCACGTTCGAAGAGGGCCGCGCCGCCGCGGCAGACTCGCTGAAGTCGGCTGCTCACTACATCGGCGACAAAGTCGGCAGCCTCCCCGGCGGCGAGTCGGTGCAGCGGACGGCCTCAGCCGCGGCCGACACGATGGCCGCCTCAGCCGAGTATCTCCGCGACACCGATCTGAGCCGCATGGCCACCGACGTCGAGGCGCTGGTCAAGCGCAACCCGGGGCCGTCACTGGTGGTCGCCGGCGTGCTCGGCTTCCTCGTCGGCCGCTCGCTGAGCCGATAAGCGCATGAGTGCCCCCGAGCGTTCCGTTGGCAGCATCCTGCAGGGGATCCTCGATAACCTGCAGGAGCTCGTTCGCTCCGAGGTGGCGCTCGCCAAACGCGAGGTCGCCGAGGACATCCAGCGCGGGAAGGGCGCGATCGCGATGCTGGTCGCAGGCGCCACGGTCGTCCTCATCGGCGTCCACTTCCTGCTCTGGACGACGGTCTATGCGCTGGCGCTTCGACTTCCCATCTGGGCGGCCACCGGCATCGTGGGCGCCCTGTTCGTCCTGGTGGGCGGTCTGGCGGTGTCGAGTGCCCTGAAGCGATGGCAGGTCATCTCTTTCACACCCGAACGCACGGTCGCCACCCTCAAGGAGAACATCGAATGGGTCAAACAGTAGACCAGCTGGAAGCGCGAATCTCGCAGGCGCGCACTCGCCTGGGAAACGACCTGCACGATCTCGATCGGAAGGTCGACGCGGCCACCGACTGGCGCGCGCACGTCGGCCGCCAGCCATACGTGTGGCTGGGCGCGGCGTTCGTCGCCGGGTTCGTTGTGTCGGCACCCAACGGTCGCGGCCACGGCCGCGTCGCTCGCGCGATGAAGGCCCAGACCGGGGCAGAGACCTTCGACAAGTTCGTCGGGGCCCTGACCGCGCTGGCGGTCGACCGGGCGAAAGGCTACCTGGACGGCAGGCTACCGGGCTTCAGCCGCGCGTTCGACCGTGTGCCACCGGCCTGAGTCAGCGCACGCCTATCCCAACGCTGTGCGCAGATCTCGAGGTCGGTGTTTCGCACGCTCCATGCCGTGAGCGCCGTTTGTCACGGGGCGACGGCGCCGCACAGCCAACGGCGTGTCGTCGTCTCTTGCTGGTTTGTGGCACGGCGTTTCCCTTTCAGTGCCATCCGGGGGAGGAATCCCTTGAACCCTCGGGCACGCGAGTTGCACACATTTCCGGCAGGATGCCTCCTCGAGACGCTTACAGCGTTGCCCGCCGCACCAGGCCCTCGGCGCCCGCTGCTGCTCACGCCGTCCCGCCGTCCGAAAGGCCGCGCCCGTTCGACCTCCTCTGCTTCTCCCATCTGCGGTGGTCGCGTGAGTTCCAGCGCCCGCAGCATCTGATGACGCGGTTCGCCCGTCGGCATCGGGTCTTCTACGTGGAAGAGCCGGTGTTTGACACGGTGTCGCTGCCGACATGGGAGTTTCGCCGCACAGGACGCGTCATCGTGGCGGTGCCGCACCTGCCACACGAGCTGCCGGAGCCTTGGCGATTGCCGGCACTGCGAGCCCTGGTCGACGTCCTCGTTGCGACCGAACGCATCGATCGATTCGTGGCTTGGTACTACACGCCAGACTTCCTGCCGTCCACCAACCACCTCCCCGCAGCCGCAGTGGTCTACGACTGCGTGGACCTGGCGGCGATCACGCACGGCGCCGCCGAACGGCCCGGGCCGGAGCGAACACTGATCGCGCGTGCCGACGTGGTTCTCACCGGCAGCTATTCGCTGTTGGTGGTGCGCGGTTGCGAACCTCACCGCGTCGACGACCTGCGTAGAACCTCCGCGCGACCTGGGGTGGGTCGTGGTCCGGTGCTGTTGGCGGTGAACGACGCCACGCGCGTCAGCAGCCCGACCAAGGCCTCTGACTCTCCCACAGCCCGCCCACCGGTCACCTCGACGGCGATCGCCACCGTGCTCCGGATGCCTCGCGACCGCGACCACGTGCCCGTGGCCCACGGGGTCGATGCGTTCGCCCGTTCGTGTGACGCGGTACCCCGCAGCCGTCTCAAACAACGTGAGGCGCGCGCCGATGCTGCCCTGCGCGAGAGGTCGTGGGAGCGGACATGGACGCGTATGGCAGCCTTGGTCGAGCGGGCCGTGGACCGGCGTGCGGCGGTCCTCGCTCAGCACCAGTGCGCACCGACGCGCTGGCCGCCTCGGACGTTAACCTCGCAGGCATGACGGATCGTGGGGCTGGCGCGTGGAATGCGGGGAGCACGGCGATGGTTCTCCGAACCGGCGTGCGCGACGCCGGCGGAGTGCTCGAGCGGCTGATCGATGAAGTCCAGGCCCGCCGACCGAAGCACAGCCCCAACGCGCCGGTGCAGTAAGAACGCCGCGCCTCCGCGGCTGCGGCATCATCGACGCCTACCTGCTGATGTTCTTCACGGCGGGCTGAACCGACCCCTCCGGGCCGATGGCGAGGACGATCGCCCCCCGACGCGCCTCGGACTCGACCAGCCTGTGCGCCTCGGCCACTTCGGTCATCGGCAGCACTCGATCGACGATCGGCGCGATGGCGCCCTTCTCAATCATGGCCTTCAAGTGCAGCAGCTCGTCCCTCGTCTCCCGCGCAAACGCGCACGTGGCCGTCTTGCCGGTGAACCGACGGACGAAGGGCGCGCGGACCAGGATCGACAGGCGCGGATTGCCATTCAGATAGCGCCCGCCGGGCCGGAGCGCGCGGATGGCGGCGGTGAGCGAACTGCCCGGGACCATGTCGAAGACCACGTCGTAGCTTCCGGCCATGGCCAGCGCGTCCTCCCTCCGGTAGTCCACCACGTGATCGACGCCCAGGCGCCTGAGCAACTCCGCCTTGGTCGCGGAATCAACACCCGTGACCTCGGCTCCCATGGCTTTGGCAATCTGCACGGCGTGCGCCCCGATACTGCCGCCGGCGGCGAGGATGAGCACGTGATCGCCTGGATGGATGCGGGCCAGCCGCATGAAGTGCAGGGCGTTCAGTCCCCCCATGGGGACGGCAGCGGCATCCGTGAAGCTCATGTTCCGAGGCTTCTCGACGATCGTCGCTCGCGCGGGCACGGCCAGGAATTCGGCATATGCGCCCAGTCGCAGCCCGGACGTGCCGAACACCTGGTCGCCCACCTTGAAGTCGGACACGTGGCGGCCCACGCCCGCGACCTCACCAGCGAAGTAGGCGCCGAGGACCGGGCGACGCGGCCGTCTCACGCCGAGCGCCAGGCGCAGCGGCAGCCAGAACCAGCGGACCGAAAACTTGAAGCTGCGCATCTCGCAGTCGGCCTTCGTGGCTTCGGCAGCGCGTACCCTGATGAGGACCTCGTCGTCGTTGGGCACCGGCGTGCTGAGGTCGGCGAGGTGCAGCACCTCGGGTGGTCCGTACCGTGCGTAGGTGATGGCTTTCATCGCGTCGGCGTCGGAGCGCGACCATCGGATCGACGTTCATCGCCCGCCGCGCTGGCAGGTAACAAGCCGCGGCAGGATCATACCCAAGAAGTAAATCAGTTCAGGGGATTTCGGCGGGTCGGGGGTAGTCTCAGGCGGAGGTGATCTGGCAGGCATGGGTCAACGCAGACGACTCGTCGGTGTCTCGAGGGCGGTTGGTGCGATCGCGCTGGCCATGCTCGCCTGGACCGCCATCGTCGGCTACGGCGTACTCGCCGGGTGGTGGCACCGCGGGCTCGCGCCGGCCGGCGATGCGCCTGCTTTCATGGCCGCCGC
This sequence comes from Acidobacteriota bacterium, assembly GCA_031404695.1. GTDB lineage: Bacteria > Acidobacteriota > Vicinamibacteria > Vicinamibacterales > UBA2999 > CADEFD01. The sequence goes on from JANNIB010000007.1 coordinate 8,975, forward strand.
TCGCAGGATGGTGGCGTCGGAGCCGCACGGCGACGTCGCGATCGCGCTCGTGACCAGTGGCCAGGTGGCTGACGAGCACTACGCCGGCGTGGTCGACGCCGTGAACCGCGACACGGTATTCCCGGTGGCCTCGATGAGCAAGTGGATCACCGCGGTCGGCGTGATGCAGCTCGTGCGCGACCGCAGGATTGATCTGGACGCCCCGGTGACTCGCTATCTCACGCGCTGGACGCTGCCGGCGAGCCAATTCGACCTTCACGGCGTCACCACGCGCCGCCTCTTGAGTCACACGGCCGGGCTCACTGACGGTCTCGGCTTTGCCGACTACCGGCTCGACGAGCGCCTGCCCACACTCGAAGCGTCCCTCCGGGCACCGCGGGCATCATCGGGCCAGCCGACGACGATTGCCGTAGGCGTCGAGCCGGGCTCACGCTGGCAATACTCCGGTGGCGGCTATCTCATCCTGCAGCTCCTCGTGGAGGAGGTGGCGCAACAGCCGTTTGCCGCCTTCATGCGCCACGCCGTGCTCGATCCGCTCGAGTTCTCGTGTTCGGGCTTCGAAAGCGCCGCGACGACGAACGACGCCGAGGGGTTCGACTCGGCCGGACGCGCGGCACCGCGCTTTCAGTACGCCGCGGCCGCCGCGACGGGCTTTTCGACCTGTGTCCGAGACATGGTGCGATGGGTTCAGGGGCACGTGCGGGCCGGCCTGGCAGCACCGCTCGACGCCGACCTGCAGCGCCGCATGCGCGAGCCTCACGGGACGCAGTTCGGCGCTGACATCTGGGGCCTCGGCACCATGTTGTATGCGCCAACGCCTGGAGGCGCCTTCGTGTTCGGCCACGATGGCCGGAACGAACCGGCCATCAACGCGGCGGTCCGCATCAACCCCGACAACGGCGATGCGCTGGTCGTGTTGACGTCAGGCGGTCGCCTCCTGGCCACTCGCCTGGGCTCTGAATGGACGTATTGGCAGACCGGAGGGCCCGACTTTCTCGTCATCGGCACGGCCATCCGCGAGGCCGTCTTGCCGCTGGTCGCAGGCTGGGCAGCCCTGGTCCTTGCAGCGATGCTCTACGCTCGAGCGCGAAGGCGGGCGGCAGGTCTCGCCGGA
>JANNIB010000008.1:0-16370 GCA_031404695.1 Acidobacteriota bacterium
CGCTGTACGCGCCCTTGGCGTCGCTTGGCCTCAGTGGCGTTGTCGAATCGGGCCGCGTACTGGCCGCGGCGTTGTTTCCAGCGTTGGTCGAACCACCGGCGCCGCAGGTCACGCACTCGGCGGCCGATGACGTCGCCCTCCGGGCTTTTGCTGGCGATGCGTTCTACTACTTCACCGTGGCGCATCGATCGCGCTGGCCCGCGTTCACCTACGATGGCACGCACCCGACGAACGGGTTTCACCCGCTCTGGCAACACGTTCTTACCATCGCGTTCGCAGCGCTCAGCGGCGATCGGCGCGCCGAAATCCTCTTCGCGTTTGGCTTTGCCGCACTGGCCGTGGCACTAGGGGCTGCGCTGTCGTCGATCGTCTTCTACCGAGCGGCCGCGTCGATTCCTCTCGCAATCACGGCAGCAGTGCCGGGCGTCTACGCACTGGCGATGACGCCGTTCTTTCCGCAGCACTCGACGTGGAGCGCCATCAACGGGATGGAGGGGTGCCTGTCAGTGTTGTTCGCTGGAATCCTTTCGTGCTGGCTTCTCGGCCAGAACCGCACCCCACCGCTGGCGGCGGGCGGCGAGCTGTACAGCTTGTCGGCGTTGCTGACGCTGATGACGCTGAGCCGGCTGGATGACATTTTTCTTTTTGTTCCGTTTCTCAGCGTCGTGATGCTCATGGCGCGCACCCAGCGCGCGGCCGAGCAGGCCAGACGCCTGGCCCAGGCCACGGTGATCCCGGCGCTCGTCATCGGCGCCTATTTGCTGAACAACCTTCGGTATGCGAGCTTGCTCCTGCCCGGCAGCGGCGCTCAGAAACTTGACCTCGCGCTCCTCGACAACGCGCGCCTCCTCGCTCAGGTCTTCGTGCCTGCGTGGCTGGGGGGTGACTCTGCCAGCGCAGGGAACTGGTACAGCCTTTCGTGGCGAGTGCTGCAGATCGTCGTTCCAGCAGGCGTGTGCGGGTATTGGCTGATGCGGAACCGATCGCCGATCGCCGACGCGGTCAGGCTGACACGCGCTCCGGCCATCGATCCACAGCCGGTACGCATCCTGGTGCTGACTGCGTTCGCGGCCTACGTCGTGCTCAAGGCCCTCTTCTCATTCGTCGCCGTCGAGATGTGGTCTCAGGGCGCGTGGTACTTCCCCGTGAGCCTGATGCTGACGAGCCTGTTCAGCGTCATCATGATTCACGAGACCCTCACCGCCGAAGGTCGGCGCGCGGCCAGGGCTACGTGGCCGAACGGCATCCGGATAGCGTGCGCATGCCTGTTCGTCGTCGCCCTTGCCAATTTTTCGGCTGACAGCCTGCGGGGGAGGCAGTTCGACGGCCGCGTCCGGCTGTGGCACGCACGAGAGAGGATCTCTCGCGAGGTGACGTCCCGTTACGGCGGCACGGGCCTGCTGGAATTCGCTGACGGAATACTCGGCTACTCACTCGAGATTCCGTCGATGAGCGGGATTGGCTTCACGCTGGACAAAGAGGCGCTCGAGGCCAAGTCTGCCGGGGGCCTGCTCGACCTCGCCTACCGACGCGGCTTTCGCGCCTTCTCCTCGCTGAGCTACTTTCAGTTGCCGCAGTCGGACGACAACGATCGTGTGCGGGTCCAGCATGCCGCTGAGACGTTCTTTCTACTCGACGGCCAGGGGCCCGAGCGTTGGGACTTCCGCGTGCTCTACCGCGACCCCGAGTCGCAGGCAGTATTCGTCAGCTTCTCGCCAAAGGGCGGCGGCTGAGCCAATCAGCGCCGATCCTTCGGACCCGCACGTCGTCGTCGCCCCGACGCCACGTCGCGTCTAGGTGCCGCGCCTTACCCATCCCCCCGCGCGCTCTGGTGCTCGTAGGCGAGACGGTGCTCAAGGCGGTTTTCGTCGAGAAACTCGACGTAGTTGCGGTAAAGCGGCGAGTACGCCGCCTCCAATGCGTCTATGTCGACGGACTCGTACAGCGACCGCACGTCGATGCCACGAGCATCGCGAACGTCCACGTGAGGAACGCTCAATAGCTCACACATTTCACGTGTTCGCGCATCGTGAGCAAACATCAGGCTCGGTACTCCGGCCAGGAGCCCGATCAGGCAGCCATGAAAGCGCGTGCCAAGAACGAACTCACTGGCTTGCACAGCGCACAGCCAATCACTAACGTCCGTGAACACCTTCATGTTACGGCGCACGAACTGAACGAAATCAGCCGGCGACACGTCGTGCAGGCCATAACGATGCTGGAGCGCATCGATCAAGGAAGGCTCGAAGGCGCCCGGCGCATCCACCAGAATATCCATCAACTCAGTTTCATTCTGAAGTATGTAGGGATACCCGTGATCGAACGACAGACGCGCAATTGACGCCTCGACGCTCCGGGCCGCATCAGCGTCAACAGCATGCTCCACGACGTTCGCCGAGCCATTGACTGTCACCACGATGCTATCGTGGGCAGGTCGGCGCTTGAGACGCAGCACAGGCTCGCACGACCAATACATCGATGGGCACCCGATGACCCGCACGTTCGTGATGCCCATGCGACGCAGGGTGTCGGCGGAATAGTGGCCACGAGCGCCGAGGCTGACAGAACGCTCCGAGATTATCTGCAACATCCGCCGCGTTCCGTCGGGCACCGTGATGTGATAGCTGTAGTCGGGCGCTTGCGCACCGACTCCAATGATCACGCACGGCAGGCGCACGGACTCGAGGAATGTCGCCCAGGCAGTAAAGTCAAACCTGCTGTTCAGAAAATTCGCCGCGCCGATGACGATGACGTCGAACTCAGTCTCAATCTGTGCTTTGTCGAGCCGCTCCAGGTTTGCGAAGCGTGGAAGCGTGCGGGCCCTCTCCGACCCGCGCAACAGGTCGTCGACCGACCGTAGCGTGCTTGTCGTGAGGTGGCGACGAATCGCATCGCCGATGAGGAGATTCCCAGTATTCTGGCCGGTCTCGAACATCACATCGGCGGCTGGCGCGTCCTTCGGCAGCCGCACTACGGAGGGAGCGCCAAGATAGAGGATGCGATCTGCCGTGTATTTCATCTCGTGGTATTGACCTGCCGTCGGTTTCAGCCATCTTGGCGACGGCTCGGCAAGACTCACGCGCCCATGCGGGCGTTCCAGGTGAGCGGCCTGTCTTGAAACCACGAGGAGTCAAAGTGCTCGCGGCAGAGCAACGCCCAGGTCTGGCGCGGGTGGCGCCAGTCGAGAATCTGAAGTGTGAGACCGGCGTCGGCTGCCGCTTTCTGCAGTGTGCGTCTCGTGTAGCTGACACAGTCCGGATACACCCAACCGCTGCCGGAGAAGTCGTCGTCAGCTACGAGGAAAGTAGCGGCGAGAGCCCCGGTGGGAGTCAGAAACGGAGCAATGCCATGCAGCCAGTGCTTGATCAGGTCGAGTCCACAATGACTGAAAATTGATTGCGCGACGGCAAACTCGGCCATGAGCTTACTGCCCTCGAGTACTCCAGGCGTGTCGGCGTAGTAGAACCGCGGCTGCTTGATTCGAACGATATCGTTGCCGAGCTCGCGTTGCAGACCTTCCTCGACCAGCCATCGGTTCGGCTCGATGCCCACGTACCTGCCGACATTCAGGTACGGAATGAAAAGCCGTCCGGCGCGCAGTGAGCCGCAGCCGACATCGATGAGCGTATGGTGTTGGCGAAGGCCGAGCGTCGTCATCAGGTTGAACGTCATCGCGGCGATCAGGTCGAAGTCTTCTGGTGGTCCGACGTAGGCCCGGTAGTGGGGGGCCCCGGGCTTCAGGCCAAGACCGAGATCTTCGCTGTTTGCGACAGGTTCGTTCATCGCCTGATCATCTGCCCAAACGATGAAGCGGCGCAAGTCGGGAACTGGCCCCTGATTCGAGCTGGCGCGGGTTTCTGAAAAGACTTGGTTGACACCATCGAAGGGGCGGCGAGTGAACCGGGGGCAAAGACAAACACGCCGGGGGTTCTGAACCCCCGGCGTGCATGTTGAGAACAGTCGCGGCCGCATCGGCCGGCGTTCAGCGCCTACTGCTGATCGAACCGGTTGAAGCCGTTCAGGTCGCGAGCGCGCCCGAAGACCAGGTAGGAGGGCTGATACTGGCCAGCCTGACGGGAATAGCCAGTGGCGATCCACGCCGTGCCGACGGGAGAGTGCTTACGCACGCGCAGGTAGTCGCCGCCGCTGCTGGCCGTCCACGGAGCAGAACTGCCGAAGCCGGTGTAGACCTCCCATCCGGGGGGGTTGCCGTTGTAGTCGTCGTTGAGGCCCACGTAGTGCTGGGGGTTGATGGCGCTGGCCGCGGGCCAGAAGCCCATCACCGACAAGCCGATGTGGTCTCTGTCGTTGGCGCCCACCGCGGCCCAGTGCCAGGCGAGCGACGCGCTGAAGATGTACTTCCGCTGCTGGTACAGAATGGTGCCGGCGTGGAAGGTAGCCGATTCCACGTAGGGCAACGCGAAGCCGTTGCCTTCCTTGACGTTCCAGTAGAAGTCCACTCTGTCGCCGGCGGCGCCGAGGCCGGCCGGTGTTGGCGTGTTGTGATTGATCGCACCACCAGTCACACGTTGGTCGGCGCGATTACAGGGGTTGAAGCCGCCCGGCACGATGCAGGTGCCGTTGCGATTCGTGAAGGTGTACTGAGCGATCGTGCGGTCCACGAAGTTCAGCGCGGTGCTGTCATCGAAGATCCAGTAGACACGGAACTGATCGTTCAGGCCCGAGTTGGTGACGACCTGATCGCCCATGAACATCGTCTCGCGGGCGTTCTCGACCAGCCCAGGCGTCCAGCCTTGGGCCAGAGGGCCTTGACCCCACCACGTAAAGGGCACTGCACCGCAGCCCGCCAGTTCGGTCAGCCCGAATCGAATCACGAACGACGTCACGTACGATCCGGCATTCGTGAACACGTTCGTGCCCACGTACAGGAAGTTGTTGCTCAGCGCCAGGCGCGGGTAGTCGAACCAGGTGTTCGCGTAGGCCGCGTTGCCCGTGATGCTGGGACGGATGTCGTAGGTGCACAGGGCGCCCGCGCCGTTGTCAACCGTGATCAGGTCGCGGTTCTCGACGCCGCCGAGCGGCGATGCGAACGACCCGCTGAGGCCCTGGCGCAGCCAGTACATCCGGTCGCGGCCCTTGTCGTAGATTACGTCCTGGTCGCAGCAGAAGTCGGCCATCGTGGCGTACGGGCTGATGTACGACCAGGTGTTGCCGCCGTTGACCGAGCGGGCAGCGCCCCAGTTCCACGTTTCGAACACGTAGCGGCCGTTCTGGGCCACCGCGGGCTCGCTGACCGACGAGGCATTCAAGCCGCCCGCGGCAGGGTTGAGCTGGTTGGCTTCGAAGTATTGGAAGTCGCCGTCCGCAGCCGGCGACGGCGAGGCGGCCGGATCCGGCAGCATGCGCGGGATGGTCATCTCGCTCGCCAGGGGCGGGGCGGCCGAGGCTCTTACGCGGGCATCGCTCGCAGGCAGGGCCGCCGCGCGCGCGGCCATGCCGGCACGCGATTTGTCCTGATCCGCGCGAAACGCCGCTTCCTGGGCCGCGGTCCGGTCCGGAAGCACTGCCACCTCGGCAATCGGTCCCACGTGCACCGGCTGCATCGTGCCCGACTGGCCCGCGACCGTGCCACTGGGTTGCGCCGTCACGCGTGTTTCGCCGACGCCAAGCGGTCCGCCGCTCTTACCGAACGACCCGAAAATCAGCGCGGCAGCAACCGCTGTGGCGCCGAGCGCCAGAGCCGTCTTGGCCCGCCATGAGCGTTGTATCCGTCCCATTTCTCACCTCCGCCTTTGAGTAGCAACGTCGAGCACTTACCGTTTGACCTTCTGCTGTTTGTCTTTGTGCGACTCCTTCTGTTGGAGCTGCTGCGCCGCCGCGCTTCTCACTGACGCATCGTCGTCATCGAGCAGGCGCCTCAGTAGAACGTCCGAGTCTTCGCCAGGCTCCTCTCCCAGGGCCAGTGCCGCCGACACACGAATGGCCGGGTCGCGGTGGTTCGCCAGCGTGCCAAGCTCCCGGGCCGCACTCGCTCCAGGGCCGCCGAGGAGGAGCGCCAGCTCGACTGCTTCAGCCCTCACGAATGGATGGTCGTCGTTCAGGGCCGCGTTGACGGCGTCATACCCTAAGCGCGAATTCTGGAGAGCGAGGGTCTGCAGCGCTCGAATGCGCACGTTGGCATCCGCGGACTTCGACAGGGTCAGGAGCGAGCCTTCGGCTGCGTCCGGATTGAACGCGCCGTTGGCACTGAGGCGCGCCACTTCCGCTTCGGCCGGGCTCGGCCCGCGGGGGAAACGTTCAGCGGAGGGCCCGGCGAGGGCGCCATCGAAGGCGACCACGCCTGGCGCCGTGTCGTCGCATCCCGAACCCGCCGCCGCGCAAGGCTTCGCGCTCGCCATCGCGGCCGACGTCCGGTAGAGCGTCAACTTCACGCGGTCGTAGGCGTGCGTGGTCTCGGAGTAGCGCTGGATGTAGATGTAGTTCTTGTCGGCCAGCATCGTGCGCAGGCCGTCGCGCAGCGTGGCGCTGGTGATGTCGAGGGTCACGCTTTCGGTGGCCTTCTCGAGGCCCACCACGCTGGACCCGGTCTGCCGCGCCACTTCGGTGAGCACCGTGCTGAGCGGCACGTTCTGCGCGGCGACGCTCAACCGCTGTCCGGTCCATTCCACGCGCAGCACTTGAGCACCAACCGGCACCGCGCTCGCAAGACCGCTCACGACGACGACCACACACACCCACATCCGCAGGTCGGGGGATGAAGCGCCATTCCAGAGAGCGCGTGTGGGTGTCAGCATGGTTGGCATAGCGCCGTGCGACGTTGGCGTCCCTCAGCTCGTTCGTTGTTTCGCGTGCAACAGCTCATGGACACCAAGTGACGGCACATCCTACAACACGTATGCCCTTTGGATACGGGGTTTACAGGAATATTTTATCGTCGGAAGTCTTGCCGGCAGGTGTCTTTTCTCTCGGCCTGGCTAGGCTCACGAGAAGTTGCGGGCAGGCTTGCGCGTGACGAACACGTCGAGGTACTCGCCGTCGAGCCCCAGCCGCCGATCGCGCACCACGTAGGTCACGGTTGGCAGGCCGCACCACCCTGCCAGGCACACCTCGAAGTCGTCGCCGAAGTCCCACGTCACCAGCTCGCGGTCATCGGCCAGCGGGTTGCCGTGGTACTGCGGATCGAGCAGGTGCGTCACCACGCCGTGATCGAGCCGCGCGCGCTGGCGCGTGCCCCGCAGCCCCTTGTGTTTGGGCGCCGTGAACACGTGCGCGCCGCCCGGCTTCACCACGCGCATGATCTCGCGCACCGTGACGTCGGGTTCGAACACGTGTTCGAGCAGGTCCTGCGTGATGACGAGGTCGAAGGTGTCGTCGGCCTGCTGCAGCCGCTCGGTCAGGAGCGAATGCGAGTAGTGCGCGCAGTGGCGGCGCACGAAGTCGTTCGGCGGCGTGAACTCGTGCAGGGCGGCCTGCTCCCATCCGGGGAACCAGGTGTCGAGCGTGTGGTTCACGGCGCGGAAACGGGGAATCGACTGGCATCGCTCGCACAGGAACTGATCGCGCAGCCACGCCCCGGTCTCGATGAACCGGGTCTCGCTGCGGCAGCAGGCACACCAGCCCGCGGGCGTGCGGTTGTCCACGAGGGCGGTGGCGCCGTGCGTCTCGGTGGCTTGGCGGCGCCGTTCACGCGCCGCCCACGCGGCGGCCGCCCAGTCGTGCATCGCCTGGCGCCGATCCGCCGTTGCCTCCGCGTGGTGCGTCCACGGTGCGGGCGCGTCCACCCCGGCGGGGCGCCAGGCCAGGTGCTGCAGCTGCTCGTAGACAGCCACCACCTCGGGATAGTGGCGAAACAGCAGCCCGGCACGCTCGCGCGCCTGGTCGCCGTGCAGCAGCGAGGGCTCGACCACGGCGGCACCCGGCGTGCCGAGTGGTGTCGAGGTGTGCGCGGCCACCTCTGCCACCCACGCGGAGGGGTGCGTCGCCATCGCCTCCACGTTGCCGACGATGCAGCGGTCGGGCGCGGTCAGCGCCAGATCCAACAGAACGCGGTTGTAGTGCAGCCACACCTGCACGGCCAGTTCCGGATCCTCCATGAACGCCGCGTCGCCGCGCCGGTAGAGCGACTCGATCACCTCCCACGGCGCGCGATAGACCACGGCGAAGCCGGCCTCGGGCAGCAGCGGCAGCCACAGCGGCAGCAGCGGCACCGTGCGCGGATCCTTCCAGCCCCACGGGCGGCCGGCCTGCTGTTTGCGGGCCACGAGCGCGCGCGCATGCACCACGATCGAGTCGGGCAGGTCGGGCGGGGCGGCTGTGATCCAACCGTCGCCGTTCACGCCCACGTGGCGCAGGGCCGCTTGCTGGAACTCCACGAAGTCTGCGTCTTCGAAGTGGCCGCGGGGGTTCGAGGCGTTGGCGCCGAGCAGGCGCTGGCCCACATCGAGGCCCGCGCTCTCGAGCAGCGAGGTCGCAAGCGAGGTGCCCGAGCGGTGCATGCCAAGCACGATGAGCGGCTGCATGGCGGGCATTTTACGTTCAGGCGTGGTGTTTCACCGAAAGTCGCAGCCACCGCCGTGTTCCACGCGCGTCGAGGCGTGCGGCCGTGGGGTAAAATCGCGACACCGCGTGACGCCCCCACTTCTCGTCACCCCGGAGAACTGGTTCGACCTGGCCCGCCTGGCCGCGACGGCCACCGCCGGCACCACGCGGGAGTTCACGCTGTGCGATGCGCAGGGGCACTGCCCTCTGGCGGATGTATCGCTCGGCGAACTGCGCGCCGTGCACCACACGTTCGGAGCGTGGTGGGCGGATCTGGGCGCAGACACTCGGCCCGCGAGTGTGCCGGCCGGCGCCTGGGATCGCCTGCGTGCTGGGGGCCGCGCGCTGCTGCGCCAGCAGGCTGAAGCGGCCCTCGCGTCAGAGGCCTCGCCAGCGGACACCACTCCGGCACTGCTCGCGTTTCCCGCACTCGACCATCCGTGGCTGTCCACAGCGGCCAGCGCCGCCGCGTTTCTGAAGCAGTTCCTGTGGCTGCCGCACGCGCCGTCGCTGCTGGCCTGGGCACAGCGTCTGGCAGCGGCAGACGACGCCACTGCGGCCGCCCGGCACCACGCGTGGATGCGGGTGCTGTTCCAGAAGGTCGCCGTCGAGAACGAACTGCCAGAGGCGCTGGCTTGTCTGCGCGAGGTCTACGACGCAGTCGATGCCACCCGTGGCGAGCTGCTGCAGACCGAAGCCGAGATGCTCGACGCCTGCGGGTTGGCCGAGCTTGCGGCCTGGGGCCGCCGCCTGGGCTTGCACGAGCCCGCGCGCACGGGGGTCGGCATCGGGATTCCGGTCCGGCGTCCGGCGCCCGCTGATGCGCGGCCCGACATCACGGTGCTGGTGCCGTCGTACTGCCATGCGCCCTACATCGAAGCCGCGCTCGAGAGCGTGCTGGCGCAGACCTACGCGAACTACCGCCTGCTCGTCGTAGACGATCGCTCCACCGACGGCACCGTGGCGCAGGCCCGCCGCATCGACGACCCGCGGGTGCGAATCGAGACCAACGACACGAACCTGGGGCTGGGCGACAGCGTGCTGCGTGCCCTGGAGCGCATCGACACGCCGTACGTGGCGCTGCTCAACTCCGACGACCTCTTCCATCCGCAACGACTCGAGCGCTGCCGCGAGGCGCTGGAGCAATCGCCGGCGGCGCAGGTGGTGGCCACCGGTGTCGTGACCGTTGACGCGAACGGCTGCCGGCTCACGACCGAGAGTGTCCGGCGGCTGTTCGATGGCCGCCACGTGGCCGACTGGCTGCAGTGGCATGCCCAGACCGGTCAGGTCGCACCAGACGCCGATCTGCTGCCAGCGCTGCTCGAACGCAACTTCCTCGTCACGAGCAGCAACCTCGTGGCTCGCACCGGCTTCCTGCGCAACTGCGCCGAGGCGCTCGCCGGCCTCAAGTACTGCCTCGACTGGCAGATTTTTCTCGAAGCCGCCGCCGCCGGGGCCCTCGTCTACCTGCCAGAGCCGCTGCTCGGCTACCGCCTGCACGGCACCAACACCGTGTGGTTCGACGACGAACGGGGCGCGGCCTACGCCCTTGAAGTGAATCGCGTGCTGGCTCATACCCTGCGGCACCGCGGCGTGCAGCCGTCTGCCGCAGACGCCGATGTGCCGCACCTGTTGGAACTGCTGACCCGTCACGCGGCCCGGCATTCGGACGCAAACGGGTTGGCGATGTACGCCAACGACCTCGTCGGCGGCCTCCGGCTCGAGGCCGCCCGGGCGCGTTCGGCCGACGTGCGCGCGTGGCTTCGCGGTGTATCGCCGCGCTTCGACCCCGCCAGTGCTGGCTCGCGCTCGACTAGCCACGACCTGCACGCCGTGGCGGCCGCGGCCCTCGCGGATGTGGCGAAAGAAGAGGCCGCCGCCGCGTCAGCGGCCGGGCAGGCGCGCGATCTCCTGCGTCAGCAGCAGATGGCGGCGCTGGAGGAGGCTGCTGCGCGCACCGCGGAAACGGCGCGCGTGCGAGCCGAACTGGACAACGCGGTGGCCCACGCCCGAGAGGCGCAGCAGCAGCGCGACGACACGGCAGCGGCTGCCGCCGCGCAGGCACAGGCGCACGCCAGCGACCTGCAGCGCCTGCACACCTCGCCAGAGTGGCTGGTAGGCGACCGCCTCTGGAACCGCGCCGGAGCATCGCGCGTCGGCTGGCCGCTCGTGCGCGGGTGGCGGCGGCTGCGCGATCGGCGCAACCGCGCCAGCCTGGCCCTCGGCCGGGTCGTTCGCACGGCTGGTCTCGCAAAGCCGCGCGCCGTCGTCGCGGCGTGCTGGAGCTTCCCGATCCACTCGCAGACCTTCGTCTACCAGGAGATGCAGGCGCTGGCGTGGGCGGGCCTCGACTGCAAGGTGTTCTGCTGCGACACCAACGCCCGGCAGGAACTGCCGGCCGCCTTCAGCGGGCTGTGGGGCAAGCGCCTGGTCATGCAGACCGACTGGGACGCGAACCAGCGCGACCTCGACCACTTCCTGCACACGCGCCCCGAACGCGTCGACGCCTTGCTCGTGACACTCGGCGCCGCCACCGGGCTGACGCGCGAGCAGCTCCTCAACGAATCGATCGTGCGTACCGGCTTCACCTTCGCCCGCCACGTCGAGCTGTCGGGCGCCCGCTACCTCCACACCTACTTCTTCTACGACCAGTCATTCCTGGGCCTGGTCGCCGCCTTCCTGCTGCAGATTCCGCGCGGCATCACCGCGTATGCCGACCACATGCTCGGCGACTACCAGTTCAAGCTGGTGCCGCTGCACCTCGAGCTGGCCGACATCGTGGTGGCGACCAGCGCCCGCATCAAGCGCGAGCTGGGCGCGATCGGCGGCGGGCGGTTCGACGACAAGATCATCGTCAAGCCGAACGGCATCGACGCGGCGCGCTTCCCCTACGTCGACGGGCCGACGCGGCTGGCCATGGAGGGCCTCCCGGAACTCATCGCCGTGAACCGCATCGAGCCCAAGAAGGGCCTGATCCATCTGGTGGACGCGCTGGGCGTGCTGAAGGCCCGCGGCGTGGACGTGACGCTCAACCTGGTGGGCGGCGCGGACAAGACGCCCGCCGGCGCCGAGTGCTTCCGCCAGCTCACCGCGCGGATCGCCGAACTCGGGCTCGGCGATCGGATCATCCTGCACGGCATGAAGCAGCAGCACGAGTTCATTCCGTTGATGGCCCGCTCGCGCCTCTTCGTCGCGCCCTACGTCGAGGTCGACACCGGCGACAAAGACGGCATCCCGACCGCCGTGCTCGAGGCGATGTCGACCGGCCTGCCGATCGTGCACACCGACGCCGGATCGATCGAAGAAGCCGCGGCCGACGGCGTGGAGGGCCTCACCGTGCCGCAGCGCGACGCTGGCGCCCTGGCCGAGGCGATCGCCCGGCTGCTCTCAGACCCTGAGCTGTACCTGCGCATGTCGAGCGCCGCCCGCCAGCGGGCCCTGTCGGAGTTCGACATCCACGTGACCGAACGCCGCCTGCACGAGCGGATTCAGGCGCTGCGGGCGACCAGCCGGCGATAGAGCCCGACCGCCTGTTGCGCCACGTGCGTGTGGGCGTGGGCGGCCACGACCCTGGCGCGCGCGGCGCGCCCGAGTCGATCGCGCAGCGCCGGGTCGGCAATGAGCTGCTCGATCGCGGCCACGAACGAGCCGGCATCATCGAGTGTGGCGAGCAGGCCGCTTTCGCCGTGCGTGATGAGCTCCGGCATCCCGCCCTGGTTCGTGCAGACGATGGCCTTGCCGGCAGCCATGGCCTCGAGGCATGAGTACGGGCAGTTCTCCCAGGTGCTCGGCAGCAGGAAGATGTCGGCCGCGTTCACCACCGGCCGCAAGTCGCCCAGCGGCAAGGCGCCGAGCCAGTGGAGGGAGCCCTTGAGCGTGAGCCCGTCGAGCGACGGACGCAGGGTGCTTGCGACGTAGCCGAACAGGTCGGCTCCGGCCAGCACGATGTTGACGTCGTGGCGTTCGAGGATGGCGCGGGCAATCTCGGGCATCAGGTGGATGCCCTTGCGGCGCTCCATGCGTCCGGTGAACACGATGGTGAGCGGCCGGCGCGGCAGCTCGTACTTGGCGTGCACGTCGACCTGTTCGGTCGTGGCATCGAACCACGGGATGTCGAGCCCGTTGGTGACGACCGGCATGGGCCGGCGCACGCCGAGCTTCCCCGCCACTTCATCCGCCAGGAACTGCGAGCAGGAGGTCACCGCCGTCGCCCCGTTGATGCCCCGCTGCTCGATGGCCGAACACAGCGTGATGTCGAGGGGCCGCACGTCGTAGGCGCCCATGATGAGGCGCGAGGGCGAATGCAGCTTCACCACCGTGGGCACGCCCAGCAGGCGCGTCACCAGGGCGCCCTCGGCGCCGCACTCAGGCATCTCGAGCACGTCGAAGCGGTGCGTGCGGTGCAGCGCCCTGATCCCGTGATACATGCTCCAGGCGTTCTGCAGGCGCTGGCGCGTCCACCACAGCTTGAAGCCGCCGAGGCGCTCGAACGCCTGCATCACACGCCCCTCGGCCCAGAAGCGGTGCACCTGCACGCCGTCGTGCTCCTCGGTACGCAGCGCCGTCGGGGCCTTGGCGCCGGCCAGCACGTGCACGCGGTGACCCAGCGCCGCCAGCGCGCGCGCGTGGTGCCACGTGTAGGTGCCGATCCCGCCGTAGCCCGTCTCGGCGGGATATTCGAACGACAGCAGCGCGATGGTCAGCGGCGGGCCGTCTGGCGGGGGCGCGGTGGGCGACGGGGAGATGGTCATTGGCCGGCCGTCACGGGCCGCACGTCGCGGAAGACGCGCTGCGTGAAGGAGGGAAACATCAGGTCCATGGGCGGGGCGGGTTCCAGCGGGCCGTCGAAGCGGTAGAGATCGACGCGGGTCACCGGCCCGGCCGTCACGGGAAACGACGCCACGCGATCGAACGGCGGCCCCGCCAGCGCCTGCCGCAGCAGCCGTTCGGTCATCGGCAGCGACGCCTCGGCGCCCACTTCCACCGCCACCCACCGGCAGCCGAGCGCGCCCAGCCGCGTGACCACCTCGTCGGGCGTGGTCACGTGCGGCGTCTCGACCCAGGTGAAGTCGACCGCCTGCTTGTATTGGTACAGCACCCGCCCCGCCAGCGCGACGCGGCGCGCAAATCCCGGGTCCATCGCCCGCACGTAGAAGGTGAAGAGGCCGTCGTAGATACCGCTGTAGAGCACCGCATCGGTCGGGCCGGCGGTCACCAGGTAGCGGGCCGCATCGTCGAACCCCGTGGCCCGGGGCACCGCGGTACCGCGTGCCGCCTGCAGGGAGGCCGCCAGCACCACGACGAGCGCGGCGGTGGCGACCAGCCGCTGCCGCCGCCCCGAGGCCTCGACGGCCGCCACGATCGCGACAAACGCCGTGAGTACCAGCAGGGGCCCGAGCACCAGGGCATAGCGTTCGTCGCGCGCCGGCAGCAGCGCCAGGCACACGATCACCGCGGCCATGGCCACCACGAGGCGCAGAGTCACCGTCCGGTAGGTCCGCGACCACAGCCCCACGACCGCGCCTACGGCGGCCAGCGCGACCCACCACAGACCCACCACCGCCGGCACGCGGACGCCGTAGAAGGTCCAGTTGACCGCGCTCGTGAGCCTTGCGAGCGACGGCAGTTGGCGCGCCAGGTGGTCGGGCACGGTCACCGCCAGGGCGACCACGCCCACCACGATCAGCACCGAGATCATCAGAAGGAAGCGGCCGCGCAACGGATTGGTCGACAGGAGCAGCCACGCCATCGCCACGGGCAGCACGATACCCCCGGGATAGTACGTAAGCACCGCCGCCAGGCCGTAGGCGACAAACGCGAGCCGGTCGCGACCGCGCTCATCGGCGAGCCAGGCCTGGAAGTGGTAGAGGCTGGCCAGGCCCAGCGCCGTGGCCGGCACGTTCAGCAACACCACGTTCGAGTAACGCACGAACCCCGGCAGCAGCACCGTGCACACGCCCGCCCAGCCGGCCAGCGGGCCAATCCAGCGACGGCCCCACAACAGCACGTAGACGCCGGCCAGGCCGCTGCACGCCAGCACCAGGCCGCGCGCGACCCAGGGCGAGGGGCCGAAGAGGCCGAACGCCACGCCTGCGACGGCATGGAACAGCGGCGGATAGATGCCCAGTACGAGCACCGGGTAGCGGGCGAAATAGCTCAGGGCGTAGTCGAGGGGATGGTCTGGCAGCGTCGTGAGCAGGTCCCAGAGAAACAGGCCGGTGGCGGCATGCCGCGGCGCGTCCCCCTGAAACCACAGGCCGTCGTTCTGCCAGTGCCACGCGCCCACGAGCAGGGTGGCCACGAGCACCGCCACCAGTTGGACCCGCCGGGACCGGATCACCGCCTCAGCCGTCCTTCCGCGCGTGCCAGTGGCGGGCGTAGATGCGGTCGTAGGGAATGAGCGGCTCCGGCACGGCCGTCTGATCGATGCGGCCGTCGTCGGCGATGACGCGCGGGCGCGGCGCGGCCCCGAGCGGAATCCGCTTGGCGAAGATGCGGACGACGTGCGGCACGATCGCGATGACCAGCGTGACGGGCCGCGCGCGCAGCACCCAGCGGCAGGCGCCGACGAGGTCACCCGACCAGAACGAGATCCCGGCCAGGTGCAGGGCGAACTGCCCGGTCGATCGCCGGAACACCGCCGGCGGCAGCGACGGTTGGCGGGCGGCCAGTGCGGCCAGCACCAAGTCCTGCGACCGCCACATGGTGTCGCATCCGGCCGACATGCTGTCGCCGCGGCGCCGGTAGCCGACCAGCATCGACGGCACGACGACCACCTCGTGGTGTTCTGCGACCCGCAAGGCGAGATCCCAGTCTTCGCACCCCTGGCTGTTCTTCTCGCGCAGGCTCGAATCGTAGGTGCCCACCTGGTCGAGGGCCGACCGGCGATACAGCGGCACGCTGGCGCTGCCGGTGAAGTTCACCTCGACGAGTCGCTCGAGCACGCGGCCCTCGATGCGCCACGACGGCGAGCGGTCGAGCAGCCGGTCGTGCACGTCGATCCACGCCCACCAGCAGTAGGCCATCGCGGCCGAGGGCCCGGCCGCCTGCAGGCGCTCCACCTGCCGGGCGATCTTGGTCGGGTCCCAGAGGTCGTCGGCGTCGAGCGGCGCAATGAACTCGCCGCCGGCCGCGGCGATGGCGCGGTTCCTGGCGGCCGCCACGCCGAGGTTCGGCTGACGGATCAACCGGATGCGCGGATCGGTCGCTGCCAGGGCGTCGATGAGGTCGCCGGTGCCGTCGGTGGACCCGTCGTCGACGACGATGATCTCAAGCGCCTCCCAGGTCTGCCGCATCGCCGACCGGCACGTGGCCTCGATGAATCCCGCGGCGTTGAAGGCAGCGATGACGACCGACACGAGCGGCGCACCAGCGCCGTTGCCCGGTCGGGTACTACCGGGATCGAGATGGACCATGCGGATCTTCCTTGTCGAGGTGGAGGGCCTGGACAGAGCGGGAGGGGGGTACCGCACGTGTACGCACCGCGCGCAGGGCGCGGCTGGCGAGTAACTGGGCCGACCGTCCCGGATGCCGGAGGCCGTCGACCACGAAGGTCCGGCGATCGCCGGGGGAACACGACAGCAGCCATTGCAGGAGCGGCGTGTGGAGCCGCTGCACGGCCTGCGCCATTGACGAATACCGCGACGGCGCCACGCGGGTCGCGGCGTCGTCTGCGCCCGGCGCCCACGTGGCCAGGACCACCGGGTAGGTGACCACGGTGGCGCCGGCCCGCCGGGCGGCCTCGCACAGGTCGCGCCGGCTGCGTTCGAGCCACGTCTCGAGGGCGGCGGCGCGCACCACGAGGCAGGGGGCGATCTCGTCGCCCCGCCAGACATGGGGGACGTCGGGCGAGGGCGGCACGTGGATCCGAT
>JANNIB010000009.1:0-3210 GCA_031404695.1 Acidobacteriota bacterium
GGGCGCGGGGGGGCGGGGGGGCCCGCGGGCCCCCCGGGCGGGCCCCCCCGGCCCGGGGGGGCCCGGCCCCGGGCCCCCGGCGCGTGGGCGGGGGGCCCCGCCCCCCCCCCCCCCACGACGCTGCAGGTCGTGGCCTCGTCGGGCTACGACCGTCGCGTCGTCGAACGCTTCCCGATCGTCGGTGTGACTGACGACAACCCGACCGCGAAGGCGTTCACGAGCGGGCGCGCGATCGCGATGCCGGCCCGGGCCGGCCACCCGGCCGCGATGACGGTGCCGCTTGCCGGCGCCCGCGGCACGAGCGGCGTGCTCTCGCTCGAGATGACCGACGCGCGCGACGCCAACGCCGACGTGCTCGCCGCCGCCGGCATCGTGGCGTCGCAGCTGGCGACGCTGCTCGAACCGCTGCCGAGTCTCGACGCCGAGCCGGCCGAGGTGCCGCCGGCTCGCGTCGAACTGGGCTGAGCGCCGGCCGCTACGCCGGCCGCGCGCTGCGTGCCGGACGGCTCGGCCGCGCCTGCTCGATCGTGGCCTTCAGGCTGGTGGCCAACTTGTCGCGCACGATGTCGAGCGTGACGACGCCGTCGTCTTTCACGTCGCGCAGCGCCGTGATGACATCGCCCGAGTCTTTGACGGCGGTGCCGTTCACCTTCGTGATGACGTCGCCGGCCTTCACGCCGGCTTTGGCTGCCGGCGAGTCGGCGGTGACACCGGCCACGAGCACGCCGCCGTCCTTGACGCCGAAATAGGTCGCGAGCTGATCACTCAGGCCTTCGACCTGCACCCCGAGCCGGCCGCGCGCGCCCATCGCCGGGATGCCACCATCGAACCTGCGTTCGGCAGGCTCACGCCACTGGAAGTTGAAGAACGGCTCGATGCGCTCCGGCAGGTCGCGCAACCCGCGTTCGACCCCACGTTCGATCTCGCGCTCGACGTCCGGGCCCAGCCGGCCGTTCCACGCGAACGCTTCGCGCGCGTCGGGGGTGACGTCGAGCGTCTGCCGATCGCTGCCGCGGCGCACCGCCATCTTCACAGCGCGGCCGGCCGGCGTTTCCTGCACCAGCCGGGTCAACTGCCGCGCGCTGCGCACGCGTTCGCCGTCGAACTCGACCACGATGTCGCCGGTCTTCACGCCGGCCTTGTCAGCGGCGCTGCCCTGCTCCACGTCGTCGATGCGCACGCCGCTGTCTTTGTCGCCATCGCGATCGCTGACCATGACGCCGAGCTGGCTGCCGCGTCCGTCGAGCTGAATCACGCGCCGGTTCTCGCTGCTCGTCTGCGTTTCGCCCGTCCGCGCGGCCAACCCCGCCACCGCGGTGATGAGCGCCGTCGCAAGCAGACCGGCGTACACGGCCATCCGCTGCCCCTTCATGTCGTTGCTCCTTGTGAGTGGGCCGTCCGGTGCCGGGCGGCCGGCCGGGTCCAGGTGCTGGACGCCGGCTTCCAACGTATCTGACGACGGCCATCGGCGGTTGGTTGGCTTCCGCCTTCGCTCGCCCGCCTTCGCCCCCTCGGCGGCTTCGGCGAGGCTTCGCAGCGACTCCGACCGATATACTGCCTTGTGACCGACATGCCGTCGAAAGCCGCCGTCCTCGAGCGCGCCGAGCGCGAAGGCGTGAAGTTCCTCCGCCTGCAGTTCACCGACATCCTCGGCGTCATCAAGAACGTGGAGGTGCCCGACCGCCAGTTCGCCGACGCCCTCGACGGCCAGGTGCTCTTCGATGGCTCGTCGATCGAAGGCTTCGTGCGCATCGAAGAGTCGGACATGTACCTGAAGCCCGACCTGGCGACCTTCCACGTGATGCCGTGGCCGGATGCGTCGGGCGCCAAAGTGGCGGCTGTCACCTGCGACATCGCCAATCCCGACGGCACGCCGTTCGAGGGCTGCCCGAGGTCGGCGCTCAAGCGGGCGATCGCGCGGGCCCGGGCGATGGACTTCCGCATGGTGGCCGGCCCCGAGGCCGAGTTCTTTCTCTTCCAGCGGCGCGACGGCAGCCCGACGACGCTCACCCACGACACTGCCGGCTACTTCGATCTGGCGCCGGTCGATCAGGGTGAAGACGTGCGGCGCGAGATCGTGCTCGCGCTCGAGCAGATGGGCTTCCTGGTCGAAGCGGCGCACCACGAAGTGGCGCCCGGGCAGCACGAAGTGGACTTCCGCTACGACGACGTACTGGCGACGGCCGACAACATCAGCACGTTCCGCTTCATCGTCAAGAACGTCGCGCTCAGGAACGGGCTGCACGCCACCTTCATGCCGAAGCCGATCTTCGGCGTGAACGGCTCGGGCATGCACACGCATCAGACGCTGCTCAAGCACGACGCGAACGCGTTTTTCGATGCCAACCGCGAGTGGCAGTTGAGCGCCACCTGCCTGCACTACATCGGCGGGCTACTGCGCCACGCCCGCGGTTACTGCGCGATCACGAACCCGCTGGTGAACTCGTACAAGCGCCTGGTGCCGGGCCACGAAGCGCCAACGGCCATTGCGTGGTCGGAGAAGAATCGCAGCCCGCTCGTGCGCGTGCCGGCGGCGCGCGGCGATGGCACGCGCGTGGAACTGCGCCTGCCGGATCCCTCCTGCAATCCGTATCTCGCGCTGGCCGTGATGCTGCGCGCCGGGCTCGACGGGGTGGTCCAGGAACTCGATCCCGGCCCGCCGGTGAACAAGAACATCTTCAGGATGAGCCACCGCGAGCGGCGCCATCTGCGCATCGACGACCTGCCGACGACGCTCAGCGAAGCGCTCGACGAACTCGAGAAGAGCGATCTGGTGCGCGACGCCCTGGGCGAGCACATCTTCGAGCACTTCCTGGCGGCCAAGCGCGGCGAGTGGGACGACTACACCCGCCACGTCTCGCCGTGGGAGCGGGAACGGTACCTTTCTGTCTACTGACGTGGGGCTGGGTGCTAGGGGCGAGGGGCTGGGGCGTGCAACGTCACGCGTTCGCATCGCCGCGTTGCGCCGATGCACTTGTCCCTTACCCGCGTGACGCGGCGCGCCCCAGCCCCCAGCCCCCAGCCCCCAGCACCTAGCACCCAGTCACCCCCAGCCCCTAGTCCCAAGTCCCGGGTCCGGGCCGAGCAACCTTTTCGGGCGAGGCCCCGTCCAAGCCATTACCTAGACTCTCAAGGTAATGAGACGCCCCGCATGACGCCACCGGCCAAGTCACCGAACGCCCTGCTCCACGGGGCGCTCGACGCCCTCAT
>JANNIB010000010.1:0-2047 GCA_031404695.1 Acidobacteriota bacterium
GAACCGGTGCTGCGCACGCAGCTGATGGCGCCGGCCGACAACCTGGATCAAGCGCTGTTCATCTCGGATCCGCTCAAGCAGACCAAGCGCGTGATGGTGAAAGACGAGAACGTGTGCCTGCACTGCGGGTTGTGCGCCGAGCGCTGCCCGACCTACGCATGGGACATGCGCAAGTTCGTGCTGTCGTGGCCGCACGCCAGCCAGGTCGAAGCGCCGGCCGCGGCCGCCCGCTAGGCGGCAGGAGCAAAGGGACTCCCGAGTGATGGACCTGGTCAACGATTTCGCCTTCAAGATCGCGACGGCCAACGGCACCGGCTCGGCCAGCGCCAACGGCCTCATCATGCAGGCCATCTTCCGGATGGGCATTCCGGTCACGGGCAAGAACGTCTTCCCGTCGAACATCCAGGGCTTGCCCACCTGGTACGAGATCCGGGTCAGCAAAGACGGCTACACCGCGCGCACCCCGCACTTCGACCTGATGGTGGCGCTCAACGCCGCCACCTATGCGAAGGACGTGGCCGAGGTGCGCAGCGGCGGCTGGCTGCTGTTCGACTCGAGCTGGCCACTCGACGACAAGTTGAACCGGCCCGACGTCACCTACCTCGGCGTGCCGCTGGCGGACCTGTGCAACGGGGCCTTCAAGGGCGTGCGCGAGCGCATCCTGATGAAGAACATCGCGTATGCCGGCGCCCTGGCCGCCCTCATCGGCATCGACACCGAGGTGGTGCGCACCCTCACGCAGGAGAAGTTCTCGAAGAAGCCGGCGCTGCTGGCCTCGAACGACACCGCGATTGCGCTCGGCTACAACTACGCCAGGGACCACTTCCCGTGTCCGCTGCCGATCCGGCTCGAGAAGATGGACGCGACCGGCGACAAGATCCTGATCGACGGCAACACCGCTGCCGGTCTGGGCTGCGTGTTCGGCGGCGCCACCGTGGGCGCGTGGTATCCGATCACGCCTTCCACCTCGATGATGGAAGGCTTCAAGGGCTTCTGCCAGAAGTACCGCGTCGACAAGGAGACGAAGAAGAACCGCTACGCCATCATCCAGGCGGAAGACGAGTTGGCCGCCGTGGGCATGGTCATCGGCGCGTCGTGGGCGGGGGCGCGCGCCTTCACGCCCACCTCCGGCCCCGGCATCTCGCTGATGAACGAGTTCATCGGCCTGGCCTACTACTCGGAAGTGCCGGCGGTCATCTTCGACGTGCAGCGCACCGGGCCTTCCACCGGCATGCCCACACGCACGCAGCAGGGTGACCTGATGCTCTGTGCCTACGCCTCGCACGGCGACACGCGGCACATCTGCATCTATCCGTCCGACCCGAAGGAGGCGTTCGAGTTCGCGGCGAAGAGTTTCGATCTGGCCGAGCGCTTCCAGACACCGGTGTTCGTGCTCACCGACCTCGACATCGGCATGAACGACTGGATGGTGCCGAAGCTCACCTGGGACGACGCCTACCGCCCCGATCGCGGCAAAGTGCTCTCGGCCGAGGAACTCGAGGCCGCGAAGAGCTTCTACCGCTACCTCGACATCGACGGCGACGGCATTCCGCAGCGGTCGCTGCCGGGCGTGCACCCGAAGGGCGCCTTCTTCACCCGCGGATCGGGTCACAACAAGTTCGGCGCCTACACCGAAGACTCGGACGAGTACCAGGAAGTACTCGACCGCGTCGCCCGGAAGATTCAGAACGCGGCCAAGGCGCTGCCGGCGCCGATTATCAAGCGGACGCCGGGCGCGAAGATGGGCCTCGTGACCGTCGGCGGCTGTCACGCCGCCTGCATGGAAGCCCTCGACCTGCTGGCGAACGACGGCATCCACCTCGACTACATGCGCGTGCGGGGTTTCCCGTTCTGCGACGAGGTGCACCAGTTCATGGCCGAACACGAGGTCAACTTCGTGGTCGAGCAGAACCGCGACGCCCAGCTGCGCAGCCTGCTGATGCTCGATACCGGCACGCCGATCACGAAGCTCGAATCGGTGCGCTACTACGCGGGATTCCCGATGAGCGCCCACCACGTGATTACCGGCGTGAAGGCGAAGCTGGAG
>JANNIB010000011.1:0-5331 GCA_031404695.1 Acidobacteriota bacterium
CGCTCGGCGCGATCGCCGGCCCTCGGCTTGGCTTCGACGGCGGGCGGGGTCGCGGCAGCGGGCGACGGTGTCGCCGCCGGCGCTGCATCGCCCGCGAACAGCTTCCTTACCCACGAGAAAAATCCGCCGCCGGCTGGCGGCTGCATGGCCACGGGCGCCGGCCGCGGCGCTGCGACCATCACCGGCGCGACGGCCACCGGCTCGGCTTTTGGCGGTGCCACCGGTGCAGGTTGGTCCGGCAGCACGCCCTTGATCACCGGCTCCTGCCGGTCCTTGGCTGATGCGCGCCAAGACCCAGCAGCTCACCTGCGCGAAGTGCCATCAGACCATCACCAACAAGCAGCAGCGCTTCAACCACATGCCGGTGCGCGAAGGCAAGATGGCCTGCTCGTCCTGCCATAACGTGCACGGCTCGGTGAACATCAAGCTGCTGCGCGTGGGCACCACCGTGGACCAGAGCTGCACAAGCTGCCACACCGAGAAGCGCGGCCCGTTCCTGTTTGAGCACGCGCCGGTGGTCGACAGCTGCACCACCTGCCATGACTCGCACGGCAGCAACAACGACCGCATGCTGGTCTCCAGGATGCCGTTCCTCTGCCAGCGCTGCCACGTCACTTCGCGGCATCCCGTGAGCGTCTACGAGGGCTCCACGCTGATGACCTCGCAGAACGCCAACAAGATCTACGGTAAGTCCTGCGCGAACTGCCACCAGCAGGTCCACGGGTCGAATCACCCGAACGGCAAGTTCTTCCTGCGGTAATCGGGAGGCATGTGATGCGCACCATTCATTTCGTGACCGCCGCGGCGCTGCTCGCGGCCTCCGTCGAGGTCGCCCGGGCACAGACACCGCCCACCAAACCCGAACCGCCGGCGGTGCCGTCGCTCGGAGAACTCGACTTCGGCTACCGGGGCGGCAGTGTCTCGGGAGACGAAGCCCGCTTCGAGCGCTACCGCGACCTGCGGCCAGGCGCCACCTCGCTCTTCCAGGTGAAGCGGCACGTGGACAAGTACCGCTTCGAGGCCTCCGCCTCAAACGTCGGCTACCGCGACCAGCGCTACGCGGCGGAGTACACCGACGGCAAGCTCACCGTGGGCGGGCTGTTCGATTCGACGCCCCTCAACTTCATCTACGACGCGCCGCTCATCTGGACCAACGAAGGCGACGGCCGTTTCACCCTGCCAATCGCCCTCCGGCAAGCGGTGCAGGGCCCGACCAACGCGGCTAACGACGGCACCGTCGTGGGCGTGCCGTGCGCGCCGGGACTGGGGCCGACGACCTGCAACGCCACCACGGCGGCGCTCGCCATCGCCAACCGCTCGATCTACAACTCGATCATCAGTCCCGGCGACATCGCGGTGAAGCGTGAGCTGTTCGGCGTGAAGGTCGGCTACTTCGCCACGCCGGCGCTCGGCTTCAACGTGGACTTCTCGTCCACCGGCCGCACCGGCTCGATGCCGTGGAACGCGTCGTTTTGCATTCAACAACGCTACCCAGCTGCCGGCCCCGATCGATCAGCGCAACAACGAGCTCAAGGCCGGCTCCGAGTGGGTGAACGCCAAGGGCATGATCCGGGTCGACTACTGGGGCAGCTACTTCACCAACGACCTGCAGACGCTGACCTGGGACAACCCGATCCGCGCCACCGACTACAACAGCGGACTCGCGGTGCCGTTCGACGCCAGCGCCTACAGCAACGGCAACGGCGCCGCGTTCGGCCAGGCGGCCCTGTGGCCGAGCAACACGCTGAACGCCTTCGGTCTGACCGGTATGCTGAAGACGATTCCGAAGACCACCGTCAACGGCAACGTGCAGCTCACCTACATGCGGCAGAACGAATCGCTGCTGCCGTGGTCGGTGAACTCGAGCATCACCTCGCCGGCGACGCTGGCGCTCTATCCCGAACTGAGGTCCCTGCCGCGTACCTCGGCGGAAGCGTCGGTCAACGGCCTGAACGCGCTCGTCAACGCCACCAGCCGGCCCACGCGCTACCTCACGCTGCAGGCGCGCTACCGCTACAACCAGCACGACAACAACACGCCTCAATTCGACGCGCGCACCTACGTGACGTTCGATGGCGCGGTGCGCACCATCACCGACAACCCGCTCACGAACCATGTCGAGGGCTTGTCAGAGTACTTCCAGATCACACGGAAGAATCTCGACGCCAACGCGACGTTCCGCCTGCTGGACTACGGATCGCTGCGCGTCGGCTACGCCAACGAGAAGTTCGACCGTGAGGGCCGCGGGTTCAGCGACGTCAACGAAGACACCCTGCGCCTGGCCTACGACGCGCAGCTCTTCGAGCGCCTCAGCGTGCGAGCGTCGCTCGATGCCGGACGCCGCCGAGGCGACGGATTCATCCTGAGCGGTCTCGACTACGAGGTCAGCGTCGGCGCGACCCAGCCTGGCCTGCGCTACTTCGACGAGGCCGACCGTGACCGCAGGCGCGGGGCCGTGATTCTCACGGCGAACCCGATCGATTCCGCCAGCGTGTTCGTGCAGTACGCCACCACGCGCGACACCTTCCTCGCCGACGAGTCCATCCCGGCAGGCCGTGAGCAGTTCGGGCTGCTCAGCCAGAATGTCGACGCGCTCGTCGGCGGCCTCGACTTCACGCCGAACGACATGGTGCACCTGGGCGTCAGCGTCGGTCGTGACGAGTTCTCGGCGCTGCAGAAGTCGCGCAACGCCAACCCGCCGCCCGACCTGAGCTGGGTCGATCCGCAGCGCAACTGGACCCTTGACAACAACGAGGTCGTCAAGACTTACCTGGCCTATCTCGACGTGCTCGGGCTGGCCAACGCCAAGGCCGACATCCGCGTCAGCTACGAGTTCAACGACTCCGACAACGCCTTCAACTACGGCGGGCCGCGCATTCCGGTGCTGGAGGCGGGGGGCGCGTTCGTGCCGCTGCCCAACGTGGCCAACGAGTGGCAGCGCTTCACGGCCGACGTGAAGTACTACTTCACGCCGAAGGTCGGCGTGGGTGTGGGTTACTGGTTCGACAAGTTCGACGTGAACGACTGGAACACCATCGACTCGAACGGTCCGGTGGGCTTCACGACCGCAACCGGGCAACCGCGCATCGACTGGCTGGGCGGCCTGCTGACCGGCTACGGGAACCGCCCCTACGAGGGCAGCCGCGTGTTCGCCCGGCTGCTCTACCGTTTCTAGCGCCTCGCCCTTCGCCCGCCTCCGCCGGCGCCCTGGCGGCGCCTGGCGGCGACGGCGGAGCGGATCTCCTGTGACATCTGCCCTGCGCGCCCGCCGCTATACTGGAGAAGTCCTGCCGCACTGAGCTTGCCGACGTTCGAGCAGCATCCGCCTGGATGCGCGCCGACTCGCCCTCCCGGCCCAACGTCGTCTCATCACAATCGAGCATCGCGCTCCCGACGCCCGCCGCGGGCGGCCGGGGGCACCGTCACGGCTGCCCGCGCCTCTGGCGCAACCGGTGGCTGCGGCGCCGCGGCTCGCGCGAAAGAGGGTAGAGCACATGGCGCACATCAACTCGAGCATCCGCTGGGCGATCGGCGCCTGGTGCGCCCTGGCCATCGCCGTGGTGGCGTCGAGTGTGTTCGTCGGCGCCCGGCCGTCGTGGACGGCGATGCTGCTCATCGTCGGCATGGCGCCGCCGGCCGCCGTGGCGACGCTCGCCAGCCTGGGCACCCAGCCGCGGACGGCCGCGCAGATCCTGCGCGGTCGGGATCGCGCGGCTCGCTAGACGGCCACTCGGACATGGCCGTCCTGGTTGCATTCAGCCGCTTCGTCGAGATCCGCGAACGGCGTCGAGCGCGCGCGGCAACGCGTTCGCCCGGCGGCGTCGTAGCGGAGAAGGCGTCGCCGGTAACGATCGAGGGCGAGGTGGTGTCGCCGGCGCCGCCCGACCCTGACACAGACGCTCCGGCGCCAGGGGCCCGGCCGCGGCGCGGGCCGGCGCGGCGTGGTCGGCGCTGGGGGCCCGACGCGCACAGTCCCTTCCCGGCGCGTCCGTAGACCGGCGTCTAGGCCGAGGCGCGGCCGATCGTGTCGAGCACCACGCGCACCCGGTGGGTGGCGCCGTCGTCCACGATCGGGATGGCCGCCGCGTTGACCAGGCGCCCATCGAGCTCGGCCCGCGCCACGCTGCCGCGCCCGCCGGCGTTGGTGACCGAGATCTCGTAGCGAGTGGCGCCCACGCGCCAGCTGATCTCGAAGCCGGGCCAGCGTGCGGGGATGACCGGCGCGAGGCTGAAGGTGTCGCCGTGGCGCCGCAGCCCGAGGATCCCCTCGACGGCCGCGCGGTACATCCAGCCGGCCGAGCCCGTGTACCACGTCCAGCCGCCGCGACCCGCGTGCGGCGCCCGCGCGTGGACGTCACCGGCCATCACGTAGGGCTCCACCTTGTAGCGGCTGGCATCAGCCGGCGTGCGCGCGTGATTGATCGGATTCACCATGTGGAAGACCTCGGCGGCCTCGTCGCCCGAGCCGAGTGCGGCGAGCGCGAGGATCACCCAGGCGGCGGCGTGGGTGTACTGGCCGCCGTTCTCGCGGACACCCGGCGGATAGCCCTTGATGTAGCCGGGCTCCTGCGTGGACGACTCGAACGGCGGATCCAGCAGCGCCACCGTCTTCGATCCCCGGCCGATGAGCCAGGTGCGCACGGCATCCATCGCCTGCTCGGCGCGCGCCGGTGGCACGGCGCCCGACAACACGGCCCACGACTGCGCGATCGAGTCGATGCGGCACTCGTCGCGCTGCGCCGAGCCGAGCGGCGACCCGTCGTCGTAGTAGCCGCGCCGGTACCACTCGCCATCCCACGCCAGGTCGAGGCTGGCCGACAGCCGGCTGGCGACGGCACGGTAGCGCCGCGCCCGGTCGTGGTCGCCCCGGGCCTCGCACCACGGGACGAAGTCCAGCAGCACGGTGTGCAGGAAGAAGCCGAGCCACACGCTTTCGCCGGTGCCGCCTTCGCCGACGCGGTTCATGCCGTCGTTCCAGTCGCCATCGCCCATGAGCGGCAGGCCGTGCGCGCCACTGGTCGTGCCGGCGTCGATCGCCCGCACGCAGTGCTCGTAGACGGAGCCGTCGGCGGGCGCGGTCGCCGGCTGCATGTAGGCGTCGTGTTGGCCGTCGGCCAGCATCGGTGCCTCGAGAAACGGCGCCCGGGCGTCGAGCAGCGCCGCGTCGCCGGTCGCCTGCAGGTAGTGCGCGACCACGAAGGGCAACCACAGCAGGTCGTCGGAGCAGCGCGTGCGCGTGCCGCGTCCGCCCGGCTCGTGCCACCAGTGTTGCACGTCGCCCTCGACGAACTGGTGGCCGGCCGCGCGCAGCAGGTGCGCGCGCGCCATCTC
>JANNIB010000012.1:0-2628 GCA_031404695.1 Acidobacteriota bacterium
CGGTAACGGCGGGCGGCGAAGGCGAGATTGTCTCTGGAATGGCGATCATGCTGAAAGGCGAGAATTCTCGCGCCGTAGCCGAGCGGGCCCGGTCAAGCTGATCATGGGCTCCGAGGACGTCATCCACAGCTTCTCCATTCCCGACTTCCGCGTGAAGGCCGACGTCGTCCCGGGCCGCTACAACACGATGTGGTTCACCGCGTCGAAGCCGGGCAAATATCACATCTTCTGCACGCAGTACTGCGGCACCAAGCACTCCGGCATGATCGGATGGGTCACGGCGATGACGCCGGTTGACTACCAGGCCTGGCTGGGCGGCGGCTCGACCGGCGGCACGATGGTCGAGGCCGGCCAGAAACTCATTTCCGACCTGGTCTGCATCAGCTGCCATGCCGATGCCGACACGCCGGGGCGCGGCCCGGCGCTCAGGGGTTTGTATGGCAAGACGGTCAAGCTCGAGGGCGGGCAGACGGCCACCTTTGACGATGCCTACATCCGGGAGTCGATCCTGCACCCGCAGGCGAAAATTGTCGCCGGGTTCCAGCCGATCATGCCGACCTTCCAGGGGCTCGTAACCGAAGAACAGCTCCTGCAGCTGATGGCATACGTGAAGTCGCTCGGCGAAAGCCCGGCGAAATAAATATGGACACCAAGGCACCCGCGCTGACTTACCTGAACAACGGCCACAACCTCTCGTCGTGGCTGCTGACGAGGGACCACAAGCGCATTGCGCTGCTCTACCTGTTCTCGATCACCGTCTTCTTCTTCCTGGGCGGGTTCTTCGCGCTGATGATCCGCCTCGAGCTGCTGACGCCGACGGCGGACCTGGTCGAGCCCGACACCTACAACAAGCTGTTCACGATGCACGGCATCGTGATGGTGTTCTTCTTCCTGATCCCCTCGATTCCGGCAGTGCTCGGCAACTTCCTGATCCCGATCATGGTCGGGGCGAAGGACCTGGCGTTCCCGCGCATCAACCTGCTCAGTTGGTACATCTACGTGCTCGGTGGAGCGTTCACGGTCGTCGCGGCGGTGACCGGCGGCGTCGACACCGGCTGGACGTTCTACGCCCCCTACAGCACCAGCGCGTCGAACTCGAACGTCATCCTGGCCGGCGTCGGCATCTTCATCACCGGCTTCTCGTCGATCCTGACCGGCCTCAACTTCATCGTCACGGTGCACCGCATGCGCGCGCCCGGTCTGACGTGGTTCCGGCTGCCGCTGTTCGTGTGGGCCCACTATGCGACCAGCCTGATCATGATCCTGGGCACGCCGGTGATCGCCATCACGGTGCTGCTGGTCGCGGTCGAGCGCGGCCTGCACCTCGGCATCTTCGATCCGGCGCTCGGCGGCGACCCGATCCTGTTCCAGCACCTGTTCTGGTTCTATTCGCACCCGGCCGTCTACATCATGATCCTGCCGGCGATGGGCGTGGTCAGCGAGCTGGTCCAGGCGTTCGCGCGGAAGAACATCTTCGGCTACGCGTTCATCGCGTTTTCGAGCCTCGCCATCGCCGTCATCGGCTTCCTGGTGTGGGGCCACCACCTGTTCGTGTCGGGCCAGTCGACCTACGCCGGCCTGGTCTTCTCGATCATCAGCATGTTCGTGGCGATCCCGTCGGCGGTGAAGGTCTTCAACTGGACCGCGACGCTCTACAAGGGATCGGTGTCGTGGGACTCGCCGATGCTCTACGCCTTCGGTTTCATCGGCCTGTTCACGATCGGCGGGCTGACCGGACTGTTCCTGGCGACGCTCGGCATGGACATCCACATGCACGACACCTACTTCATCATCGCGCACTTCCACTACGTCATGGTCGGCGGCGCGATCTTCGGCTACCTCGGCGGGATGCACTACTGGTGGCCGAAGATCACCGGCCGCATGTATCCCCGAAGGCTGGGCGAAATTCGCGGCCCTGGTGATCTTCGTCGGCTTCAACCTGACGTTCTTTCCGCAGTTCATCGTCGGCTACCTGGGGATGCCGCGCCGCTACGCGATGTACGCCCCGGAGTTCCAGGTCTACAACGTGCTCTCGACCGCCGGGGCGACGATCCTGGGCGTCGGCTACCTCATCCCGATGATCTACTTCGTCTGGTCGCTGAAACACTCGCCGCTGGCCGGGCCCAACCCGTGGGGCGCTCGCGGGCTCGAGTGGGAAATCCCCTCGCCGCCGCCGACGGAAAATTTCGCCGCGACGCCCATCGTGACGCACGGAACGCACCAGTACGCTCCGAGCCATGAGGTCGGCATTGTCTGAACACGTGGAAAAGGAACAGTTCCCGCAGTACCCGGCGCCCGTCGCCATCCATCCGGGTGGGCCCGGCCACGCGCCGCACCACGGCGAAGCCGTGCACCACCCGTACCTGCAGCACCATTTCGACAACATGGCGCAGCAGATGGAAGCGTCCACGCTGGGCATGTGGGTGTTCCTGGTCACCGAAATCATGTTCTTCGGCGGCCTGTTCATGGCTTACCTGGTCTACCGCTACCAGTCGCCGATGGGCTTCCAGGAGGCCAGCCATCACCTCAACCTCTATTGGGGCGCCGCCAACACCGCGATCCTGATCATCAGCTCGCTGACGATGGCCTTCGCGGTCCGCGCCGCGCAGACGAGCCAGAAGCGCGAGA
>JANNIB010000013.1:0-2371 GCA_031404695.1 Acidobacteriota bacterium
AGGAACAGGTTGAGCCGCTTGCAGGCGCCGCCTGATGACGGCCGCGAGAAGAAATATCCGACCCCCGGCACCGGACGGCGGCGGCCGTAGATGGCCTTCAGATCGAGGGCCATGGCCCGGCGCGAAAACGACTCGAGCGCGCCTTCCACCGTGTCGTCGGCGTCATGCGCTCCGCCCTCGGCGAAAAACGCTTCGATGGAGCCGTGATCCCGGAGCATCTGATGGAGCTGCCAGGCCAGCGCCGCCAGGTCGTGGCTGCGAATCCACCGATGGCCGAGCGAATCGAACGCGCCGGCCTGCTCGGGTGTGAACGCGCGCAGGAAAGCCGCCGGTGACGGCCCCATCACGGCGAGCACGGCGTCCACCGTGTTCAGCACGCTCTGCACCTTGCCAAACGCCAGGGCCGAGGCGATGAACGCCACTACTTCCCGGTCGGCCCGGTCGCTGAAACGTCGCACGGTCCAGATCGGATCGCGCGTCGAGTGCGTGAGGTTGAAGTTGTCGTAGGCGCGGTCGAGCACCGGCGTGAGCGCCAGCACCTCGGCCGCGCGGAGGGACCTGCGAGGCATCGGCCGGACGCTACTTGAAACCGGCCGCGCGATCGAGCGCCTCGAGCGCCCGCAGCACGACCGTGGCGACGCCGCCGAGGAAGTCGGGCGCGATCTTGTCGGCTGTGTCGGTGGGCTGGTGGTAGTCGGCGTGGTCCTCGACGCCGAAGTAGACAAACGGGATGCCGGCCGCGTGGAAGGCGCCGTGATCCGACTGCGTGGTCCAGTCGTTCTGGCCGCCGCCGGTGTCGTGGCCGAAGCGCACGGTGATGGGCGCGCCGGCCATGGCGGCGTCGAGCACCGGCTTCAGACGCGGCCAGCGGCCCGGACCGGCCACGAAGATCTCGCGCCCGGCGCTGCGGCTCACCATGTCGAAGTTGACGTCGAGCGCCAGCTGGTCGGCGGCCACCGGCGGCGTGCGCACGAAGGCGTGGGCGCCCTGCAGGCCCATCTCTTCGGCGTCGAAGAATGCCAGCAGCAGCGGATGCTCATACGGCGTCGCCGCGCAGCGCGCCGCCACGTGCAGCAACAGCGCGACGCCTGAGGCGTTGTCGTCGGCGCCGTGATACGTCTGGCCGCTTCGCACGCCGAGATGGTCGTAGTGCGCCGACACGACGATGGCCGGCAGTCCGGGCCGTCGCCCCTCGCAGCGCGCCACCAGGTTGGTGCCCGACACCGCGACACCGGCCTTGTTGGTGAACTGGAAAGGCATGGCGAAGCCCGCCGCCGTCGCCGGACGCACGCCGAGGGCGGTGAGCTGCTCCTCGATCCACGCCTGCGCCTTGCGCCCGCCTGCGGTGCCGGTGGCACGGCCGTCCATGCCCGGCGCGGTGAGCGCGGCGATCGAGGCCATCAGGGCCGTGCCGTCCTCAGTCGCCGCGGGAGCGGCCGACGGCGCCGCCGGGGCTGCTGTCTGCCCTGCCGCCACGGCGGGCCCGGTCAGCATGGCCACGAGCAGTGTGACTGTCGCCAGAACGCGGCGGATGAAGCGATCGGGTCGGGTCATGAGGTTCAGGTTCGAGGAGTTCCGCTTATGATGGGGCGCCGCGTGGATGGAGCCGCCGGGCCGACCGGACGCCTCCATCGTAACCGCGGCTTTCGTCTGGCAGTGAAGGAAGGCGTCTCGTTCATGGTGCTCGCAGTTCCGAGAGAGAGTTGGCCGGGTGAACGACGGGTGGCGGCCACGCCCGAGACCGTCGCGAAACTCGTGGCCATGGGTTTCGAGGTCCGGATCGAATCGCAGGCCGGTCTGCAGGCATCTTTCGCCGACGGCTCCTACCTGACCGCCGGCGCCGCCATCGTGCCCGACGCCGCCACCCTGTGGTCTTCGGCGGATGTCCTCCTGAAGGTGCAGCCGCCCTCCCCCGCCGAAGCCGACCTGCTGAAGCCGGGCGCCATGCTCATCAGTTTCCTGTGGCCGGTGAAGAACAAGGACCTCATCGACCGCCTGGCCGCCCGCAAGGTCCACGCGATTGCGATGGACCAGATCCCGCGCATCACGCGGGCGCAGAAGATGGACGCGCTGTCGTCGATGGCCAACATCGCCGGCTACCGCGCCGTCGTCGAAGCCGCCGGATTCTACGGCCGCTTCTTCACCGGACAGATGACGGCCGCCGGCAAGGTGCCGGCCGCCAAGGTGCTGGTCATCGGCGCCGGTGTGGCCGGGCTGGCGGCGATCGGCGCCGCCCGTGGCCTCGGCGCCATCGTGCGGGCGTTCGATACGCGGGCAGCGGTGAAGGAACAGGTCAAGAGCATGGGCGCCGAGTTCATCGAACTCAACGTCCAGGAAGACGGCGAGGGCACCGGCGGTTACGCCAAGGAGA
>JANNIB010000014.1:0-15435 GCA_031404695.1 Acidobacteriota bacterium
GGGGGTGACCATCATCCCCGAGACGGTGCAGCGGATGTCGTGGAAAGGCGTGGTCTACAAAACCATTCCGCGAGCCTCGGTGCGCCTCTCGATGGTGCGGCAGAGCGGCCCGGTGCGCCCGGTGGTCGAGGCGTTCCTCGCGGTGGCCCGCAAAGCCTCGGCACGTCAGTGACTCAGGGTGCGCAGGGCGTCGAGGGCGGCGGTGCGACGAGCGCCGCGACGTCCGCGGGCAGATCGGCGTCGAGCGCGTGCCGGGCGACGTCGATGCCGAGCCGGCGATAGCTCTCGAACTGGTCTTCGCCGTAGAACTGGTCGCCGGTGTCTTCGTGCGGGAAGGCAGGACGCAGCGACTGGTACTGCCGCACCGACGTGTCTTCCTGCCCCGTCATCGACGCCTTCAGGTAGAGGATGGCGCCGGAGGCGCCGTCGCGGTAGCGGATGGTGCCGAGTGCGTACGGCGCGCCGCTCCACACCCCGGCGGCCGGACGCCGGATGGCATTGACGTCGAGGTCGATAACGGCGCCGAAATCCACCTCGCACATCCGCACGAGCGTGCCGAGCCCCGCGAAGGTGAGCTGCGGATCGCATTCCCCGTCGCTGATGACGATGAGGCGGCAGCCGCGCTTCACCAGCTCGTAGGCGCCGAGGTTGTCGAAGTGCCCGCCGTCGGAAATCGACAGGAACGCCGACTGGTCGTGCGCGCCGCCGAAGAGGTCGGCGATGAGATAACGCAGCGAGAACCACGGCGAGCCCTGGCGGATGGCGGTGCCGGCCGGATGCGGGAACCACCAGCCGAGACGCACGTTGAAGAGCGTCAGCAGGAACGCCACGACCGGCGAGGTGTGAAAGCCGCTGTTGGGACTGGCCGCCGCGCCCGACACGGCGATGGCCTGCCCGAGCGTGACGCCGCCGCCGTAGATGGCGGTCGACACGTAGCCAATCTGCTCACCCACGCCGGCGCCGAGGTGCGACCG
Organism: Acidobacteriota bacterium; assembly: GCA_031404695.1. Taxonomy (GTDB): domain Bacteria; phylum Acidobacteriota; class Vicinamibacteria; order Vicinamibacterales; family UBA2999; genus CADEFD01. The sequence goes on from JANNIB010000014.1 coordinate 975, forward strand.
GTAGTGGCTGCCGCAGGCCAGCGGCGTCATGGTGAACGCCGCGCCGTGCCGCGTGTGAAGCGCCAGGTCGCTCGATCCGCCGAGGTTGAGCGTGCAGTTGACGACATGCAGCGGCGCGTCCGCGCCGGTCAGCGCGCTCATCGGCAGGTCGTCGGCATCGTCGAAGCCGGTGAAGTTCTGCGGCGTGCGCTCGCCGGGGCCGACGCGGGTCGCGCCCAGATAGGCGCGCACGAGCCGGTTGCGGTAGAAGGCGTTGAGGCTGAAGTCGTTGATGTCGACGCGTGCCGCCATCACGACCAGGGCCGTGAGGCACACGAGGCCGACCAGGCGCGACATCTCGAGGAAAGCGACGTGGCCGTCGTGCGGCAGGGTCGCAACCGAGGCCCACGAGAAGCCGCTCGCCGACAGGATCACGGCATCGAGCGCCCAGGCGATGCCCAGCAGCACGCCGGCAATGAACACAAACGGCGCCACCAGCGCCAGCACCTCGAGCGCGCGCTGCCGCGCGCTCTTCGAGTCCGCCGTGCCGCTGGTCGCATCCGACCGTCCGGCGAAGAGGCCGGCCAGCACGGTGCCGATCCAGCCGCCGCCGCCCGAGATCGCCGCCGTGGGATGCACGGCCAGCAGCCAGTTGATCCACGGCGGGCCATAGACGGCCGCGACGGTCACCACCATCCACCCGGTGGCGTAGATGCCGAGCCACGCGGCCAGGCGGCTCCACCACTCGCGCACGCCTTCGGTGGACTGGCGGCCGAGGATGCCGACCAGCACGACAATGGCGAGAAAGAAGGCCAGCGACACCAGCGGCGGCGCCCACACGAACGCCCGCCATGCGCCGTCTGCCGGGTGGGCGGCCCAGCCGCGTAGCAGCACCATCACCTCACTGAGCAGCAGGTGGAACACGAACACCGCCACCAGCGGCGCCACCGACGCCGTGAGGATGCCAGCGGCGGAACGACGACGGCGCACCGAGCAGTACGCGAGCAGCCACAACGACACGAACACGACAGCGAGCGGGAAGGGCCAGTAGCGCCAGCCCTGGCCGGCGACCTCGGCAAACGTCTCGAGCGCGGCCAGCGGCCTGGTCGGGTCTGACGCCTCGCCCCACAGCACCGCGCCCATCAGATACGCGGCGCCGACCAGCGGCACCACCACGACCGCCTGAGCCCAGCCCTGTGTGTAGTTCACCTGATCCGGCGCGCTGCTACGGCCCACCCAGCCGAGCGCGATGAGCTTCACCGCCACCGGCTGCAGGGCGAAGCCGGCCAGCACCAGCAGCAGCGCCACCGGCGCCGCCACGCCGTAGCGCACGTCGCCGCCATGAAACGGATCGAAGCTGGTCATCCGCGCCAGGCCCCAGGCAGCGGCGATCAATCCCGCGGCCAGGGCCGCGCCGGCGGGCCAGCGATCAGCGCGCAGCAACGACACCGTGCCGGTGCTCGTGATGCGCCACAGGTTCCCGGCCACGCCCACCATCCCTAGCACGAAGAGCGCCACCGTCGTCCAGCGCCAGTCGCCGGCCGACGGCCAGTGCAGGAACGGCTCGAAGAGCAGGCGCGGCACCACCAGCAGGCAGGCGATGGCGAGCACGACCGTGACCTGGATGAGCAGCGCGTTGCGCAGCCAGGTCGTGACCATGGCCCAGGTGTCGGCGCTGAAGAAGCCGACCTTCGGCGACAGGTAATTCGAATAGCGGCGCAGATGGGCCACCGACGCGTCCCAGTTCGCGGTCGCCTTGAGCCAGCCCGGATGGCGGGCGCAGTTGGCGCTCAGCCAGGCGCCGATGTAGCCGCCGCCGGAGACCGTCGACAGGTAGTCGAGGTGTGGCAGCAGGCCGCGCCGTTTCAGGCCCTGCAGCACCCCCAGCCCGAAGGTGGCGCTGCGGATGCCGCCGCCCGAGATCGCCAGGCCCAGGCGCGGACGCGTGGTGGCGGGGTCGTCGCCACGCCGCCGGCGCAACTCCGCCAGCTCGTCGTCGAACGAGCGGGACCAGTCGATGCGCGCGTGGCGATCCGCCATGGTGACCCAGTCGCTAGCGGCGCGGCGGTGCCACATCCCTCACCGGCGCGCGGCGCGACGGAGTATCGTCCCCAGACACGGCCCGGTCAAGAACCGATCAAGGCCGGCGACGACGCTTTCAGGATCAGACGGTGCCCCGGCGGCACGACGGAGACGACATGGCTCTGACCTACGACCGCGACTACATCGTCTCGGGCCGCGCCACCGATGCGATCACGCCGAACTTCAAGGTGAAGGAGTTCGCCGAGGGCGGCACGGTGTTCGTGCACCGGGAGCTGGTCGGCGCCCTCCAGGAGCTACGCGACGGCCTGGGCGCGCCGATCGCTATTCAGGGCCTGGCGCCGCGGGGCACCCGCGGCCGCGACCGGCGCGGCTGCTTCGCCTTCCTCCGCACCCCCGACATGGAGGGGCTGACTCGGCAGGCCAACCGGCTCGTGGCCGGCACGTTTCTCGGCGCCACCGAGCGCGTGGGCGGCGATCTCTTCGTCGAATTGCCGGATCCCGACCATCTGCCGCCCCTGCCGGCAGACCACGCGCTCGAACGCGCCGTGCGGGTGACGGCCGCCTACGAAACCAGCGGCGACCCCTTTCAGAGCGCGGCCGGCAACTTCGACGGCGCCGGGCTGTCGTTCGGTCCGCTCCAGGTCAACTTCGGCACCGGCACGCTGCCGGCCCTCTTTGCGCGCTTCAAGATGGTGGACGAAGCGGGCCTAGCCGCCTGTTTTCCGCGCGCCGATCACTTCGCCGAATGGCAGGGCGTGCTCGCCGCTCCACGGGCGCGACAAATCGCCTGGGCCACGGCCATCAGCACCGGGCCCAACCGCGCTGGCGTGGCCGAGCCGTGGCGTTCGTATCTGGCGGCGGTCGGCCGCACCGAGACCCTGCGCGCCGAGATGCTGCGCTATGCCTACGACGTCTACGGCCGCAAGCTCATCGTGGCGCTGTCGTGGCTGAAGGGCCTGTGGCCCGGGAAGATCGATCGCTTCCCCTGCCTGAACGCGCTTTACGACCTGTGCGTGCAGCAGGGCAGCCTCGACAAGGCGCATGCGGCGATTCGCGCGCGGGTGGCCCGCGAGCAGCCCGCTGATCAGACCGCGCTCGTGCACATCGCGGTAGAAGAGCGCGGACGCACGGCCTCGGCTGAGTGGCGGGCCGACTGCATCAGCCGCCGGCTCGGTATTCTCTACCGCGAGCCGGTGACGGTGAAGGAGTCGGGCAAGACGGCGGCGCGTCAGAACCTGCGCGTCTATCTCGTGCGCGACGTCGCCGTGAAGGGCGCGGAGAAATACCTCACCTAGAGGCCAGCGTCGCCGATGCTCGCTGGTTCGTAGGCGGCTTCGAACGTCGCCTTGCGCATCGCATAGCGGTCGCGACCAGCCTCGTCATTCGAGACCAGGTAGTCGCCGGCCTTGTAGTGCGTCACGCCCTCCCTGGTGCGGATCTCGCCATCCGCCGGAGCTTCTTCCGCCCACACCGGGGTGACCTTGAGGTAGTGTCCTGGGCCGACCAGCCGATAGGTCTCGGCAAACGACTCCTGATCCACCGTGTAGGTATCGCCGCCGTCTTTGTGCACGATCCAGTCGCCCGGCTTGCACGTCTGGGTCGCACCCCACTTCTCGTAGGTGAAGGCCGGCATGTCGAAGGCGAGCTGCACCGCGATGACGGGCGCCGATGGACGCGGCAGGTAGCGACGGCGGGCGGCTGGCACGTCACTCCGCGAGATCGAAAGACCGGCCAAGGTCGGCGGCCCGCAGGTCGCGGCGGGCCGTGAGGTCGCCGAGTTCCAGCAGCAGGTCGAGGTTGTCCGGATCGTCGAGCGCGCCGAGCGTGGCGACCCGGTCGGGTGGAATGCCGGGTTTGACAGCGTCCACCTCGGCCAGCATCAGGTTGTAGCGCAGATACGAGAGCAGCGGCGCGCCGCCGATGAGATCGCCAGCAAGCGTGCCGACCTGGCGGTCGATGGCGCGCGCGGTCGGGCTCTCTGACATCCACTGCATCATCGTCTCGACCAGCGATCCGCAGTCGTTCATCAGGCTGACCAGCGCCCGGATGGCGCCTTTGGCGGCGATGTGCGAGCCCGAGGTGGCCGGGCTCGACGTGCCGGTGCCCACCGACACGAGCAGCAGCCGATCGGCGCCGGTGGCCCAGTTGACGCCGTGGCCGGCCAGCGTGGCGTACATCACCGCCTGCAGCGACGGGTTGTTGAAGGGACTGACGCCGCCGTCGACGAAGATGCCGTCGACGGTCTTCTTGTCGGCGCCGGTGGCAATGGTCAGCCGCTCCGGATCGAAGAACGACGGCGCGGCCGTGGAGGCGCGCACCACCTTCCACAAGGGAAAGTCGGCGTTGGCGATGCGCGCGCTGCCGGGCGCTGCCCCGTAGTACTTGCCGCGCGGGTTGTTGCCGAGCGGCCACGGGCTGCCGGTATCGAAGCGCTTGGTGACGATGAGCAGCCCGGTCTGCACCGATGGATCGCCGAGCGTGGTGTCGGCGCCGAAGACCTTGCGCAAGTGGTCCGACAGCGTCTCTTCGTCGTAGCGCGCGCGCACGACGCCGTCTCTCAGCCAGCTCTTCGAGAACACCTGGCGGCCGAGCCGCTGGTAGTGGCCGATGACCTCGTCCACCGAGAGGCCCTTCGCCAGCGCCGCCGCGATGATGGCGCCGGTGGAGGTGCCGGCGATGAGATCGAAGTAGTGGCCGAGCCGGAACGAGGCGGCGCCGCCGTGGCGTTCGCGCAGCACCGCTTCGAGCCGGCGCAGGATGCCGAGCGACAACATGCCGCGCAGACCGCCGCCGTCGAGCGCGAGGATGCGCTTGGGACCGGCCGACTGGTAGTGCTCGTCGCGCGTCAGGATCCGGTAGGCCATGGCAGTCGGCTCCGCCGGCATGATACCGCCGCCTCGGCGAGGGCGCGCGCCGACGCCTGGCGCTCTATCCAGAGCGAGCCCCGGCTGGTAGTATCCGCCGCACTGCCCCCCGCAGCGGCCCGGCGCTCTTTCGCCATGGCAAGCCACTTCGCACCCGAATACGAATACATCGTCGTCGGCTCCGGGGCCGGCGGCGGCACGCTGGCGGCGCGCCTGGCGGAAGCCGGGCGGCGCGTGCTGCTGCTCGAGGCCGGCGGCGACCCGCGCCTCATGACAGGCGGCAACGCGCTCGACCCCGACGGCGCGCGCCTGCCCGACGACTACGACGTGCCCGCCTTCCATTCGCTGGCGTCGGAGAACGAGGCGCTGGCGTGGAACTTCTTCGTGCGGCATCACGAAGATCCGGCAGACGACGCCCGCGATCCCAAGTTCCGCCGCGAGCACGACGGCCGCGAGGTCAACGGCTTCCTGTATCCGCGGGCAGCCGCGCTCGGCGGCTGCACGGCGCACAACGCGATGATCTGGGTGTATCCGCACAACGCCGACTGGGACCATCTGGCCGAGGTCACGGGCGACCCGTCGTGGTCGGCGGCGTCGATGCGCGGCTACTTCGAGCGGATCGAGAACTGCCGCCATCGGCCGCTCTACCGCTTCCTCGCGCACCTGGGCCTCAATCCCACCCGTCACGGCTGGCGCGGCTGGCTGCCGGTCGAACATGCGGTGCCACGCGAGGCGCTGACCGACCGGCGGCTGCGCCGGGTGGTCATCGAGGCGGCGCTGGCCGCCATGCGCGCGACCCCGCGTCTGCGCGATCGGCTGCGCTGGTTCGCGCGCGGGCTGTTCGACCCCAACGACTGGCGGCTCGTGCGCGACGACGCAATCGGCATCCGCTACCTGCCGCTCACCACCGACCGCAGCCGCCGCGTCGGCACCCGCGAACGCCTCCTCGACGTGGCGCGCCGCTTTCCGGATCGCCTGACCATCGGCCTCGACACGCTGGTGACGCGCGTCGTGCTCGACGAACACCAGCGCGCGACCGGCGTCGAGTACCAGCGTGGCGCCCGGCTTTACCGCGCTCATGTCCAGCCCGCCGCCGAGGCGGGCGAACGCGGCCAGGTGACGGCGTCGCGCGAGGTCATCCTGTGCGGCGGCACCTTCAATACGCCGCAACTGCTGATGCTCTCGGGCATCGGCCCGCCCGAGGAGCTGCAGCGGAACGGCATTCCGGTGCGGGTGGCACTGCCCGGCGTGGGCGCCAACCTGCAGGACCGCTACGAGGTGAGCGTCGTCTCCGAGATGGACTTTCCCGAGTGGGACGTCTTCCGCGGCGCCACCTTCACGAGAGGTGACGCTGCCTACGCCCGTTGGCGAGCGAGCGGCGCCGGGCTCTACCGCACCAACGGCTCGGTGCTCACCGTGTTCACGAAGTCCTCGGTGGCAGGCGCTCTGCCCGACCTGTTCTGCATGGCGCTGGTGGCCCGCTTCGACGGCTACGAGCCGGGCTATTCCTCCCGCCTCGGCGTCGAGAAGAACTTCCTCACCTGGGTGGTGCTCAAGGCCCACACGCACAACGCCGCCGGACGCGTCTCGCTGCGCAGCGCCGATCCGCGCGACCCGCCGGTGGTGGCCGTGCGGCAGTTCAGCGGCGACGACGATCGCGATCTGACGGCCGTCGTGGAAGGCGTGCGCTTCGTGCGCGGGCTCAACGCGCGGCTGCGCGCGCACGGCACCGGCGCCCGCGAGGTGCTGCCGGGCAGCGCCGTGCAATCGGAGGACGCGCTGCGCGATCATGTGCGTTACAGCGCCTGGGGTCACCATGCCTGCGGCACCTGCGCCATCGGCGACGGGCCGATGGCGGTGCTCGACGGGCAGTTCCGGGTGCGCCACACCTCAGGGCTACGCGTGGTGGACGCCTCGGTCTTTCCCCGCATCCCCGGATTCTTCATCGCCAGTACCGTCTACATGATTGGAGAGAAGGCCGCCGACGCGATCCTCGCGTCCCCGGACGGCGCTCCGGGAGGTGGTGATGGTGGTCAGCCCGGCAATTGACATTCCGCGGGATCTGCGCGCAAGATGCGCCTCGTTCGCTCCCCAGCGATCCGGCTCCAGGTCACTCGGAGGTCACGCTCATGGCGCTTGACGTCCAGGAGCTGTTCACGAAATCCCGTGAGCAGCTCGACGAGTTGTTTCGGAACGCGGAGAGCGGCCCCATCCCGGATGGCGCTGCAAACGGCACGGCGCTCATCGCGCCTGGCTCGGCCGTCTCGGACGAGCTGGCGCAGATCGTGAAGCTGTTCGCCTGGCAGGGCAAGACTTTCGACGCCGCCGCCGGCGTGCTGCGTAACCGCATCACCGTGTTCGGTGTGAACGCGATCGCGGCCGACGTCTACCACGGCACTAGCCTGCTCGACGGCAAAGCCTGCGTCGTGCTCGATTATTCGAAGACGTCGCTAGTGGCCCGGTGGATCCGTGACGAGATTCGTCTCGTGGCGCCGCATTTGTATCTGGGGCGCGTGTACGTGGGCGAGAAGCCGGTCCTGCACTTCGCCCTCGAAGTCGACTAGCCGTCCCTCCACGGCCGTCGGGTTCGGCCGATCGCGGCGCGTCATCCCGGCGCGCCGCCGACAGTGAGGTGTCAACGTGACTCGATCCGCGTTCCGTACGGTCGTGGTGCTCGGCGTGGCTGCGGCAGGCCTGGCCGGCGTGCTGGCCTATCGCTGGCTCTATCCGCCGGTGGGTGTCGTGCTCGACGAGGCGCTCGCCGCTTCGCCGCCCCGGCTCGCCGCCAGCTTCCCGGCCGCCGACGAAGACTACTTCCACGACATGGACCGCACGAAAGACGGCGCCATGACGCTCACCGCCGACGAGGTGCGCGGCCGCAACACCTGGATTGTCTGGAGCGCCGGCAACGACGTGATGTGGGACACGCTCGGCGACAACAGCGTCGGCGCGCTCGACTTTCTGAAGGTGCTGTCGTCGCATCCATCGCAGAAATACGGCCGCGCCTGCGACCCGGCACGCCTGGCCGACGGCTCCTGCCAGAACCGCTGGGAATACTTCGGCCTCGTGAACGAGCCGTGTTACGAGCGTCCGGCGGCCCCGAATCCGGATCGCATGGGCCTGTGGCTCGACCGCCGCCGCGCCGGCTGCGCCCCCGACCCGTTCGAGAACGCAACGAAGTACCCCGGCGTGCAGACTGGCGCTCGCGGCACTACGGTCAACGGCAAGACCTTCGACACCGGCTCCTACTACGGCTACGCCACCGGCATCGTCGGCTTCCGCCTGTTCCCCAACCCCGGCTTCGACGACGCCGCGGCCCGCCGCTGGGACGCGGAGCGCTACTACACCGACCCGAGTTACTACAACGACAAGACGCTCGTGAAGCCGTACCGCGTCGGCATGTCGTGCGGTCTGTGCCATGTCGGGCCCAACCCGATCAACCCACCGCCCGATCCGAACAACCCCGAATGGGCGCATCTGAGTTCCAATGTCGGCGCGCAGTACTTCTGGACCGACCGCATCTTCTACGAGGCCGCGGACTACTCGAGCTTCGCGTTCCAGTTGTTCCACGCCTCGCGGCCCGGCTCGCTCGACACCTCGTTTGTCTCCACCGACAACATCAACAACCCGCGCACGATGAACGCCGTCTACGGCCTGCTGCCGCGGCTGCTGAACGCGAAGCGCTGGGGCAAAGAGACCCTCGCCGGCGGCGGCCGCGACAACAAGCAGTTCAACGACTACCTGACCGACGGCCCGCTGGCGTCCCTCTTCACCGGCCCAGACACCGTGTGGACACCGCGCGTGCTCAAGGACGGCTCCGACTCGGTGGGGGCGATGGGCGCGCTCAACCGCGTGTATCTGAACATCGGCGCCTTCAGCGAGGAGTGGCTGCGCCACTTCAACCCGCTGGTCGGCGGCAAGCCGATTACGCCGATCGAGATCGCGGTGGCGCGGAAGAACTCGGCCTACTACGGCGCCACCGAAGCGCAGACCTTCGATATGGCGAAGTTCTTCCTGAAGACCACCGACCCGCACAAGCTCGCCGACGCGCCTGGTGGCGCGACCTACCTCACACCCGACCAGCAAGTGCTCACGCGCGGCAAGACCGTATTCGCCGAGACCTGCGCGCGCTGCCATTCGTCGAAGCTGCCCGACTACGTGACCACGCTGATGGCCGACGGCTGTGTCGGGCCCAACTACATGGGCTGTTGGAACAAGTACTGGGAGGCCACCGAGACGCCGCAGTTCAAGGCCGAGATGACCTCGATCGTGGCGGCGCCCGACTTCCTCGACGGCAACTACCTGTCGACCGAGCTGCGCGTGCCGGTGACGCTGCTCGGCACCAACGCCTGCAGTCCGCTGGCCACCAACGCCCTGGCCGGCAACATCTGGGACAACTTCTCGTCGCAGTCGTACAAGGACCTGCCGTCGGTCGGCGACATCACCTGGTATCACCCCTACACCGGCGAGGCGAAGACCTTCACGATGCCGGCCGGCGGCCGCGGCTACACGCGTCCGGCCTCGCTCATCAGCCTGTGGTCCACGGCGCCCTACCTGCTCAACAACTCGGTAGGACGTTTCGAGCCGAGCCCGTCGGTCGAGGCGCGGCTGCGCGCGTTCGATGACGGCATCCGGCAGATGCTCTGGCCCGATCGTCGCGACAAGGACTCGCTGCTCGGGGCGAAGATCCCCGGCGTGATCGACCGCGTGGGCGATCGCGCGCCGGCCGGCTACAACGGGCAGCCCGCGTACGTGACGGTGCCCGCCGGCTACCTGCCCGAGTTCCTGCAGACCACGCTCGGCGCGCAGCGACAGCTCTTCCCGGCGCTCTTCACGAGCGACGGCGTCCGCCTCGGGCCGATTCCCCAGGGCACGCCGATCGGCCTGCTGGCCAACCTCAACCTGTTGTCGGAAGACCGCTCGGTGCCGGCGCGGGCGCGCCAGTTCGAACGTGTCAGCTCGCTGATGGTGCGGTTGATGGAGCGACTGCACAAGCTGGGCGGCAACGCCACCAGCGAACAGGCGAAGGCGGCCTTTGCCGATCTGGTCGATCCGATGCTCGAGCTGAGCAAGTGCCCGGACCTGGTCATCAACCGCGGGCACGAGTTCGGCGCCACGCTCACCGACGCCGACAAGAACGCGCTCATCGAGTTCCTGAAGACGTTCTAGTATCCCGTGCCACCCGTCACCACGAGTCGATCGGCGCCCCGCGCCCACACCGGTTCGGCGTTGCTGGATGTCATCAGCAACACGTCGATGTCGCTCGTGCACGCCTACAGCCGGATCGATCCGTTCCTCCGGCCGGCCTTCGATCGCCTGCTCCGTGACGCCGTCGCCCGCGGCGTCACGGCGCTCATGAATGCCCGACGCGCCAACCAGCACCTGGCGCTGGCCGAGGAGCGGCCGCTTCGCGACGAAGACGCGCATCTGCAGTCGATCATCGACAGCTTCACCGCGCAGATGGGCCTGCTGTGGAAGCCGGGCGGCTACGAACGCGGCGGCAACACCAAGACCCACGGCATGGTGCGCGGCGAGTTCGTGGTGCACGAGGGCCTGCCGCCGCATCTGCGTAAAGGCGTCTTCGCGGAGCCGCGCCGTTACCAGGCGTGGGTGCGCTTCTCGGGCCCCGGCCCCTACTGGACCCCCGACATCGAAGACGTCGGCTTCATGAGCATCAGCATCAAGCTGCTGGCGGTGCCCGGGCCGAAGCTGATGGACGAAGAGCGGCACACGCAGGACTTCACCGCCGTCTCCACGGCGACCTTCGTCACGCAGGACACGAAGGCCAACGCCCACCTCCAGAAATGGAGCGTGAAAAACGCGCAGCTCTACCACTTCGTGAATTTCGCGCGGCCGCACGTGTTCGATCTGCTGATGCAGGGCCTGTGGATCAAGACGCAGACCAGCCCGTTCGAGGCGCCCTACTTCAGCGGCGTCCCGTACCTGCTCGGCGACGGCCAGGCGATGCAGTACTCGGTGTGGCCCACCGACGACCGTCGCACGCCCATTCCGCGCCTGCCGCGGCGTCCGCCCGACGACTACCTGCGTGAAGCCATGGTGGCCCGGCTGGCGCAGGAAGCCGTAACCCTCGACTTCCGCGTGCAGGTGCAGACCGACGCGCACCTGATGCCGATCGAGAACAACGGCGTGTTGTGGCCCGAGCGCCTGTCGCCGCGCGTCTCGGTCGCCACGCTGCACCTGCCGAAGCAGCGCTTCGACACGCCTGAACAGACCGCCTTCGCGCGCCGCCTGTCCTACAACCCCTGGCACTGCATCGCCGAGCATCGGCCGCTGGGCAACCAGAGCCGCGCCCGGCGCCGGATGTACTACGAGCTGTCGCAGCTCCGGCACCGGATGAACGCCGTGCCGCACTACGAGCCGACCGGCGACGAGACCTTCGAGCCGGCCCCATGACGCCGCAGTCGCACTTCTTCGTGATCGCGCCCATTGCGGCCGGCCGTGAGGCGGAGCTGCGTGGCCGGCTCGACTCGATGAACGCGCTGCCGGGCCACGCGCGTCCCGACAACCCGCTGGTGCCGTTTGCCGCCTTCGACACCATCCACTTCGCGCGCTTCGCGATCGTGGACGACCAGACGCTGGATGACACGACCGCCTACGGCGGGCCACGGGTCTCGCACCGGCCGGGGCTGGCGTTTGCCGGCGAAATCGACGGCGACCTCGACACGTTCTTCGCACAGGCGGCCGAGCGGGCGGCCCCGGGCCTGACGGCGCTCTTCAGCTGCTGCGAGGGCTTCACGCCAGGAGGCGACCTGGCGGCGTGGCTGACGCAGCACCACGTGCCGGCGGCCGCCAGCTATGTGAACTGGGTCGGTCGCACGGTGCTGCAGGTGCGCCAGGACGCCGAGCTCTACGCCGCCGTGCAGCAGCACTTGGCGCGCGAGTGGCCGACGCTGGCCGCGCAGGCGCCGCACGACGTGCACCTGCGGCTGCGGCAGCTCGTGTGGGACGACGTGGCGGCGGGACGCCTGACGCTCACGCCCGAGGCGCCGACACCGCTCGGCTGGAAGCTGCGGACGCTGGCCCACCGCGTGGGCATGCCAATCGCACTGCTGCTGGCATCGCCGGTGCTGGTGCCGCTGGCGATCGTCGGCGCGCTGCAGCTGCGGCGCGCGGAACAGACCGACCCGGAGCTGTGCCCGCGCACGCCGCCTCAGCACGTCGCCCGACTGGCGGCGGTTGAGGACTTCGACGTCACCAACTCGTTCACCGCCATGGGCAGCCTCAAGCCGGGGCCGGCGCGCCGCTGGGCCACGATCGCACTGCTGTGGGCCATCAACTTCGCCGCCCGGCACGTGTTCACCAAGGGCCGGCTGGCGCGTGTGCGCACGATTCACTTCGCGCGCTGGGTGTTCCTCGACGCCAAGACCCGCGTCATCTTCCTCAGCAACTACGACGGCAGCCTTGAAAGCTACATGGACGACTTCATCAACAAGGTCGGCTTCGGGCTGAACTTGTCGTTCTGCCATGGCATCGGCTATCCGCGCACGACCTGGCTCATCGGCGGCGGCAGCAGCGACGAGCGCAAGTTCAAGGAATACCTGCGCCGTCACCAGATTCCGACCGAGGTCTGGTATCGCGGCTATCCGGGGCTGACGGCGGTCGATCTCGAGCGGCATGCGCTGGTGCGCCGCGGCATCGAGGCGGCGCAACTGGGCGGGCTGCAGGCGCGCGAATGGGTGGAGCTGCTGTGACGACGCCCGCCATCGACTACCGGGACCTGCAGGGGCTGGTGCGCTTCGGCTACAAACATCTGCACGCGGCGCGCTACCTGCTGGCGCAGGTGCGCGACGGCGAGGCGGCGCGGGCGTGGCTGCGCGTGGCGCCGGTGACGAATGCCGAGTACTCGCTGCCGCCGCCCGAAGACGCGCTGCACGTGGCGCTTAGCGCGGCGGGGCTTGCGGCGCTCGGCGTGCCGGCCAAAATCCGCGCCGAGTTCTCGCCCGAGTTCCTCGGCGGGATGACCGACGGCAACCGCACGCGGCGCCTGGGCGATGTCGGGCCGAACGCGCCCGAACACTGGCAGTGGGGCGGCCCGAAGGGTGTGCCGCACCTGCTCCTGATGGTCTTTGCGACGCGCGACGGGCTGGCGGCAGCAATGGATCGCTACACCGGGCCGGCCTTCGCACACGCCTTCGACGTGCAGCGCGCGCTCGACACCTCCGACCTCGACGGCCTCGAGCCGTTCGGTTTCGCCGATGGCATCAGCCAGCCCTGGATCGACTGGGCGCAGGGCGCGTCACCGTCCGGCCGCGCCCTCGACTACAGCAACATCTCGGCACTTGGCGAGTACGTGCTCGGCTACGCCAACGAGTACGCGAAATTCACCGACCGTCCGCTGGTGCCGGCCGACGCCGCCAGCGCCGTGTTGCCCGATGCGCTCGACGCGCCCGGGAAGAAAGACGTGGCGCGAAACGGCAGCTACCTCGTGTTCCGCCAGCTCGGACAGGACGTGCGTCGCTTCTGGCAGTTCGTCCATGGCGCGACCGGCGGCGACGCGGCCATCGCCGAGTTGCTGGCCACGGCGATGGTCGGTCGCACCAGAAGCGGTGAGCCGCTCGTGCCGGTCACCGCCGACACGGTCGAGGGCACCCCGCCCGAGGTGGCCGCGCAGAACGACTTCACCTTCAACGGCGATCCCCGCGGGGTCGCGTGTCCATTCGGCTCACACGTGCGACGGTCGAATCCGCGCAATACCGACTATCCCGGACGCCCGACCGGCGTTCGCAAGGTGCTGGCAGCGCTCGGCGCCTCGTCCACCGGCTTCCGCGACGACCTCATCTCGGCCGTGCGCTTCCACCGCCTCCTGCGCCGCGGCCGCGAATATGGCCCGGGGCTCGATCCATCCGACGCGCTCGGCCCGCCAGCGTCGCCGGAGCCGGAGCGCGGCCTCCACTTCATCGCCCTGAACGCCAACATCGGCCGGCAGTTCGAGTTCCTGCAGAACGCGTGGCTGGCCAACACCACTTTCGCCGACCTCGCTGGCGAGACCGATCCGCTCCTCGGCACACGCGAGGCAACGCCGGGCTGCCCGGCCACCGGCGGCTTCTCGCGTCCGCGCCAGGGCGGGCCCGCCGAACGGGTCGCCGGACTACCCCAGTTCGTCACGGTCCGGGGCGGCGAATACTTCTTCCTGCCGGGCCTGAGCGCGCTACGGTATCTGGCGGGAGGGGTGTCATGACCCATCGGCAGCCACGCGCGACGTTCGCCCGGCACGGGCTGCTGGCGCTGGCGCTCGCACTGAGCGTGCTCACGGGACCGGCGGGCGGGCCGAGGCTCGCGTTTGCGGCACAGAAGCAGGACCTCTGGTACCAGGCCTACGACCAGGGCGTGAAGGCGGCGCGGGCCGGCGACTGGGCGCTGGCCATTTCGGCGCTCGAGGTGGCCAGACGCGGCGGCCCGGCACCGGGCCGGCGCGTGGCGTTCCAGGGCGATCGGGTGGACGTCTTCAATCCCGACTACTACCTCGGGCTCGCCTACAACGCGACCAGGCGGTATGCCGAAGCGGAAGCCGCCTTCACGCGCGTCGTCAGCGCCGGGCTGCTGCGTCAGGGCGA
>JANNIB010000015.1:0-4659 GCA_031404695.1 Acidobacteriota bacterium
ACGCAGGCGGCCGCGGTTGTCGGTTGCACCTACACGATCACGCCGACCAGCAGCGGCACGATGGGCGCGCCGGGCGGGACCGGCAGCGTCGCCGTCACTGCCGGCAGCGGCTGCTCCTGGTCGGCGAGCAGCAACGACGCGTGGGTCACTGTGACCTCGGGGGCCAGCGGCAGCGGCGATGGGTCCGTGGCGTTCAGCGTGGCCGCCAACGCGGGCGGCACCCGCACAGGGACCCTCACGGTGGCAGGCCAGACGTTCACGGTGACTCAGGCGGCTGCAGCTGTCAGCTGCACCTACTCGATCAATCCGGCCAGCAGCGGCACGATCGTGGCGCTGGGCGGGACCGGCACGGTCGCCGTGACCGCGGGCAGCGGCTGCGCCTGGACGGCGAGCAGCAACGTCGCCTGGGTTGCGGTCACCTCGGGCGCCAGCGGCACCGGTAACGGCAACGTGGCGTTCAGCGTGGCGGCGAATCCCGGCAGCGCCCGTACGGGCACGATGACGGTGGCCGGCCGGACGTTCACGGTGACGCAGGCGGCCTTCGTCTGCACGTATGCGATCAATCCGACCAACGTCTCGATGTCCGAGGACGCAGGGACCGGCACGGTCACCGTGACCGCGAGCGCCGGCTGCGCGTGGACGGCGACCAGCAATGCGAATTGGATCACGGTGACGTCGGGTGCGAGTGGCAACGGCAACGGCACCGTCGCGTTCAGCGTCACGAAGAACACCGGCAAGGAGAGAACCGGCACCGTGACGATTGCCGGACGCACCTTCACGGTCAAGCAGGACAAAGACTGATCGAACGCCATGCCTTGTCGATCACCTCGACCGTCCGTGCTGCTGTTGGCGATGTGTGTCCTGCTGGGCAGCACTGCGCGTCCGGCCTCCGCTCAACAGTCACTGACGGACGTACTGACCTTCCTCCTGACCAACCGTTCGATCCCGACGGCGGATTTCGTGCGTGACGAGCAGGCGGCGGTCGAAACCCGCGATACCGTCGCGAGGTTTCTCATCCTCGATCTCGCGACCCTTCCCGTCTCGCCCTCCTCGGGAGGGTTCACCTATCGCCTCGATCCCGCACTGGGGACCGTGGTGCGGTCGAGCGACAGCTTCGGACCGTTCTTCACCGAACGGTCGTTGACCTCCGGTCGCGCGCGGGCGTCGTTCGGGTTCGGCTATCGCAGCACGACCTTCAACAACATCGACGGCCGCGATCTGCGTGACGGCACCCTGGTGTCGACCGCCAGCATCCTGCGCGGCGAGCCCGCGCCTTTCGACATCGAGACGGTGACGCTGCGGATCCGCACGGACACGATGACGCTGACGGGGAACTACGGCGTCACCGACCGGCTCGATATCGGTGGCGCCATTCCTGTCGTGCGCGTGAACCTGGAAGGCCAACGGGTCGACACCTATCGCGGCCGCGCGCTCGTACAGGCCACCGGATCGGCGTCGGCCTCGGGCCTCGGCGATGTCGTAGTGCGCGCCAAGTACAACATGCTGCGTGACGGCGGGAGCGGTCTGGCGCTGGCCGGCGAGGCGAGTCTGCCGACCGGAAGCGAAGAGGATCTGCTCGGCACCGGGCGCATGAGCCTGACACCGCGCATCGTCGGCTCGTACGAGCGGGAGCGGGTGGGGTTGCACGGTGAGCTGGGGTACTCGTTTCGCGAGGTCTCGAACAGCCTGGGCTACGCGGCGGCGGTCACCGTGGTCGCGGTGCCGCGCCTCACCATCGTCGGCGAGTTGTCGGGGCTCAGGCTCGACCGCATTGGACGCCTGGCCGAGACGACCCAGCCGCATCCGACCCTCGTCGGCGTCGACACCATCAGGCTGACCGGCGTCGAGGAGACCACCCATCGCGTCCTCGCCGTGGCGGGCGTCAAATGGAACATCGCAAACACGTGGCTGCTGACGGCCAACGTGCGCCGTCCACTCACGGTGGTCGGCCTCAACGCCGGCTGGGTGCCGACCATGACCCTCGATTATTCGTTCGGGCGATGACATGAACGCGCGATCGCCGAGAAGGAAGCCACCTGCCGCGCCGCTTCAGGCCCCGGCCGAGCCCGCCTGGGTGGTGGACGCGACCGACGGGCTCGAAGAGTTTGCCGGGGGCGCGGATTTCGCCACGCCGACGGATGAGGCTCCGCCCGAGTTCGTGTGGTTGGACACATCGGAAGGGCTCGACGAGTTCACCCCGGAGTTGGCCCGGTCGCCGCTTGCGACCGCCGCTCCCTCGTCCTTGAGGGACGTGCCGATTCCCACGCCGGACTTCATCCGCGACTGGCCGGACAAGGATGTGTGGGCGAGCCCACCGTCGCGGTTCGACTGGATGATGCGTGCCGGCCGCGCGGCGCTGCTGTGCGCGGTGGTCGTGGCGGTCGCGGACGGGATCCTGTTTCGCTACGTTCCTGCACCTCCGCGGACGTCGGGCACGTCGGCTGAGCCTTCAGCCCTTCCCCCGTTCGTGCCAGACCCGCCGTCGGTCGGCTTGTCGGTGGTGCGGATCGCGTCGAGCGAGTGGCCTAGCGTGGCGGAACGGGGCGACCCTGGTGGTCGACCGTCCACCAGCGCACGGAACTCCGGGGGGCCGGCCCCGACACCGCGACCTCGAGGACTCGTGACAATTGGCGCGCCCGCCGCACCGGAGACTTTGGCAGCGAACCCGGCAGGGGTCGTTGGGTCTGGCGCGGTCGCCGACACCTCCGTGGCCGCCGTGCCACCCGCGCCCGCCGCGGCGCTCTCTGCTGATGTCGCTCCGCCGGCTGTGACCGTTCCGCTGGTCGTGGCCGATCCGAGCGCCGCGGCCTCGCCCCCGGCGGAGTCAACTCGTTCCGGATCGCCGGACGCGTTGAGCGACACGGTTGCCGGGCCGCCCCGTCGTGAGCTCGAGACCCGCGCCATCGAGACCGTGCTGGGCCGGTATCGAAACGCGTTCAACAGGCTCGACGCCGACGCCGCACTGGCGGTGTGGCCCACAGCGGACGAGAAGAACCTGACCAGGGCGTTCGATCGCCTCGAAGATCAGGACGTGGCATTCGACAACTGCCGGATCGAGATCCTCGCGGGTCTTGCGGAGGCTGCGTGCAGCGGAACCAGCCGCTATGTCCCGAAGGTGGGCAGCCGCACGCCGAAGGCCGAGGCGCGGCGATGGAACTTCAGCCTCCGGAAGGCCACCGGTGAATGGCTGATCCACCGCGTCGACGCGCGGTGACAGGAGGTCGGCGAGTGCACGGGCTGGTAGAACACCTGAAATTCGCCGCGGTCGAGCGCGCCAGCGAAGTCAGCTTCCAACTGAAGCTCGGCGCGAGCCGACTCCAAGATGGCGGTGTCGAAGACTTCGTAGCGCGCTTTGCCCAGCAGCTTGGCCCGATGCAGGGCGGTTTCGGCGTCGCGCAGCACCGCGCTGGGCGTGGCGTACCCGGTCGCGCTCACCGCCACGCCAACGCTGGGCGAGAGGAAAACCTCACGGCCACGTGACGGGAACGCCGTGACCAACTCCGCCAGCACACGGCCGGCGAAGACGGTCGCGTCGCCCACCTCTCTCAGGCCATCGACCAGAATGGCGAACTGGTCGCCTTGCAGGCGCGCTACCAGGTCGCCGTGACGGAAGCTGGAGGAGCCCCATCGCCGATGCGGAGGCACGTCTCCAGGCGTCGCGCCGCCGCCACCAGGAGCGGGTCGCCCGCTGCCGATGCGGCCGGCGTGTCGGGCGACTCGCCGCGATCGAGGTCGACGACGAGCAGCGCGAAGTGAAAGCGCTGGTAGCGGTTCGCCCGCTCGACCGACCGGCCCAGGTGCTCGAGCAGCAGGAGGCCGTTGGGCAGGCCCGTCACCGGGTCCATGACCGTGTCGGCGGTGACGTCGGCATGCGCGCCCAAGACCCGTGTGGCGGCGCCCGCGGCGTTGCGCTGCACGTTTCCGCGGCACGACATCCAGCGATAGGAGCCGTCGCGGTGGCGGATGCTGTGCGGGAGATCGAACCGGTCCGGTCCGCCCTTCTCCAGAAGGGACTTGAACGCCGCCGAGACCCGGTCGAGGTCGTCGGGGTGCACTTTTGTGAGCCACGACTCCGGATTCGTGCTGAGTTCGGACTCGTTGTCGCCGACGAGCGCCGCCCAACGGGCCGAAAAGTGGATCCGGTTGGAGTCAACGTCAACGTCCCAGTGGCCTTCGCTGTCCCAGCCGCTGTCTGCGTGCTTCGACACCATTTTGCTCTGGCCTTCCGACCTGGCGCTGTTCCCGGCCCCGACGAGCCCTCAAGCAGGAGACGGCCAGGCTGGCGATAGACCGCCGCATTAGATCGTGTCGGTCGATACCCGGATTCGGACTAGTGCGCTGACCGGCGTTTGCGCGGCCCGGCGGCTTGCCTGCCACGCTGTTCCCGCGCATGCCGCGGTATCGCCGTTGCGCCGGGCATTCGACATGGGTCATGGGCGTCGGCTCCTCATCAGCGCCAGGTAGATCCCTGCGCTGAGCGCGAAGGTGACGAACCAGGCGTAGGTATAGAGGTGATCGAAGAACGTCGGGTTGGGCACGATGCCGCCGGCGGTGGTCGCCGCGCGCGCGAAGCCGGGGACGACCGGCAGAATCGAGAGTGCCAGCGCGATCATCGCCTTTGGGTTGACGCCGTTCGTGTAGCTGTAGCGTCCGCGCACG
>JANNIB010000016.1:0-2871 GCA_031404695.1 Acidobacteriota bacterium
GAAGATCGAGTGGACCTGGTACTACCTCTGGCACCACGAGGGGCGGCGCGCGCGCATGGGCGCCTCGATGATGGCGCCCGACTACACCCAGTGGCACGGCATGTTCGAGGTGGCCGAGCGCTTCTACATGGAACTCATTCCCGAGGCGCGCGAGATCACCGACAAGGCCCTGCGCGCCGGCCGCGGCGAGCAGGCGCGGCGCGCCGTCCAGGTGATCGACGAGATCCTGAACCGGCCGGAGCATCAGTGGCTGCTCAAGGGCGCCGAGGAGCAGGCCGACGCCATCAACCGCGAGATGCAGCGCAAGTACGGCCAGACGAGGCAGGAACGATGACAACGCGGGTGGGCCGTCGTACGTTCCTGAAGATGGCCGGTGTGGCCGCGCCCGTGGTGGCAGCGTACTCATGCGCCGACAAGGAAGAGGCGGCGCGCCTCGGCAGCAGCGCGCCGGTCGATCGGGCATCGGTGGCGTGGGACAAGGCGCCGTGCCGCTTCTGCGGCACCGGCTGCGGCGTGATGGTCGGCGTGGAGCAGGGCCGCGTCGTGGCCGTCCGCGGCGACGAGGCGAGCCCGGTCAACAAGGGCCTGCTGTGCGTGAAGGGCTATCACCTGCCCGGGCTGCTCTACGGCGCCGATCGGCTGCTGTATCCACAGCGGCGCCAGCCCGATGGCTCCTTCGCGCGCATCTCGTGGGACCAGGCGCTCGACCTCATCGCCACGAAGTTCGGAGAGACGTTGAAGCAGCACGGTCCCGAGGCCGTGGCCATGTACGGGTCGGGGCAGTGGACCGTGTTCGACGGCTACGCCGCGCTGAAATGGATGAAGGGCGGCCTGCGCAGCAACAACCTCGAGCCCAACGCGCGCCTGTGCATGGCCAGCGCCGTGTCGGGTTTCATCACGCAGTTCCAGAGCGACGAGCCGATGGGCTGCTATCAGGACCTCGACGCCGCCGACGACTTCGTGCTGTGGGGCAACAACATGGCCGAGATGCACCCGGTGCTCTTCAGCCGGATGCTCGAGACGAAGCGTCAGAAGCCGGCCACGCGAATCGTCGACATCGCCACCCGCCGCACGCCCACCACCGACTATTCCGACCTTCACGTGCTGTTCAGGCCCGGCACCGACCTGGCGCTCGCCAACGGCATCCTGCACCTGCTCGTCGCCTCGGGACGCATCCAGCAGTCGTTCATCGACGAGAACGTGGTGTTCCGCCGCGGCATCGAAGACGTGAAGACCATCGGCTACGGCTGCTTCGACCTGCAGGCCGAGCGCTACACGTTCGAGGATGTGGCGCGGCCGAGCTCGCTCGACGAGCTGCGCACGTTTCTCGCCGACTACACGCCGGAGCGCGTGCGCGACATCACGGGCGTGCCGGTCGAGCAGATTGCCGCGTTGGCGAACATCTACGGCGACTTGTCGCGCGGTACCGTGAGCCTGTGGTGCATGGGCGTGAACCAGCACGTGCGCGGCACGTGGATGAACAACCTCATCACCGACCTGCACCTGATTACCGGCAAGATCTGCCGTCCTGGATCGAATCCCCTGAGTCTCACGGGCCAGCCGAGCGCCTGCGGC
This sequence comes from Acidobacteriota bacterium, assembly GCA_031404695.1. Taxonomy (GTDB): domain Bacteria; phylum Acidobacteriota; class Vicinamibacteria; order Vicinamibacterales; family UBA2999; genus CADEFD01. The sequence goes on from JANNIB010000016.1 coordinate 1,576, forward strand.
ACGGCGCGCGAGGTGGGCACCTCGAACAACCGCCTGCCGGCCGACATGGTGGTGACCAACCCCGAGCATCGCGCCGAGGCGGAGCGGATCTGGAAGTTGCCGGCCGGAACGATTCCGGCAATTCCCGGCTATCACGCGGTGGATCTGTTCCGGGCGCTCAAGCGCGGCGACGTGAAGGCGCTCTGGATCCAGACCACCAACCCGTGGGTGACGCTGCCCAACCGGTCGCGTTTCGATCGCACGCCCGACGACGGGCGATTCATCGTGGTCAGTGACATCTACCCGACGCCCACGACCGCGATGGCGGATCTCATCCTGCCGGCGGCCGCGTGGGTCGAGCGTGAAGGTGTCTACGGCAACACCGAGCGCCGCACGCAGCAGTGGAACAAGATGGTCGACCCGCCGGGCGAGGCCCGCGAAGATGCCTGGCAGGTCGTGCAGGTGGCGAAGCGGATGGGCATGGGCCATCTCTTCCCCTGGCCCGACGACAACTGGCACGAGCCGATGTTCGAGGAGTACCGCGCGTTCGGACTCGGCCACGGGAAAGACCTGGCGAGTTACCAGCAGCTGAAGAGCACGCGCGGGATGTTGTGGCCGGTCGTGAACGGCAAGGAGACGCCGTATCGCTACACCGCCGGCTACGACCCCTACGTGACAAAGGCCTCCGGGGCACACTTCTACAAGGCCGTGGGTTACGGCGAAAAGGCGGCGTTCTTCTTGCGCCCGTACCATCCGCCGGCCGAGTCGCCCGATGCGGAGTACCCGCTGTGGCTGTCGACCGGACGGGTGCTGGAACACTGGCACAGCGGCTCGATGACACGCCGCATTCCACAGCTCCATCAAGCGGTACCTGCGGCCTATGTGGAGATGAACCGCGCCGACGCCGACCAGTTCGGCGTGAAGAAGGGCGACCGGGTGAAGGTGGTGAGCCGCCGCGGCAGCCTCGAACTGCCGGTGGAAGTGGACGGCCGCGGGCGCCCTCCGCGCGGCACGCTCTTCGTGCCGTTCTTCGACGAGTCGTTGCTGATCAATCTGGTGACACTCGACGCCATGGACAACATCAGCAAGCAGCCGGACTACAAGAAATGCGCCGTGCGTCTCGAACGCGTGTAGCCGCGGCCCTGGCCGCGTGGGCCTGCCTGGCCGCTCTCGCCGCCGCGTGCGGTCCGGCGGCGCCGGCCGAGGCCATCTTGCGCTCGACCGGTGCGCGCGCGGCCGGGGGGGGCGACCCCCGGGCGGCGCCCCCCCGACCCCCCCCCGCCCCCCCCGGCGCGGGGCCGGCCCAGCCCCCCCGCG
>JANNIB010000017.1:0-14146 GCA_031404695.1 Acidobacteriota bacterium
CACGATTCCCTCGGGCGAGCATCATCTGCCGAAGTTCGACGTGCCCGCGGGCTACACCCTCGACGACTACTTCGAGCACGTCTCGCGCGAGGGCTTCGCCGAGCGCCTGCCGCGCCTGCGCCAGCTCGCCGGCGAAGGCAAGCTGCGCCACGCGCTCGACGAATACGCGACCCGGCTCGACTACGAGATCGCGATGATCAAGCGCATGGGGTACACCGGGTACTTCATGATCGTCTGGGACTTCATCCGGTACGCCCGCGAGCAGGGCATTCCGGTCGGCCCCGGGCGCGGATCGGCGGCCGGCAGCCTTGCGGCCTACTGCCTGCGCATCACCGACGTCGATCCCATCGACTACGACCTCCTGTTCGAGCGCTTCCTGAATCCCGAGCGCGTCTCGATGCCGGATATCGACGTGGATTTCTGCGAGCGGCGCCGCGGCGAGGTGATCGAATACGTGACCCGCAAGTACGGCCGCGAGAACGTCTCGCAGATCATCACCTTCGGCACCATGAAGGCCAAGGCCGTCATCCGCGACGTCGGCCGCGTGCTCGACATGGCGTATGCCGATGTCGATCGCATCGCCAAGCAGATCCCGCCGGCGCTCGACATGACGCTCGAGAAGGCGCTGGCCGAAAATCCCGTGCTGCGCGACATGCGCGACAAGGATCCGCGCGTCAAAGACGTCCTCGACATGGGCAAGCGCCTCGAGGGGATGTCGCGCAACGCTGGCGTGCACGCGGCCGGCGTCGTCATCGCGCCGGGACCGATCACCGACTACGCGCCGCTCTACAAGAGCAACCGCGACGAAATCACGACCCAGTGGGCGATGAAGGAAGTCGAACGCGTCGGCCTCCTCAAGATGGACTTCCTGGGCCTGAGCACCCTCACGCTCATCCAGGACGCGCTGGCCGAGATCAAGCGCACCGAAGGCATCGTTCTCGACATCGACGCGGTCGCGCTCGACGACCCCAGGACCTACCAGGTGTTCTGCGAAGGCCAGACCTTCGGCATCTTCCAGTTCGAGAGCTCGGGCATGCGCGAGCTGCTGCGCAAGTCGAAGCCGCAGCGCCTCGACGACCTCATCGCGCTCAACGCCCTCTATCGTCCCGGCCCGCTCAAGAGCGGCATGGTGGACGACTACGTCGCCCGCAAGCAGGGCAAGACCGAGGTCAAGTACGACCTGGCGGCGCTGGAACCGATCCTCGCCGACACCTACGGCGTCATCGCCTACCAGGAACAGGTGATGCGGATCGCGGCGGTGCTGGCCGGCTTCACCCTCGGTCAGTCGGACGTGCTGCGCAAGGCCATGGGCAAGAAAGATCCCAAGGTCATGGCCAAACAGCGCGAGGCCTTTCTGGAGGGCACGAAGAAGAAGGGCATCAGCGAGAAGAAGGCCACCAAGATCTTCGAGCTGATGGAGTATTTCGCCGGCTACGGCTTCAACAAGTCGCACTCGACGGCCTACGCGTTCCTGGCCTACCAGACGGCCTATCTGAAGGCGAACTTCCCGCGGCACTTCGCGGCGGCGCTGCTGACCATCGAGGCCGCCAACACCGACAAGCTCGCGCTCTACATCGCCGAGTGCCGCGACCGCGGCATCGCCGTGCTGCCGCCCGACGTGAACGAAAGCCAGCAGCACTTCTCGGTGGTGCCGGAAGGCGTGCGCTTCGGCCTGACCGCCATCAAGGGGCTCGGCGAAGGCGCCATTCAGGCGATTATCGACGTCCGGATGCGCACCGGCCGCATCACTTCGCTGCACCAGCTCGCCGAGGAGCTCGACCTGCGCATCGCCAACCGTCGGGTCTTCGAGGCGCTCGTGAAGGGCGGCGCGTGTGATGGGCTGGCCGTCGTGGACGGGCAGGCCGTGAAGCCGGCCGTCGGCCGCGCGCGGCTCATGCGTGGCGTCGATCTGGCGCTCGAACACGGCGCCCGCGTGCAGCGCGATCGCGAGCAGGGCCAGGCGAACTTGTTCGGCGAGGCCGTGCCCGCCACGCCCGGCGCCACCCCCGGCGTGCTGGCGGACGGGCCCGCATGGACCGAGATGGAGTGGCTGGCCAACGAGAAGGAAGCGCTCGGACTGTACCTGAGCGGTCACCCGGTGGATCGCCACACGAACGACCTGCGCGCCTTCGGCGCCCGCACCGTCGGCGACCTGCTCGCCACTGAAGTGCCGGAAGCCGAAGCAGGCGCCCCCGGCCGTCTGCTGCTCGAAGACGTCGCGGTTGGCGGGGTGGTGAGCGCGGTGCGTGCCCTCAAGACCAAGAAGGGCGATCCGATGGCCGTCCTCACCCTCGAGGATGCGCAGGGCTCGATCGAGACGGTGGTCTTTCCCGAGACCTACGGGCGCTACCGGCATCTCATCGAGACCGGCGCGCTGCTGCTCGTGAAGGGCAAGTTCGAACGCGACGACGACTCGTCGCGCTTCCAGGCCAACGAGATCCTGCCGCTCGAGGGCCTGCGGGAGCGGATGGCCAAGGCCGTCAACATCCACCTGAGCGCCGACGCGTCACGCTCGACGCTCGAAGCCCTCTGGGACGTGCTGGCGCAGCACCAGGGCGACCGCCCGATCGTGCTCGAACTGGAAGTCGCGCACGACAGCCGGCGCCTCCGCGTCAAGGCCAACGTGACGCCGCAGATCCGCGTGCGCCCCTCCGAACAGCTCGTCACGGCCGTCGAACGCGTCTGCGGCGCCGGCTCGGTCGTGCTGCAATAGCTGTCGTGGCTGCGCTCAGGCCCTTGATAATGATCGGTATGGCTCCGCCCCGCCAGCACAGTGTTGTCTGGCCCGCCTTCCGGGCGGGCGTCCTGGTCCCTGTCCATGGCTGACCTCCTCGATTTCGAAGAACCGATTGGCGTCCTGCAGAAGGAGGTCGAGGCGCTGTCGATGCTGCCCTCGACGCTCGACCGGCAGCGCGACATCGCCCGGCTGCGCGGTCGGATCCTGTCGATCCGCGCCGAGCTCTACGAGACCCTCACGCCGTGGCAGCGGGTGCTGGTGGCCCGCCATCCGGCGCGGCCGACCACCCTCGACTACGTCGAGCAGCTGTTCACCGACTTCGTCGAGATCCGCGGCGACCGCCGCTTCGCCGATGACCATGCGATGGTGGCCGGTCCGGCGCTGTTCCACGGGCAGCCGGTGATGATCGTCGGCCACCAGAAGGGCAGCGACACCAAGCAGAAGATTTACCGGAACTTCGGCTACGCCCGGCCGGAGGGCTACCGCAAGGCGCTGCGGGCGATGCAGCTGGCCGAGAAGTTCCGCCGGCCGGTCATCTGCTTCGTCGACACCCCGGCGGCCTATCCGGGCATCGAGTCGGAGGAACGCGGCGTCGCCGAGGCCATCGCCGTCAACCTGCGCGAGATGGCGGTGCTCGACGTGCCGATCATCGTCGTCGTGCACGGCGAAGGGGGTAGCGGCGGGGCGCTCGGCATCGCCGTCGGCGATCGCATCCTGATGCACGAGTTCGCCGTCTACAGCGTGATTCCACCGGAGGGCTGCGCGGCGCTCCTGTGGCGCGACACCAACCGGAAGATCCAGGCCGCCGAGGCGCTCAAGATCACGGCGCCCGATCTGCTCGGCTTGGGCATCATCGACGAGATCATCAAGGAGCCGGCCGGCGGCGCCCACACCGATCCGGCGGCCGCCGGGCAGCTGCTCGACGCGGCGCTCGCGAAGGCCCTGGCCGAGGTCGGCGCGCTCGGCTCCGATGACCGGCTCGAACGGCGCTACCAGAAGTTCCGCACGATGGGCCGCGTCGGCATCATCGAGCCCTAGCGACCGTGGCCCCGCCCCTGGTCTGGAAACCGCGGCCCTGCGACGACGGCGCCGCGACGCGGCTCGAGCGTGAGCTCGGCCTGTCGCCGGTGGTGGCGCGGCTGCTCGCCATCCGCGGACACTGCGACCCCGAGGCCGCCGACCGCTTCCTGCGACCGACGCTGTCGCATCTGCACGATCCGTGGCTCATGAAGGATCTGGCACCGGCCGTGGACCGCCTGCTGGCCGCCATCTCGCGCCGCGAGCGCATCGTCGTGCACGGCGACTACGACGTCGACGGCGTGACCTCGACGGTGATCCTGCGGCGGGCTCTCGAACTGCTGGGCGCCGACGTCACCCACTTCATCCCCGAGCGCATGCGCGACGGCTACGGCCTCCAGCCGGCCACCATCGATCGCCTGCACGCCGACGGCGCCAGGGTGATCGTCTCGGTCGACTGCGGCATCCGCGCGCCCGAGGCCGCGCGTCGTGCCAGCGAGCTCGGCATCGATCTGATCATCACGGATCACCACGAGCCCGACACCGAGCTGCCGAAGGCGGTGGCGGTGGTGAATCCGAAGCGTGCCGACTGCCGCTATCCCGACAAGAACCTCGCCGGCGTGGGCGTGGCGCTCAAAGTGGTGCAGGGGCTGTGTCAGAAGTCGGGCAAGGACGGCTGGCTGAACGCGTTCGTGAAGATTGCCGCCATCGGCACGCTCGCCGACGTGGTGCCGCTGGTAGGCGAGAACCGCGTCATCGCCAAGCTCGGTCTCGAGCAGCTGACGCGCGGGCCGCACAAGGTGGGGCTGCGGGCCCTGCTCGACGTCTCGGGCCTGGCCGGCAAGACCATCGACGCCTACCACATCGCCTTCATGGTCGCGCCGCGCGTGAACGCCGCCGGCCGCATGGCCAGCGCCGACATCGCCACCCGCCTGCTGCTGGCCTCCGACGACGCCCTGGCCGACGAGGCGCAGGCGCTGGCGCAGCAGCTCGATGCCGAGAACACCAAGCGGCGCAGCGAAGAGCAGGATATCGTGGTCGCGGCGAAGAAGGCGGTCGAGACCGATCCCGATATCGGCGCCCACACGGTGCTCGTCGTCGGTGGCGAGGGCTGGCACCGCGGCGTCATCGGCATCGTCGCGTCGAAGCTGGTGGACGCCTACTACCGGCCGGCCATCGTGCTGTCGGTCGAACACGGCGTCGCGCATGGATCCTGTCGCAGTATTCCCGGCTTCGACATCCTGGCGGCGCTCGAATCGTGCGCGCCGCTGCTGCAGCGCTTCGGCGGCCACAAGCAGGCCGCCGGCCTGCAGCTCGACGCCGCCCGCATTCCCGAATTCCGGCGCGCGGTGAACGACTTCGCGCATGCGGTGCTCGGGCCCGATGACCTGCGGCCGAACCTGTCGCTCGACGGGCCACTCGACTTCGATGCGCTCACGCCGAAGGTGGTGCTGGACCTGATGGCGATGGCGCCGTTCGGTCTCGCCAACCCCAAGCCGCTTTTCACGGCCGCCGGCGTCGAGGTGGTGGATGGCCCGCGGCGCCTGAAGGAACGCCACCTGAAGATGTCGCTGCGCCAGCGTGGCAAGACCTTCCGGGCGATCGCCTGGAACGCCGTGGAGAAGGAAAGCGTGATTGCCGGCGCCGGCAGCGGCCTCGAAGTCGCCTACGCAATCGAGCAGAACGAATTCAACGGCAATACCTACACCGAACTGCGACTCTCGGACGCGCGGCGCGGGTGATTCCGGCCTCGTAGGAGACGCCGCCCGCGGCGGCGGCCGCTTGCGCCCCTTCCGGCTATCCGTCACCATGAGTCGAGGACACGTGTCGTGACGTCGTGGCAACGCCGAGGGCGCCTGATTGCAGGAGCCGTGGCCCTGGGGGTCGCGGTGAGCGCGTATTGGCTCGGCAGCGCCCGCCGCACGCCGCCGCCGGCGCCGCCGGTCACGCCGCTGGCCCCCACCGTCACCGCGCGCGTCACCGGGGGTCAGGCCGAGCAGACCAGCGGCAAGCGCCAGGACTTCGCGCTCGACTTCGATGAGCAGGTCCAGTACTCCGACGGCCGCTCGGTGGCGAAGAACGTCGTCGTCACGGTGGCCCGCCCCGCGAACCGCAGCTTCGTCATCACCGGCAAGGAGGGCACGGTCGGCGGCGGGCAGTCGTCGGTCGAGATGACCGGCGACGTCATGCTCAAGGCTTCCGACGGGCTGGTCGCGAAGACGGCGACGGCCAGTTATTCGAACGGCGAAGGCATCCTGCGCGCGCCGGGCCCGGTGACGTTCGAACGCGCGAAGACCCACGGCTCGGGCGTCGGCTTCACCTACGACAAACAGCGCGACACCATGTGGGTGCTCGACAAGGCGGTGGCGCACGTGGCCGGCAACGACGCGACCGGCGACATGGACGTCACCTCGGGGTCGTTCGGCGAAGCCCGCCGCGACCGCTACCTGCGCCTCGAGCGTCAGGCCAGGGTCACACGACCGGGACAGACGTTCACGGCCGACGAGATGATGGTCTACCTGCTGCCCGATCGCGACGAGCCGGATTCGATGGAGCTGCGCGGCAACGCCGCGATTGACGGCGGCACCGGCTTCGGCAGCCTGCGCGCCATGCGCGCCCGCGACATCAACCTCGACTACGCCGACGACGGCCGCACCGTGCAGCACGTGACCCTGTCGGGGCAGGCGAGCATCACGCTGGCCGGCGCGACCCCGGCCCAGCCGGGACAGCGCCTGGCGGCCGAGTTCGTGGATCTCGCGCTCGGTCCCGACGGCGCGATCACGGCCCTGGTGGCCCGCGAGCGCCTGCTGGTCTCCCTGCCCGCGGCGGGCGCGGCGCCGGCGCGCGCCATCCGCGCCGACGAGCTCACCGGCGATGGCGCCGCCGGCGCCGGGCTGACGGCGATGCGCTTCAGCGGCAACGTGGACTTCCGCGAAGGCGGCACCGCGAAGACGCCGCCGACGCGGCTGGCGAAGTCATCCACGCTCACCCTGGCGCTCTCGAACGCCGGCGCGCCGGAGCGCGCGACTTTCGGCGGCGACACCACCTTCGAGGATGGCTCGCTGCGCGCCACCGCCAGCGAAGCGCGCTACCTGATGGCGGAGGACCGCCTCGTGCTCATCGGCAAGCCCGGGGCGGCGCCGCGGGTCACCGACACCGGCCTGCAGGTGGAAGCCACCGACATCGCGATCGGCCTGGCCACCAACGCCGTCTCGGCCACTGGCGCGGTGTCGAGTGTGATGCAGCCGGCGGCCGCGCGCAGCGGCTCCGGCACCGCGCGCACGCCGGCGCTGCTCGCCGACGACCTGCCGCTGTTTGCCAGCGCGGCCGCGCTCGAATACGACAGCCAGACGCGGCGGGCCACCTACACGGGCCGGGCCCGGCTCTGGCAGGGCGCCACCGACATCCGGGCCGAGACCGTCTCGCTCGACGAACAGCGTGGCGATCTGACGGCCGGAGGCGGCGTGACCTCGACGCTCAACCTCGCCGCGAAAGATCCCACCGGCGCCCCGGCTCGCGGCACCATCGCCCGCGGGCAGACCTTGCGCTACGACGATGCGGCACGAACGGCCACCTACACGACCGGCGCGCAGATGAGCGGCCCCCAGGGCGACCTGAAGGCCGACAAGATCGCGCTCGTGCTGGCGCCGGCCAGCCGCATGCTCGAGCGCATCGACGGCGACGGCGCGGTCGACGCGCGGGTCGCCGCCCGCGATGCCCGCGGCGCGAAGCTCACCTATTTCGCGGCCGACGAGCGCTACGTCATGACCGGATCGCCGGTCCGCTTCACCGAGGAGTGCCGCGTCACCACCGGCCGCACGTTGACCTTCTTCGGCACGGCCGGTAAGCTCATCGTCGACGGCAACGAAGCCGCGCGCACGGTCAGCACCGGCGGCGGGCGCTGCGTGCCGGTGCCGCAGTGACCCCACACCCCGCCCCGAGTCCCTCCACCCCGGCTTCCAGCCCCGCCCCGATGGCCACGCTCCGTACGGACGCGCTCACCAAGAGCTACAACGGCCGCACCGTCGTCGCCGGCGTCAGTCTCGAGATCTCGGCCGGGGAAGTGGTGGGGCTGCTCGGCCCGAACGGCGCCGGCAAGACCACGACCTTCTACATGACGGTCGGCCTGGTCGCCCCCGACAGCGGCCGGGTGCTGCTCGACGAACACGACGTCACCGACGACCCGATGTACATACGGGCCCGGAAGGGGCTGGGCTACCTGCCGCAGGAGCCGTCGATCTTCCGCGGCCTCACCGTCGAACAGAACCTGCTGGCCATCCTCGAGACGCTGCCGATCTCGGCGGGCGAGCGGCGCACACGTCTGGCGGCCCTGCTGGCCGAGCTCGGCCTGACGCACCTGGCGAAATCGCCCGCGCACACCTTGTCGGGCGGCGAGCGCCGGCGCGCGGAGATCACGCGGGCGCTGGTGATGTCGCCGCGCTTCATCCTGCTCGACGAGCCGTTTGCCGGCATCGACCCGATCGCCATCACCGACATCCAGCAGATCATCTTCCAGCTGAAGGCCCGCGGGATCGGCGTGCTCATCACCGACCACAACGTGCGCGAGACGCTGCGGATCACCGACCGCGCCTACATCGTCACCGACGGCACGATCTTCAAGGCGGGGACCCCGCAGGCCCTGGCTTCGGACGACGAGGTCCGCCGCATCTACCTCGGGCCGGACTTCCGTCTCGACTGACGACATCGCTTTACCTGTCACGATTCTTGCAAAGGGCTGCTAGAATCTCCTCTCAGGCCTCGGGAGCCCTTCGGAGGGTTCCCAGGCAACGTCCATGGCCATTCACCAGAAGCTCCAAGCGAAGCTCTCGCAAAAGCTGATCCTGACGCCGTCGCTGCAGCAGGCGATCAAGCTGCTGCCGATGTCGACGCTCGAGCTCGCGGACATGCTGAACCAGGAGGTGGTCGAAAACCCCCTGCTGGAAGAGATTCCCAACGAGGATCTGCAGGCCGCCGAGGCCCAGCCGGCCACCGACAAAGCCGACGAGCAGGACGCCCAGCGCACCGAGGGCAAGGCCGACAACTGGGAAGACAACGACTACGAGTACTTCTTCAGTGAGTACCTCGACGATGGCTACCGCTCGCGGGTGCCCACGGAGGTGAAGGAGTTGCCGCCCATCGAGAACACCCTCTCCAGCGGGTCGTCGCTCACCGACCACCTCGAGTGGCAGCTGTCGCTCAAGTCCGACGACCACACCGAACGCGCCATCGGCTCGGCCATCATCGGCAACCTCGACGACAACGGCGAGCTGGTGGCGTCGGTGAGCGAGATCGCCCACATGGGCCCGTGGCCCATCGACACCGTCGAGCAGGTGCTGCGCCTGGTGCAGGGCTTCGACCCGACCGGTGTGGCCGCCCGCGACCTCCAGGAGTGCCTGACGCTGCAGCTGCGCGCCCTCGGACTCGAAGGCACGGCCACCGAGCGCATCGTCACCGACCACCTGCGCCTGCTGCAGAACCATCAGATTCCCGAGCTGTCGCGCAAGATGGGCCTGAGCATCGACGAACTGCGCGAGCACATCGAGATCATCCGGCACCTCGATCCGAAGCCGGGCGCCCGCTACAACGCGCGCCAGCCGGAATACGTGATGCCCGACGTCTACATCCTGAAGGTCGAGGATCAGTACGTCGCCGTGCTCAACGACGACGGCCTGCCGCAGCTGCGAATCAGCTCGTCGTACAAGCGGCTGCTCGAAAAGGATCAGGCCGACGCCGACACCCGCACCTACGTGAAGGAGCGCTTCAACGCCGCCCGCTGGCTGCTGAAGTCGGTCGAACAGCGGCAGAAGACCATCCAGAAGGTCGCCACCAGCATCATCAACTTCCAGCGCGACTTCCTCGATCACGGCATCGAGCACCTGCGGCCGCTGGTGCTGCGCGACGTCGCCAACGACATCGGCATGCACGAGTCGACGGTCAGCCGCGTGGTCACCAACAAGTACATGCACACGCCCCAGGGCGTGTTCGAGATGAAGTACTTCTTCCACAGCGGCATCAGCAGCTCCTACGGGGATGCGGTGTCGTCGGTGACGATCAAGCAGCGGATCAAGAAGATCATCGAAGCCGAAGACCCCAGGAAGCCGCTCAGCGATTCGAAGATCGTCAGCATCCTGCAGCGCGAAGGGCTGGTGCTGGCGCGCCGCACCATCGCCAAGTACCGCGAAGAGCTCCGCATCCCGACCTCGAATCAGCGCAAGGTCCTCTACTAGCTGCCTGCCGAGCCCATGCCGCCTCCGCCCGTCGTCACGGTGGGACATCTGCTGCGCGGCCGCGCCGACGCCTACGGGCTCGGCCTGGAGCTCATCGCCGGCGCCAGCGGCCTCGATCGCCCGATCACCAGCCCCTACATCCAGAAGACCGGCCTGGCGCTGGCCGGCTATCACGAATACCTGCGGGCGGGCCGCGTCCTCATCTACGGCGACAGCGAGATCCGCTACCTGTTGAGTCTGGCTCCAGGCGCGCGCATCGACGCGCTGACCCGCTCGTTTGCCGCCGGCGTGCCGTGCGTGCTCATCTCGACCGACCTGGCGCTGCCGCCGGAAGTCGCGGCCACGGCCGATGTCGCCGGGGTGCCGCTGCTGCGCACGGCCATCTCGACGCCGCTGGCCATCGGCAAGCTCATGTCGATGCTCGAAGACCGGCTGGCGTCTCGCGAGGTGGTGCACGGCGTGCTGATGGACGTGCTCGGCCTGGGCGTCCTGCTGGTGGGCGAGAGCGGCATCGGCAAGAGCGAGTGTGCGCTCGATCTCATCGGTCGCGGCCACCGCCTGGTCGCCGATGACACGGTCGAGATCCGCCGCCGCGCCGAGACCGTCATCATCGGCACGGCGCCGGGCGCGACCCGCTATTTCATGGAGATTCGCGGCCTCGGCCTGGTCAACGTCCGCGACCTGTTCGGGGTCGCCTCGACCCGCACCTCCAAGCGCGTCGAGTTCGTGGTGGAGCTCGAGCGCTGGGACACGGCTCGTAATTACGACCGCCTCGGGCTCGACGACATCCACCAGGAGCTGCTCGGGCTGCGGGTGCCCAAGGTGACGATGCCGGTGGCGCCGGGGCGCACGGTGGCGACGCTGGTCGAGGTGGCCGCCCGGAACCAGCTGCTGCGGGCTCGCGGCATCCACACGGCGCGCGACTTCGTGACCGCCCTCGACGAGCGGCTGTCGCGGATGGCGAGCGGGCTCGACGACGCCGACGATTCCGACGAGCTCGATGCCGGAGGGGCCGCGTGAGCAAGCGGACGCCGAAGCTCACCACGCGCCCGTCGCGTGCCGACTTCCTGGTGATCACCGGGCTGTCGGGCGCCGGCAAGTCGCAGGCGATCCACGCGGTGGAGGACCTCGGCTACTACTGCGTGGACAACCTGCCGGTCGAACTGCTGCCGGAGCTGCACGCGCTGCACCGCCGCGAAGAGGCGCTGGCCCGCGTGGCGGTGGTGGTCGATATCCGCGAGAAGCGCCTGCTCACGGCATTTCCGGCCGTCTACGCCCGTCTGCGGGCCACCGCCGATGTCGCCCCGTCGCTCATCTTCCTCGAAGCCAGTCAGGCGGTGCTGCACCGGCGTTTCAGCGAGACCCGTCGCCCGCATCCCATCGCGCCCGACGAGCCGATCGCCGACGCCATCGCGCTCGAGCGCCACAAGCTGGGCCGCATCCGCGCGATGGCCGACGAGATCGTCGACACTTCAGACCTGACGGTGCACGAGCTGCGGCAGGTCTTCCTCGACCTGTCGCGTGATCGCAAGCAGCGGGCCACGCTGGTCCTCACGCTCGAGAGCTTCGGTTTCAAGCACGGGCTGCCCCTGGGCGCCGACCTCGTCTTCGACGTGCGTTTCCTGCCGAACCCCCACTTCGTGCCGGCGCTGCGGCCGCAGACCGGACGCGATCGCCCGGTGGCGGCGTTCCTCGAGCGCCAGGCGGCGACCGGCCAGCTGCTCAAGCGCCTGACGTCGCTGCTCAAGTTCCTGCTGCCGCAGTACATCGCGGAGGGGAAGAGTTACCTCACCGTGGCCATCGGCTGCACCGGTGGCCGCCACCGCTCCGTCTATGTCGCCGAGGCGCTGCGCCGTTCGCTGGCCGGCGTGCGCGGCGTGACGGCGCGGGTGCGGCACCGCGACGTCGGCCGGGAAAGGACCAGCGCATGATTGGCGTGGTCGTTGTCACGCACGGACAGCTGGCCGCTGAACTGGTCAGCGCCGCCGAGACCATCGTCGGCGATCTGCCGCAGATGAAGGCGGTCTCCATCGGCTGGCACGAAGACGTGCAGGACGCCCGGCAGGAGATCGCCTCGGCGATCGCCGCGGTTGCCGGCCCCGAAGGCGTCATCATCGCTACCGACATGTTCGGCGGCACGCCCGCCAACCTCGGCATCACATTCCTCGAGACCGGACGCATCGAGGTGGTGACGGGCGTCAACCTGCCGATGCTCATCAAACTGGTCGGACTCCGCGATACGTCGAACGTCCTCGACGTCGCGCGCGAGATCCGGGAGCACGGACGCAACGCCATCTGGGTCGCTTCCGACCTGCTGAGCGGCGGAGCCGGAGGATCGAGCACGTGATACGTGAAGACGTCACCATCGTGAACGCCCTGGGCCTGCACGCGCGGGCCGCGGCGCGGTTCGTCCAGCTGGCCGGCCGCTTTCGATCGAAAGTGCGGGTCACCCGCGACGGCCGTCAGGTGGACGGCAAGAGCATCATGGGGATCCTGCTGCTGGCCGCCGCCAAGGGCGCCGTCATCACCATCAGCGCCGATGGCATCGACGAGGCCGATGCGCTGCAGTCGCTGGCGGCGCTGGTGCGCACCGGGTTCGGAGAGGATACGTGGAGCGCCTGACGGGCATCCCGGTCTCGCCCGGCGTCGTCGTCGGGCGGGCCGTGGTGCTGACCGGCCACGCCGACGTGGTGCGGTTCCCGATTCCGCCCGACCGCGTTGAACACGAGCTCCAGCTGCTCGATCAGGCGCGGGCCCGATCGCACGCGCAGCTCCAGGAGATCCGGGCCCGGCTGGCCAGCGGTCCCGGTCACGACCTGGCGCCGCTGTTCGACGCGCAGTTGCTCATCCTCGACGACTCGATGTTCATGGGGCGGGCCCGCGACATCGTGCGCCACGATCGGCTGAACGCCGCCTGGGCGGTGCATCGCGCCTACGAGGAACTGTGCGCGGTGTTTGCCACCGTCGAAGATCCGTATCTGCGCGAGCGCGACAGCGACCTGGCGGACGTGGCTGGCCGCATCCGCATGAACCTGCGGCGGGCCGGCGGCTGGTCGGCCGACCTGCTGCGCGACGTCGACGGACCGGCCGTGCTCATCGCCGATGAACTCACGGCCTCGCTGGCCGCGCAGATGGACTGGTCGCGCGTGCTCGGCTTTGCCACCGATGCCGGGGGCCGCACCCATCACACGGCGATTCTCGCCCGGTCGCTGAAGGTGCCGGCCGTCGTCGGCCTGCGCGATCTCAGCGGACGGGTGAGTCCGGGCACCGCTGTGATCATCGACGGCACGACCGGCACCGTCACGCTCGACCCGTCACCGCTCGACATCGAAGAGGTGCGCCGGCAGGCGCCGGCCAAACGCCGCACCACACCGGCCCCGGCGGCGGCGACCCTGCCCGCGCCGACGCTCACCGCGGACGGCATCGCCATCCGCCTCGAGGCTAACCTCGAACGGCCAGAAGACGTGCCGGCGCTGCTCGAGGCCGGGGCCGAGGGCATCGGCCTCTTCCGGTCGGAGTTCCTGCTGGCGGAACGTTCACCCGAGCGCCTGACCGAAGAGCGGCAGTACGAGATCTATCGCGACCTGCTGGCGTCGGTGGCGCCACGCCGCGTGACCGTGCGGACCTTCGACCTCGACGAGCGACAGCTCTCGCGCTGGTCCGGGCGCGACCGCCGCGACACCCGGCCGGGCCGCCGCGGCCTGCGCCTGGGTCTGGCGCACCCCGACGTGCTGCGCACGCAGCTGCGGGCGCTGCTGCGAGCCGCCCCCCTGGGTCAGCTGCGCGTGATGTTCCCGTTCGTGACCTCGGTCGAAGAGATGCGGATGGCGACCGCCGTCGTCCGCGACGTGGCCGACGAGCTCGGCCGGCCAGGGGCGGTGCCGGTGGGCGCGATGGTGGAAGTGCCGTCGGCGGCCCTGGCGGCCGACCTGCTGGCGCGCGAGTCGGCCTTCTTCACGGTGGGCACCAACGACCTCATCCAGTACACGCTGGCGGTCGATCGCACCGACGAGCGCGTTTCCGACCTCTACGAGCCGCTCCATCCGGCGGTCATCCGGCTTCTGCGGCTGGTGCGACGCGCCGCGTCGCGTTCTCGCATCGACGCCTCGGTGTGCGGCGAGATGGCCTCGGACCCGGCGATGATCGGCCTGCTCATCGGCCTCGG
>JANNIB010000018.1:0-29650 GCA_031404695.1 Acidobacteriota bacterium
ACCTGGTTGGCCCCGACGTCGATCGTCCAGACGTTGTCCTGGGGATCCACGCGCAGGCCGATCGCGGCGTTGAAGCCGTAGACGTCCTGGCCGAGTTCGCGCACGAACTTGCCGTTCGGGTCGAACTGGAAGAGCCGCGAGCCGTTGCGGTAGAAGGTGCGGTTGTCGCCGAGCGTCGCGTACGGATGCCCGGTGCGGGTATAGACGAAGAGTTGCCCCTTCGAATTTGCACCCACCCCGCCCACTTCGCCGATATGCGTGTCGGGCGGCGTGCGCAGGAAATCGGCGCTGGTATCGAAGGTCAGTTCGGGCACCGGCGCCTGCGCGACCAGCGCGGCCCCGGTCATCGCCATCGCCGCACCGAGCAGGAGCCACGTGCGGTTCATCGCGCACCTCCCGCCGGCGCGCTCGTGGTGGTCGCGGTCTTGAGCAGGATCTTCTGTGAGCGCCAGTTGTTGATCTCGGCGGTGTAGATGATGTTCGGGTCTCGGCAGTCCATCTGGTGGATGGTCGCGAACTCGCCGGCCGCCTTGCCCGCGCGTCCGAACTTTCCGACGATGGTGCCGTCGAGTTCCATCTTGTAGACCTCACCGGTGAACTCGGCGCCGGCCGCCGGCGCGCTGTCCTGCCACGAGTTGGACGAGTACAGATACTGCTTGCCGGGGTTCTTCGGCCCGGGCCCGCCCGACACGCACACCGCCCACGGATTCCCGACGTTCGGATAGTTCGCCTTCCAGTTCAGGTTGTTGTCGAGCACCTGCACGCGGGCGTTGCCGCGGTCGCCGACGTAGACGTTGCCCTGGAAATCGGTGGCAATCGAGTGCGGCGTGTTGAACTCGAGATTGGCGGTGCCGCGCTTGCCCACGGCCTTCAGGAAGCGGCCGGTCTTGTCGTACTTCACGACCCGCGCATCGAAGTAACCGTCAGACACGAAGATGTTGCCCTGCTGGTCGAACGCCACATCCGTCTGGCGGCCGAAGCGGTACTTCTCGTTGCGGCCGTGATAGGTGCCGCCGCCGGGCATGTTGAGGATCGACTGGATCGGATCCTCGCGCCGGCCGATCGTCATGATCACCCGGCCCTCCGGGTTGAACTTGACCAGCATGTCGGTGCCTTCGTCGACCGCCCAGATGTTGTCTTCCGCATCCACGCGCACCGAGTGGGCAAACGAGAAGCCGTAGTTGTGGCGACCGATCTCGCGCACGAACGTGCCGTCGGGCGTGTACTCGAAAAGCCGTGTCTCGTTGGCGCGGTGGTAGACGTAGATGTTGCCCTTCGAGTTGGTGGCGATGCCCATGTTCTCGCCCGTGTAGATGCCGGGCGGATGTTTGAAGAAGTTGGGCACCGCTTCGTGCGGGATGACCGGCACGTTGGTGGCCGTGGCACGCGTTTGCGCAAGCAGCGACGGGTAGGCGAACAACGCCACGGCAGCGAGCGCGGCAATCGCGGAGACGAGCGGCAGGTGGCGCTTCATCGAGAACCCTCCGGACACGCCGGCAACAGATGGCCGGGCGGACGGACTGTACCCGACGCGGCCTCCCGCGGCAAGGCGCCGAGCCGTCCCGGCGGGCGGTCCCTTGCGCCCACGAGGCCGCCCGGGAGTAGGATCCGCGCATGCCGACCGCCTGGGACTCTGCCGTCCGCGACGGGCTGCTCGCCCGCGCCCGCGCGCTCACACCGCAGCACACCGCGAAGTGGGGCAAGTTCACCGCTGCCGGGATGCTCGCGCACCTCAACGATTCGACCCGGATGGCCACCGGCGAGCTGCCCGTGACCGCCAAGGCGCCCCCGTTCCTGCGCTGGCCGCCGCTGCGCTACCTCATCATCCACCGCCTGCCGATGCCGAAGAGCGCGCCCACGGCGCCGGAACTCCTGGCCCGTTGCGGCGCCGCCGACCTCGCCACGGAACAGGCGCTCTTCGAGACCTCGTTCAGCCGGCTCGACGGCCACTCACACCGGCTGGTGCCGCATCCCGCCTTCGGGGCCCTGGCGCACGCCGACTGGGGATGCCTCATCCACAAGCACGTGGATCATCACCTGCGCCAATTCGGGGTGTAGCGAGCCCGCTACTTGCTCCAGGGCGGCGTCACCTTGTTGCTGCGCGCGTAGGCGATGAGCTGCCCCAGATGCTCGTGCACGTGGGTCACGGTCATCACCCAGGTGGTGCGGACGCTGCCCGGCGCGCTTCTGTTGAGCGCCGGCAGCGAACGTCGCGACGACGATGAGCGAGGCGAACACCAACAGACGGCGGCGGATCGACATGAGGCTCCTCCAGCGCCGGCGCGGCGCGATGCGATGAATCCCCATCGTCGTCCCGTCCGGGCCCCGCCGGAGCGCCGCTCGTCCCCGCCACTGGTCCCGGCGCTACTCGCCGATGAGCGACTTCGTAAGGATGAGGTACGGCGCCTCTTTGAAGCCGAAGCGCTGGTAGGCGCGCAGCGCCCGCGCGTTCGTGTTGTAGCCGTAAAGCCGCAGGTCGAGCCCGCCGTCCGCTTTGGCCTCCCGCACGAGGTGCTGGAGCATCGTGTCCACCAGGCCGGTGCCGCGATGCTCGGGGGCGATGTAGAGGCTCTGGATCCACCAGTAGTCGCCGCCGCGGAAGTTGCTCCATTCGGTGACGATCGAGCAACTGCCGACCAGCGTGCCGTGCGACACGACGACCCAGTAGCGGGCCTTCGGCGGCGTCGTGAAGCCGCCGGCCACGCCGCGCTGCACGTCGGCGCGAATCAGCGAGCGCCGTTCGGCGTCGAGCGCCTCGGCAATCGTGAACGACACCAGCGTCACGCTGTCGCCCACCTCGGCGGGGCGAATCGTGTAGTCACCTGAAGGACGCGCGGAGCTCTCGGCAGGCATGCCGACAGGTTAGCCGATCGTGGATGCCGGGCGCGCCCCGGCCGCTCGTGGTTCAGAGCAGCGGGAAAACCAGCGCCACGATGGCGGTGGCGCGGCACACGGCCGCCAGGCCGGGATGCAGGCGCTCGATGTTGTTCCAGGCCAGCGCCAGCGTGGTCATCGCGACCAGCATCACGACCGCCCAGAGCAGCACGATACGCGGCGGCTGCGGGCCCAGCGTGGGCCCGAGGCCGGTGGTCCAGTGCGAGCCGTAGAGCAGCGCCACGTGCACGGCGTAGACGAGCAGCGATTCCTCCGCCAGCCCCTGAAGCGGCGGCGTGAGCTTCGTCACGTAGTGCCCGATGGCCGCCACGACCGACAGCAGGAGCAGCACCGACCCGAAGCGCTGCACGAACGACAACGGACTCGAGCGCCACCAGTCATGTACCCCGTACTCGAACCAGCCGAACTCGCCCATGAGACCCGCACCCACGGCCAGCACCGCGCCCAGAACGAAGAGCGCGCGGGCGAGCGGCTGCAGGTGATCGCGCGTCGCCCATGGTGCCGCGGTGACGCCGAAAGCCGCGCCGAGCAGCGTGAAGCCGGCCCACGGGAAGAGCGGGAAGAGCGAGCCGGTGCCGAAGGAGAGATACGACGCCGCGATGAGCGGCACCCGCGGCACCCAGTCGACGCCGTGCATGAGCGGCGTGGCCACGACCAGCACCGCGGTAGCAGCGCCGCAGGCGATCGCGAAGCGCCGCGGCGTGCGCGTGAGGGCGATGAGCACCTGCAGCGCCAGCAGCGTGATGGCTACGTTCTGCAGCACGTCCACCGCGAAGAACGAGCGCCACCGCTCGTCGGTCGCATACGGCAGGTCGACGAAGCGGCCCATCGGGAACTTCACGAAGTAGCCGAGAGAGAGAAAGAAGACCAGCCGCCGCACGCGTTTGAACGAGCGGCGCGAGAAGCGGCCCTGCTCCTCCCAGTGGCGCAGCGCCGTCAGGCTGAAGGCCGCGCCCGAGAGGAAGAGGAACGTGCACGACGTGAGGCCGCGCAGGTAGAGCCAGGCGTTGTACTGGAGGGTGGTGCGGAAGTCGGGGTGGAGCAGTGCGTCGATGGTGTGGCCCTGCACCATCAGCAGGACGGCGATCGCGCGGGCCAGATCCACGAACAGGATCCGCCCGCCCGAGGCCGTGGGCGTAGCGGCCGGGGCCGCCACGCTCACCGCCGGGGAGATCTCGGTCACATCTAGGAGGCGAACACCGCGCGCATCGATTCGAGCGCGCCCGTGAGTTCCTTCCGATCGCGACAGGTGCAGAAGCGGATGTAGCCTTCGCTGGCCGGGCCGAAGTCGAGCCCCGGCACGCAGCCGACGCGGCTGTGCTCGATGATGTGCTCGACCACCGTCCACGAGAGCGACTCGCCGGTGTCGAGGCCCTTGCTTTTCGCCCACGCCGGGTCGATCTTCACGAAGGCGTAGAAGGCGCCGTTGGGCGGCTCACCCGAGAGCGCGCCGCCCGTCACGTCCGTGAGGCCCGCGTAGAAGAGGTCGCGGCGGATCTTGAGTTCGGTCTTGAACTCCTCGATGCAGTCCTGCGATCCCTCGAGCGCGCCGATGGCGCCGTACTGCGCGATCGAGCAGACGTTGCTGGCGGTGTAGAGCGCCACCTTGGCGGCGCGCGCGCGCATCACCGTGTCTTTGATGGCGATGTAGCCGACGCGCACGCCAGTCACGGCGTAGGTCTTGCTCAGCGTGTAGATCGGGATGGTGCGCTCGTACATCCCCGGCAGCGAGGCGATGCTGACGTGTTCGCCGGTGAAGAGCACGTCTTCATAGGCTTCGTCCGAGAACACCCAGAGGTTGCGCGACGTCGCCATCCCGGCGATCCGCTCGAGGTCGGCGCGCGTCAGCGCGCCGCCGCTCGGGTTGGTGGGCGAGTTGATGTAAATCGCCTTGGTCTTCGGCGTGATCGCGCGTTCGAGTTCGTCGAGGTCCCAGCGGAAGCCGAGCGACTCGTGCAGCGGCACCTGCACCGGCACTGCATGGGCCGAACGCGTGATGGCGAGCGACGGCGGCCACAGCGGATCGGGGCAGATCACCTCGTCGCCGGGTTCGAGCACCGCGTGCAGGGCGGCGTAGATGCCGTGCGTGCCGCCGTTGGTGACGATGACCTCGTCGTCGCTGCCCACCGGGATGCCGTTCTTGGCACGCAGCTTCTCTGCGATGAGCTGACGCAGCCGCGGCACGCCGAGCGTCGGCAGGTAGTGCGTGTGGTTGGCCTCGATGGCCTTGCGCATGCCCTGCTTGAACGTCTCGGGGGCGTCGAAGCTGACATCGCCCTGATCGAGGCGGAAGGGGTTCTGGATCGTGTACATCATGTCGCGGATGCGCACGATGCCGGACATCGGAAGCGAGTCGAGGAAGATACCCATGAGGCTCAGCGGCTAGGGGCTAGCGGCGAGCGGCTAGAGAAAGCCTAGCGGCTGCGGCGCGCCTGTTTGATTGACCGGGAAGCGTACCACGAACGGGCGCTCCCGCGGGCGCGCGACGGGCTACCGGCCCCCGGACCCGAGCCCGGCCTTCTCGAGGATCGCGTTCAACACCGCGGCCGTTTTCACCAGCGGCAGGTTGCTCACGTAGAAGTGGCGCACGCCGAGCGACATCAGGGTGCGAATCGACCGGGCGCACACATCTGCCGGGGTGGCGCCCGTGCCGAACTCGGCCGCCAGGTCGTCGACCGGCACCGGCAGGAACTGGCTCAGCGTCTGGAGGGTCGAAGCCCTGGCGCTGCGGTAGTAGAAGACGCCGAACATTCCAGGCGCCGTCACGCCCTGGCGCTCCGCCTCCCGCAGGAACCCCTCGACGTCGCCGGCCCGGTGGTGGGAGACGATCTGCGTCAGGTAGAAGTCCGCGGTGAACTCGCTGTTGCCGACAAACGCCACCTGGCGGGCCGGATCGCCCGCCGGGTTGGCCCAGCCGCCGAGCGGCAGCCCCGGATGGCGCTCCCGAATGAGTTGTCGCAGCTGCCAGGCGTGTTCGACCGAGCGGGCGCGGCCCACGTGTTTGTCGCCGCCGAGCACCACCAGCGCCGGAAAGCCGTGCTGCACGACCTGGTCGGCGTAGCCGAGACAGAAATCGATCGAGTGTTTGGTCGTCAGAAAGGGCACCACGCTCGAGCGCGGCACATCGGGCCCCAGGTTGGTGACCAGGTGGCGCAGGTTGTTCTCCTCCTGGGCGCCGACGGCGCTGTCGGTCACCATCACCCGCACGTTCTGGCGCACCAGTCCCTTGATCGCGTGGTAGGTGTCGATCCAGGCATCGATGCCGGCCGCCGCCTGGAGCTCGGCCCGCGGTGGGCGGAGTTCGACGGCGACGACGTGCGACGAGGTGTTCAGGGCGGCGAGAATTACTTGCGCTCCTTCACCTTGTAACCGGCCGCTACGGCGAACAGCTCGTCGGCCAGCGTGCCACCGCTCACCTCGGTGACAGTGGTCGTCGCGCTCATGCCGCCCATCTTCGCCATCAGGCCGGCCATCGGGCCGCTGCTCTTGCCGTTCGGCGTGGTGGTCGCCTTCATCGCCGCCACGTCGGTGCCCTTGGTCATGTCAGCCTGCAAGACGCGCAGGTCGTAGACGTCCGCTTCCTGCTTCTTCGAGTCGAACGAGTACATCTTCTGCGTGTCGAGATCGAACACCGTCGAACGGGTGGTGTCGCCGCTCACCAGATCGGTGCGCATCTTCGCGTCCCTGATGTAAGTGGTGCCGGTGGTCGTGCCCGACAGGCTCATGCCTTTGCCGGTCGTGGACTGCGTGATGGTGACGTCGGCCGTGGCGGGCACGACGAGGCTCAGGACGAGGATGGATGCGAGCGCGGCGCGGGTCATGTGGCGAGTCCTCCGAAGTGGGAGGCGCACGAGTGCCCAGTATAGCGTCCGCGTGCAGCTCCCTCAGAGGTATGTATCGCCCGGAGTCGGCCGAGCCTGCAGGCCCGGGCGGCGTGAGGGATGCCGATGATGGCCGGGCGGCAGCCGCGTCCCCGGAGGAGCGCGGCCACCGCTGTCAGTGCGCGCTACTGGCCCACCGTGCCGAGCAGCGCCGTCACGTTGTGGTGCAGCGTGGCGGCGGCATTGAAGGTGCCACCGCGCCCGTCGGAACACGACGTCAGCAGGTGCCGGCCCGTCTGCGCTTCGATCTGATTGAGCAGCGCGCCGAGCGTGTGGGTGGCGATCTGGTAGCGTCCGGTGTCGATGGCCACCTGCGCCAGCACCAGCCTGGCGGCAAAAGCTACCGCGACGCCGCGGTTGTCGATGCAGCCGAGCTGCTGGTAGGCGCCCACCGTGTGCAGCATCGAGGCCGCGGTCGCGATGACGTTCACGGTCAGCGGCGCCGTGCGCACGAGCGCGCCGGAGGTGCCGATGACGTCGATGGCGTAACTGCCCACGAGCGTCGTCGGCGACACGACCACGTCGATGCGCGCCTGCACGGCACCGCCAAACGGCGGCGTGACGCTCGGCGGCACGAACGTGGTGGCGATGCCGGGGGGCAGTGGGCCCACCGTGAGTGCGACCGGCTGCGAGAAGGTGGCATTGGCCGTTACCGGAAACATCCGCGGCTCGTCGAAGCCCGCCGCTCCGTTGACCGAGGCAATCGGGCCGATGCTGAAGTCGGGCAGCCCGAGGAAGATCGCGCGGATGGTCCTGGCCTGATCCATCACCACGGTCGTCGTCTGACTGGTGGCGTCGGTGACCGGACCAGTCCATCCGCCAAAGGTGAAGCCGGGCGCCGCCGTGGCCGACACGATCACCACGTTGTTGCGCTCGAACGCGGTGACACCGGCCGGAGGCGAGGTAGTGCCACCAGCGGACGGCACCACCTCCACGGTGAGCTCCACCGGATCGGTGAGGATGCCAGCCCCGATCGGGCACGGCATCGCCGCCAGCGGCGGGCCGATGACACACAGCTCGAACGCGCCGATGTCGAAGCCGCCGAGCGCCGGCCGATCCTGGCGTCGCTGATCGATGCCGAGCGCCACTGACGGATCGGCGGTGTTGAAGGCCGGGCTGGTGCGGCCGATCGCCATCGTCGGCGTGGAGCCCTGGTTGGACTGCAGCGCGCCGAGCAGAGGATCGGCGGTGGCGACGACGCCGGGGCAGTTGTCGTTCTCTTCGATGAGGTTGCCCGTGAAGTCCACCGCCACGGTGCCGGCAATCGAACACTCGCCGACGCCGTTGTCGGCCACGATCGTGTTCTGCATCCGGAAGAGCGCCGCGCCCTGCCACTGCATCACGACGATGCCGGCGCCGAAGCCCGTGCCCTGGTTGCCGGCAATGGTCGAGTGCACCACCGTGACCTGACCGTCCACCGAGAAGATCGCGCCGCCGCGGTCGTTGCCGTTCTGCCCCGCGCCCGACTGGCCGCTGGAGCCGCCAACGCCGCGCACGGCGACGTTGGCGGTGAAGGTGCTGTTCTGCACCGTGACCCGGCCTTCGTGGTTGAAGATCGCGCCGCCAAGACCGGCGCCGCCGCCGCCGGGGCCGCGACGGCCATCGCCGCCGAACACGCCGCCGCTGCCGGTGCCGCCGTCGTTGACCAGGCCGTAGCCCGACGATCCGCCGCCGAAGCCACCATCGCCGCCATCGGCCCCGAAGACGTTGTCGCCCCAGCCGGCGCCGCCGCCGCCGCCGAAGCCGCCGTGGCCTCCGTTGCCGCCGTGCCGACCGCCGCTACCACCGCCACCCCCGTAGTTGCCGTTGCCGCCGTCGCTGCTCGTCAGCAGCGTCGTGCCACCACCGCCGCCGCCGCCGCCGGCGCACGCCGCGCTGCCGCCGGTCGAGCCGCCACCGCCATCAGCGCCGCAGGCCACGCCGCCCAGGTTCTTGAAGGCCGCGGTGAGCGTGCCACCGCCGCCGCCGCCGTACGCATTGCTGCTGCCATCGCCAATGCAGGCCGCGGCGCCATGGCCGCGCGCGCCGCCGCCGCCCGAGCCGCCCTCGCAGACCGTGAATTCGCCGTCGGGACGGCCGTTGCCGCCCAGTCCGCCGCCGCCGCCGAACGTCAGCTCGTTGTCCACGGTCCCCGCGCCGTTGCCACCCATGGCGGTGTTGCCGGCGAAGGTGCTGTGCTGCACCAGCAGGTCGCCGCCGTGCACGTAGATGGCGCCGCCCGCGCCGAGGCCGCCCCCGCCGCCCACGCCGCCGCTTCCGCCGTGCACGAAGAAGCCGCGCACGGTCGTATTGCGCAGCGTCAGGCGTCCGCCCGGCCCGACCGCGAACGCGCGTACGAACACCGGGCCGGCGTGCTGCAGCGTGGCGCCCTGGCCTTCGATCCGGATGCCACTGGCGACCAACGGCGTGGCGGTCGCCCCGTACGGATTGGCCGCGTCGTCGAGCGCGCCGTCCATCTGCAGCACCGCCTGGTTCGGCAGCACGATGACGTCGTCACCGTTGCCGGCGACGCACGAGGTCGCGATGAGGCTGGCCGCACCGCTGGCGGAGTAGACGACCGCCTGGCTGGCATCGAGGTTCGCGGCGTAGATCGCTTCCTGCAGCGAGCAGCCGGGCACCTGTGCGTCGAGCTTTGCCAGCACGCTGGTGACGTAGATGATGTTCGCGCTCGCCGTGCCGGCCAGCGCGCCGCCGCAGAGCAGCGCGGTGACGATGAGCGTCCTGAGACGCCAGAATGTCTTCATGACTTTCCTCCAGTGCGCGGATCGCGCGGATCGGGAATCGGAAATGGCAGGCGTCGAACCGGCACCCGCTACTGACACGTGCGTGTGCCGCATTTGATCACCCGCAGCGCCCTAGCCGTCTGGTCCTGGTGGCTGATGATCGGGAGGCCTGCGCCTCGGCAGCGACGCCGACGAGGCGCGAGACGACCCCGGCCGCGAGAGCGGCAGCTACGAGTCGAATGTACATGGCTGGCCTCACCGTTTGTCGAGCAGGGCTTCGAGACGCGCGAGTCGCGCGCGCAGGTCGTCGTTCTCGCGCGTGAGGGCACGGGTGCGCGCCTCGAGCGCCTTTACGGCGGCCAGCGCGATGCCGTCGGCGTCGATGGTGTTGATGTGTCGCGGGCTCTCACCAAGGCCGAACGCGGCACGGAAATCCTGCGCCGTCGGCCCAACGTGCCTGACGGACGCGTCCTGGGTGACGTAGTTCCACTCCCGCACCGGCATTGCCGCGATCTTCGCCAGCACGTCATCGTCGGCGAGGTCGCGAAAGTTCGTCTTCACGTTGACGTCGGAGACGTTCAACCAGCCGCTGCCGTTCTGCGAGAGTTCCACGCCAATGACCGGCGACATGCTGGTGTAGAAGCCGACGCCGCCGGTCGCCCGCACGATGAACTCGTTGGGCGCGGTCGAGCGGATCATCGCGGCCGATCCCACGCTGGAGCGATCGCCGTAGACGAACGATCCCGGGGCCGCGCTCGTCGCCTCGGCGTAGGTGCCCATCACGGTGCTGCCCAGGCCCGCTGCCACCGTGAGGATGCCGGTCGCGGTGCTCGAGACTCCGCTGGCGGTAGATCTGAAGCCCATCGCGGTGCTGTAGGAGCCGCTGGCTGTGGATTCCCAGCCCATGGCGGTGCTGGCGAAGGCGCTGGCTCTGGTACTGCCCCCCATCGCGGTGCTGGTGTCGGCGCTGGCCGTCGTGGTGTGACCCATCGCGGTGCTGACCCGACCGCTGGCGATCGTCCCGTATCCCATCGCCGTGCTGGTCACACCGCTGGCCGTCGTCAGCTCGCCGATGGCCGTGCCCGTGATGCCGCTGGCCGTCGTGCTTTTGCCCATAGCGGTGCTTGCATCTCCGGTCGCTCTCGTCGAATACCCCAAGGCCGTGCCGTAAATGCCGCTGGCCGTAGTGAAGATGCCCAGCGCAGTACTGGCGCTGGCGCTGGCCACTGTGTCGTAGCCCATCGCCGTGCTGCCCAGGCCGATGTTGGCGTCGTCCCATTGAGCGCCGGTGACGTATCCGGCGCGGAAGGCCAGCTTGCCCGGGTACCACATCATGCGTCTGCCGGCGCCGGCCGCTGGAATGCCGGCGCTGGCCGTGCCGCGGGCGACAAACCCGCCGTTGGTCAGCAGCGAAAACTCCGCCGGAATGACCGCGGCCGACGACGGCAGTGGCCGGGCGCTGCCGCCGCTGCTGGCCCCGAGCGCGAGCGTGCCGGCATTGCCGGCGCTGTCGCTCCACGACCCGCTGGCCGACGGGAACGTGATGCGCGCATCGACCTGCACACCCCGCCCGCCGGGGGTCGTGACGATGTTCCAGCCCAGGCCGATGGTGCCATCCGGATTCGGCGTGCCGAGCCCGACGATCGGCGCGCGGCGTGCCGCCCCGCACTGGTCGTCATAGCCGTCCATCGTGTAGACGGCGCCTTGCTGGGTCACGTTGACGGTCACGACATTGCAGAACGGCTGCAACTGCCAGGTGAAGGTGCCGAGCGGCTGCGCCTCGGCGGCGAGAGCGGTGAGTGAGACCGCGGCGGCGGCAAGGCCGGCGAACAGGAATCGCAGGGTCATGGGCGGCCTCACCGCTTCTCGAGCAGGGCTTCGAGCCGCGTCAGTCGCGCGCGCAGCTCGTCGTTCTCGCGCGTGAGCCTTTCGTTCAGCTCGCGTGTGCGGGCCTCGAGCGCCTTGACGCCGGCCAGGGCAATGCCGTCGATGTCCATGTGGCCGATGTAGAGCGGGTCCTCGCCCAGACCGAAGGCCGCGTGGAAGTCCTGCGCGGTGGGGCCGACGTGCCGGATGGCCGCGTCTTGCGTCTTGTAGCTCCACTCCTGCACGGCCATCGCCGCCAGCTTGCCGAGCACGTCTTCGCCGGCCACATCGCGAAAAAGGTGCTTTTTGTTCACGTCCGAATGGCCGAGCCACTGGCTGCCGCCGGCCATCAGCTGCTGACCGGCGGCGAAGTTCGTCGACGTGTAGAAATACACGCCACCGGTCGATCGCACCGTGAACTGGTTGGGCTGGTTGACCACCATGTCGGTGGTGGTGGACCGGTCGGCGAAGACGAAGTTCCCACTCGCCGCTGCCGTCGCGACCGCATCCGATCCCAGCACCACGCTGCCGTTGCCGCCGGCGGCGACGCGCAGGCCCATCGCGACGGCCTCGCTGCCGTTGGCGAACGTACCGGTTCCGGCGGCGAAGCTGGCGGTACCACCTGCCGTGGACGTGTTGCCGAATGCAGCGCTATGGGATCCGGTCGCCGACGAGAGCTGCCCGAACACGACACTGTGGGCGCCCAGGGCCGCGTTGTTGCGGCCGGACACAAAGGCGAAGGCGCCGCCCGCGTTGGTATCGGCGCCGAAGGCGGCGCTGTAGTTGCCGTTGGCCTGCGCGTTCGAGCCAATGGCCACGCTGGAGATGCCAACCGCGATCGCATTGGCGCCTCCCGCAAAGCTGTATGGCCCGGCGGCGAGACTGTTCAGGCCGAAGGCGGTACTGTGTGACCCGATGTTGAGATCGTCCCAGATCGAGGGGAGATTGACTTCGCCGGCGCGAAACGCCGCCTTCTTGGGATGCCACATCATCCGCGTGCCATTGCCGAACGCGGGGATGGCGCCGACGCCCCACGTCCCGCGCGCCGCGAAGCCGCCGTCGGTCAACAGCGAGAAGGTCGAGGGAATCGTGCCGCCCCCGGTGGGCGGTGCCGGCCGCGGGCTGCCGCCGGTGTTGGCGTTGAAGGCGAAGGTGCCGCTGTTGCCGGCGCTGTCGCTCCACGACCCGCCGAGCGCCGCCAGCGTGATGCGTGCATCGATCTGCACGCCGCGTCCGCCCGGCACGGTCACCACGTGCAGGCCGAACCCGATCGTGCCGTCGGGATTGGGCGTGCCCAGGCCCACCAGCGGCGCGCGCTGCGGGGCGCCGCACTGGTCGTCGTAGCCGTCGGCGGTGTAGATGCCGCCGTTCTGCGTGACGTTCACCGTCACGCGGTTGCAGAAGGGCTGCAACTGCCAGCTGAAGGTGCCGATGGGCTGGGCCGCGGCAACGGATGGAAGCAGCAGCAGGCCACAGAGTGACCAGATCAGGCGGGGCGTACGGGTCATGTCATCCTCCGACGGCTAGAAGCGGCCGTCGCTGGGATAGATCGGAGGCGCGGGGGATAACCCGACACGGGGGGTGCCGGCCGGGTGGTACCATCGCCGCTGGTATGCAGTCTTCGGTCCCGGACGTGCCCCTCAGCGCCCTCATCGCCGCCGCTGACGCCCGTGGCGCCGGGGCCCAGACGGCGCTGTTCGAGGCCCTGTACGCCGAGCTGCACCGGCTGGCCGAATCGCACGTGCATCGCGCCGGGCGCCACCTCACACTCGGCACGACCACGCTGCTCCACGAGGCGTATCTCGAGATCTCGAAGCGCGAGGCCCTGGCCTTCGCCGACCGCCAGCACTTCTTCGCCTATGCGTCGCGTGCCATGCGCGGGCTGGTCATCGACTACGTGCGCCAGCGCCATGCGCTGAAGCGCGGCGGCGAGCTGACCTTCACCGTGCTCGACGAGGGCGTGGCCGCGATGCCGGCCGGGAGCTCCGAAGTGGAGCGCATCGGCGCCGGACTGGTGGAGCTCGAGCGGCTGGACCCGGCCCTGGCCCAGCTGGTGGACCTCAAGTTCTTCTGCGGGCTCACCTTTGCCGAGATCGCCGCCATGCGCGGCGTGTCCGAGCGCACCATCCAGCGCGACTGGGCCAAGGCGCGCGTGCTCCTGCGCGACGAGCTGGAAGACGCCTGACCGCCGTGTCGTCTTTTCCCTGCCGGTTCCGATCGTCTTCAGGGAACCCATGAAGCGCCTCGACCCGGCCGTGTGGCACGTCATCAGTCCGCTGTTCGACCGGGCGCTCGAGCTCGAGCCCGCCGCGCGCCGCGCGTTCCTCGACCAGCTGCGGGCCACCGACCCGACGGCGGCAGACACCCTCACGCGCCTGCTGGCCTCGCACGAGCGGCTGCTCGGCTCGACCTTCCTCGACACGCCGGCGCTCGCCGATATGGAACCGGACCTGGCCGGTTCGACCATCGGCGCCTACACGCTCGACGCGCCGCTCGGCGCCGGCGGGATGGGCGTGGTGTGGAAGGCGCACCGCAGCGACGGCCGCTACGAAGGCGCCGTCGCGCTCAAGTTGCTGCAACTGGCGATCCTCGAACGCCAGGCCGAGGCGACCTTCACGCTCGAGGGCACGCTGCTGGCGCGGCTGTCGCATCCGAACATCGCGCGGCTGCTCGATGCCGGCGTGACCCCGGCCGGTCAGCCGTACCTCGTGCTCGAGTACATCGAAGGCACGCGTCTGGACGCCTTCGCCGAGGCCGGGCGGCTCGACCTGCCGGCGCGCCTGGCGTTGCTGCTGCAAGTCGCCGATGCCGTGGCCCACGCGCACGCGCATCTGGTCGTGCACCGCGACCTGAAGCCCTCGAACGTGCTGGTGGACGGCGAGGGGCGGGTGAAGCTGCTCGACTTCGGGATCGGGTCGTGGCTCGACCACGAGGGCGTGCGGGCGGTGCCGGCCGGGGCGCTGCGCTTTACGCCGGATTACGCGGCGCCCGAACAGATGCGGGGCGGCGAGATCACGACCGCCACCGACGTCTACGCGCTCGGCGTTCTGGCCCATGTGCTGCTCGCCGGCCGCCATCCGCTCGCCGCGCCGCCCGACGCCCCGGCGGGCCGCACGCTCGCCGACGATCTCGCGCTCGTGCTGTCGACCGCGATGCAGCAGGACCCGGCGGCGCGCTACGGCTCGGTCGCGGCGTTCGCCGACGACCTGCGCCGCTACCTCGCGCGCGCGCCGATCTCCGTGCGGGCAGCCACCACCAGCTACCGCGTCAGCTGCTTCCTCGCGCGCCACCGCCGCGGTGCGGCCGCCGCCGGGCTGGCTGTCGTGGCCGTGCTGGCCGGGCTGGTCGGCACAATCACGCAGGCCCGTAGAGCCGAAGCCGAGCGCGAAAGGGCCACTGGGGAAGCCGTGATCGCGCGCGCCGAGCGCGATCGCGCGCTCGAGGCTCAGCGCAACCAGCGCGGCACCAACGAGTTCCTGCAGCTCGTGATGCGCGACGCGGCCACCGGCGATTCCGGTGCCCTGCGGCGTCAGCTCCATCGCATGAGCGTGCTGCTCGACAAGACCGAGTTCGAGACCCCGGTCGTGAAGATTGGCCTGCTGCGTCAGACGGCGGCCCGGTATGGCGAGATCGCGGCATGGGGCGAAGGCCTGGCGCTCATGCGCAAGGCGCAAGCCCTGGCGGTTGGGCCAGACCTGGCGGGGCCGGGCAGCGCGGTGCCGGTGAACCTGGCCTGTTCGGTTTCCCGCTATGCGTACGAACTGGGCGACCTGACCGGCGCCCTGGCCGAACTCGACCGCGCCGATCGGCACCTGGCAGCCGGCGCGGTCGTGGGCGTACCCAGCCGGGTCGAGTGCCAGCTGTATCGCAGCTACGTCGAACTCGGCCAGGGGCAGTTCGAACGGGCCTTGACCACGACGCGCGAGGCGATGCAGGCACTCGAGGCCAGCGGCACCCGCACCGGCGAACAGCATCGCATCATGCGCAGCGCCCTCGCGCGCGCGTTGCTGTCGGTGGGACGCACGGCCGAAGCGCTCGCCATTGCCGATCCCCTGCTGGCCGAAAGTGACGCCGGGCAGGGGCGGCAGTCGATGGCGGTGATTCGGCGCTCGGTGCTGACGACCATGGTGCGTCGCGCGGGAGGTCAGCCGCGGGAGGCGTGGCGGTTGGCCCAACTGGACGCCGCGGCGGTCGACCGCCTCCTCGGACCGCTGCAGCGGGACCTCCAGACCGATCTGGAGCTGGGCCGTGTGCTCATGGCGCTCGGCAACTACCAGGACGCCGCCGACGTCCTCGACCGCGCCGTGCACGCCGGGCGCGCGGCAGGGCCGACGCTCCTGCTTCCCGCCACGGAGCTGGTCGCGGCGGAAGCCCGCCTGCGTCTGGGCCAGACCGAGCGCGCGCAGGCGATGCTGGCGGCGAGCACGGCGGCCGCACCTGACGCGCTCGCCAATCGACCCGAACGGATCGAGGCGTTGAGGGTGGCGGCGTTGGTCGCGCGTGCTCAGGGCGCGCGGGCGCGGGCGACGCAGCTGCTCGAGTCGGCGCAGCAGATGGTCGATGCCAACGGTGGGAACGCCCATCCATTCGCTCTGGGCGTCGCGTTGGCCCGGTCTGAAATGGCGCTGGAGGATCGCCAGCCCGCCCTCGCCCTCGCGGCCTGCGAACGTGCGCTCGCGGCAGCGCGGCTGTGGGCGATCGACAAGGATCGTTCGATCGATGTCGGCCGGCTGCTCGGGCTGCGGGCCCGCATTCACGCCGCGCTGGGACGGAATGCGGAGAGCGACGCCGACCGGCGCGCGGCCACCGCACACGAGGAGACTCCGCACGGTCTGCGGTGACGACCAGCGAGCTCCCGCCGGGCGGCGGCGCAGCCACCCGGCGGGAACCAGGCCGTCCCCTCGCAGGTCGGCTTACGGCACGACCACTTGCAGTTCCGCCGCCGCCTCACCCTGGCCGGCGTTGTTCACCGCGCGCACGCGCACGAAGTAGGTGCCCGGCGGCACGTTCGGCGCCGTGATCCCGGTGCCCTGCACCGGCACCCGCACGATGTCGCTCAGCCCTGGGCCGCTTCCAGCTTCGAGGATGTAGGCGCCGGCCGGACCACCCGACAGCGGCGCGGCCCACGAGAATGCCACCGCGTGGCCGGTCACCACGGCCGCGAAGTCTTCCGGCGCGCCTGGCGGCATCTCCGCGCCGCCCACGCCGAGCAGCACGTCGTTGCTGACGGCGCTCGCGCCACAGGCGCCGAGGGCGCGCACCCGCACCACGAACACGCCGCGGGGCGCCGGCGCCGCGAAGGTCGTCGTGCCCGCCGGCAGGAGCGTGGAGAACGGCGCGTCGATGCCGAACGGGTTGCCGAGCACGCGATATCCCGACACCCCCGGCGTCACACTCGCCGTCCAGGTGAGGGTCACGACGGCGCCGTTCACGATGGCCTCCAGATCTGTCGGCGGCTCCGGCCGCGAGGCACAGCTCGACGGACCGACGACCAGCTCCACTTCGTCCGAGGCGGGACCGATGCCCCCGGCCGAGACGGCCCGCACGCGCAGGAAGTAGGTGCCCGGCGGCACGCCGTTCACTTCGTGCGAGGTATCGGCGCCAATCGGCACGCCGGCCGTGATGTCGCGGGCGCGCGGTGAGGAGCCGGCCTCGAGCACGTAGAAGAGCGGCTCGGCGCCGTTGAGCGGCGGGCCCCAGTCGATGCCCACCACGCGGCCGTTGGTGAAGGTGTGGAGATCGGTGGGCGCGCCCGGACGTCCAGGTACGCCCGCTCGCGGGTAGAAAGCCACGCGGCCCACCGGATCGACCTCCTGGTCGTCGAGAGCCGGCAGCGCCTCGCCGCCGGCCAGCACGCCTTCCAGCCGCGCGTCGATGGCGTGCACGACGCCGTGCCACTTCGGCCGCCATGGCAGCACGTACGGACCGGCGCCGGTGGCGCTGGCGAGCACCGCCGCGAGGCGCGGTCGAAGCTGGCCGGCCATCGTGCGGAACGCGCCGCCGAGGAACACATACGGCCCGTCGCGATCGATCGCATGCACGGCGCCGTCCGGGTTCGGCTGCCAGCCGGTGACCGTGGCCGGCGACGTCAACGCCAGCGCGGCCACGTGCGCGCGGCCGGCGCCGGCAAGAGCCGTGAAGGCGCCGCCGGCGTAGACGGTGTCGGCGCCCAGGTTCACCGCGCGCACGACGCCGTCGGGCGAGGCCATCCACGTAGCGTCGGCGACGCCGGTCAGGCGATCGACGCGGCCCAGATGCGGCAGGCCCGCGCCGGACAGCGTCGTGAACTGGCCGCCAACGTAGACATGCGCGGCGTTGACGTCGAGCGCGAGCACGGCGTCGCTGGTGGCCCCCGGCCCGAAACCCGGCACCGCGAGGCCGCTGGCGCCGGCGATTGCCGCAAGGTGGCTTCCGGGCTGGCCGCCCGCCGCCTGGAAGTCGCCACCGGCGTAGATGGTGGTCTCGCCGCCCGGGCCGGTGAACGCGGCCAGCGCCCGCACGGTGGCATCGGCGGCGGGGTTCCACGAGCTGAGCGCGTGGGTGGCGAGGGCGAACGCCGCGAGGCGGTCGCGTGATTGTCCGGCGATGGTCGTGAACGCGCCGCCCACGTAAAGGCGGCGATCGCGCCCCACCTCCAGCGCCAGCACGACGCCGTCGGGTCGCGGCCGCCATGGCAGCAGACGCCCGGTCTCGAGGTCGATGGCGGCGAGGTTACGGCGCAGGTGCCCGCCGAGCGCTTCGAATGACCCGCCGAGGGCGACGCGCGTCGCGGCTGCGGCCACGACCCGTACGGGATCGTTGGTGGCCGGGTGCCACGGCAGGAGCGCGCCGGTCGTCAGGTCCACCGACGCCGCGTGCAGCCGCAGGTGGCCGCCGACGTTGAGGAATTCGCCGCCGAGATACAGCGTGCCGCCCGTCACCGAAAACGCCAGCACCGTGTCGTCGATATTCGGATCCCACGCCTGCAGCGCGCCCGTGTCCGCGCGCACCGCGCCGGCGTGGTTGCGCGCTGTGCCGGCGAGCTGGGTGAAGCGTCCGCCCACGTAGAGCGTGTCGTTCACGAGCGCCAGCGCGGTTACCGCCTCGTTGGCGCCCGGATCCCACGGGGTGGCCAGCCCGGTCGCGGTGTCGAGCTGCGCGAGAAACGCGCGCGGCGCGCCGCCCGCGTTGGCAAACGCGCCGCCCACGTAGACCGTGCCGCTACCGGCCGGCGCCAGCGCGCGCACCGTCGCATCCGCCGACGGGTTCCACGCCGTCACGGTGTCGGCCTGGGTGTCGTAGGCCGCCAGCCGCGTGCGCGCCTGTCCACCGAAGGTCGCGAAATCACCGCCGGCGTACAGCGTCGCCCCGGAGGCGGCCAGCGTCGTCACGGCGCCATCAGCGCCACTTGCTGCCGACGTGAGGAGCGCGCCATCGGCCGCCGCGAAGGCCGCCACGTTCTGCCGCGCACTCGGCATCGCCGCGCCGACGCCGCTGCCGGCCTGCGTGAACTCA
Source organism: Acidobacteriota bacterium (assembly GCA_031404695.1). Taxonomy (GTDB): domain Bacteria; phylum Acidobacteriota; class Vicinamibacteria; order Vicinamibacterales; family UBA2999; genus CADEFD01. The sequence goes on from JANNIB010000018.1 coordinate 18,860, forward strand.
CCGCCGGCGTAGAGCGTCGCGCCAACCAGTGCCAGCGACAGCACGCGTCCATTCACCCGGCCCGTCCAGGCGGTGTCGAGGCGTCCATCGGCCAGGATGTGCGCCAGTTGCGGCCGCCGCTCCTGTCCGACGAAGGTGAAGTGGCCGCCCACGAACCAGCCGCCATTGCCGTCGTCGACGATCGCGTTCACGTTGCCGTGCACGCGCACGGCCCTGAGCGCCCGCTGACTCGTGGCCGGCGACGCCACGGCGAAGCCGCCGGTGACGTTGTGCCGCGAGGCCACCGCGTTGAAGCGGCCGCCGACAAACGCCACCCGCCCGGCCCGCGCCACGGTGTGCACGGTGCCGCCAAAGGCCCAGTTCAACGCCGACACCGGCCGATGCTGCGCGACGGCGGTCGATGCAACCGTCATGAACGCCACCGCCAGGGTCAGCGTCTTCCATCCTCGCCGTACGTGCATATCGCCTCCTCCAGAAAGGGGACGCGACCGCGAAGGGAGCGTCGAGCACGTCCGTAGGCGTTAGACCGGACAAGCTCGAAAGGGTTGAAGCGCGGGCGTCGAGCCACCTCGTCCGCGAAAAGTCCAGCGGTGTTGCGGGGCGGCCGGCCTATGCTGGATGGAGTTCGCTCGGGCGGCCCCTCCCCCCTGCCGCGACGAGACTCACCCATGACGGGCCATCGCCTCCTCATCATCGACGACGAACCGTCGATTGGCGCCGTCATCGCCCGTGTCGCCACCAGCGTCGGCTACCAGACGATGGTGGTCGAGAACGCCGACGACTTCATGCTGAAGGTGCGCAGCTGGGCGCCCACGCACATCGTGATGGACCTGCAGATGCCGGTCGTGGACGGGCTGCAGCTGCTGTCGGAACTGGCGTCCGACAACTGCACGGCGAACATCATCCTCATCAGCGGGGTCGGTGACAGCGTGATCAACGCCGCGCGTCGCGTCGGCACAGCGCGCGGCCTGAACGTCACCGCGGCTCTCACCAAGCCGTTCAGCGCCGCCGAACTCGCCGGCATTCTCAAGTCGAACCGCATGGAAGATCCGTGGCTCACGGTGGCCAGCTTCTCGGCGGCGATGAACCGCGAAGAGTTCTATCTGCTCTATCAGCCGAAGGTCGAGCTGCGCACCGGCCAGGTGTCGGGCGCCGAGGCGCTCGTGCGCTGGCGCCACCCGATGCGCGGCGTCATCGCCCCGCTCGAGTTCATCCCGTTCGCCGAGTCGTCGGCCTGCATCGACCGCATGACCAACTGGATCGGCGCCACCGCGTGCGGCCAGATGCGCGCCTGGGACGAGCTGGGCTGTAGCATCGGCCTCGCCATCAACGTCTCGGCGCGCAACCTGCACGAAGCGCGGCTCGCCGACCAGCTCGAGGCGCAGTGTCGCGTGGCCGGGGTCGAGCCGACGCGGGTCACGCTCGAACTGACCGAGACGGCGGCGATGCGCGACGCCGTGCAGATGATGGACGTGCTGACGCGGCTGCGCGTCAAGGGCTTCTCGCTCGCCATCGACGACTTCGGCACCGGATACTCCTCGCTCGTGCAGCTCCACCGGCTGCCGTTCAGCGAGATCAAGATCGACCGCACCTTCGTCACCGGCTGCACGACGTCGAGCGAGAGCCGCAGCATCGTGCGGCTCGTCATCGACCTCGCGCATGCCCTCGGCATGAAGGCAGTGGCCGAAGGCGTCGAGACCGCCGACGCGCTGCGGATGCTGCGCGACATGGGCTGCGACGAGGCGCAGGGCTCGTTCATCGCCTCGCCGCTCGCCGCCGTCGATGTCCCGGCGGCCGTCCGCGATCACAGCGCCAGTGAGTGGTATCGCACGAGCGGCCCGTGGGCGCCGCCGCTGCCGTCGGCGGTCTGATCCCGCAGCTTCCCGGTCCCGGCGCGTGCTAGACGGTTGCCCCGCCGCAGCTGCTGCCGGCGCCGGCCGTGCACCCGAAGCAGTGCGGGCCCGTGACGACCCCGCGCCTTGCCACCCGCGCCAGCGCCACGTCGTCGGCAAGGTCGCTGATCGTCTGCGGCGCCGCCGCGACCAGCGGCAGGTCGAGCATCTGATTGAAGTCGCAGTCGAAGAGCCGGCCGTCCCACCCGACACTGAGCGTCGATCGGCACATCACGCCGGGCACGGTTGCCGGATTGAACGCCTGCACCAGCTTGTCCATGTAAGCCTGCAGGTTCCCCGAGTGCTCCAGCCACTCGAGGTAGCGGCTGATCGGCATGTTGGTGATGGTGTAGAGATTGTTGAACACGAGGCCGTGCTGGCGCTGCAGCTCGCGCTTCCAGTCGCGTTCGAGTGCCGCCTGCGCGGCGGGCAGGAAGGCGCCCACGGGGTTGGTGACGAGGTTCAGCACCAGGCCGCTGCCGTCGACGCCGTAGCCGAAGGCGTTGAACTCGCGAAGCGCCGCCATCGACTGCGCGAAGACGCCGTCGCCGCGCTGGCGGTCGGTCATCGATGCCGCATGCGACGGCAGCGAGGCCACCACCTCGACGCCCTGCGCGGCGAGAAACCTCGGCAGGTCGCTGTAGTTCGGCAGCGTGGTGATCGTGAGGTTGCAGCGATCGATGACGCGGCGGCCGAGCCGCCTGGCCCGGGTGACGATCTCCCTGAAGCGCGGATGCATCTCGGGGGCGCCGCCGGTGATGTCGAGGGTTGGAATGCCCGATCGCGCCAGCACGGCGAGACAGGCCTCCACGACGCCATCGGGCATGACCTCGCGGCGGTCGGGACCGGCGTCGACGTGGCAGTGATGGCAGGCCTGGTTGCAGCGCTTGCCCAGATTCACCTGCAGCACGTCCACGCCCGCGGCCATGAGCGGCGCCGGCTGCCCGCCGGCCACCGCCTCCTCGAACGAGCGCGCGAGCGGCAGCGCCGCGAGCATCTCGCGTTGCGCCGCCGGGGCGGCGAGTGGCGAGCGCGAGTTCAGGAGGGTGGGGAGGGACATGGGGATGCGAAATGGGTGCTGGGGGCTGGGGGCTGGGGGCTTGGGGGCTAGGGCGGGCAGCGTCACGCGGTCGCATCGCCGCCATGCGACGATGCCCATGCGCTGCTTGTCCGTGCGTCACTCCGCAGCGAGACGTTTCATGCCCCAGCCCCCAGCACCCAGCCCCTACATGGAGATCTTCTCAATGTGATTCCGCATCTGCACACCGTGCACGAGTGACGAGCCGCCGCGGATCGCTGCCGCCACGTGCACGGCTTCGGTCATCTGCGCTGGCGTCGCGCCTTTTTCGAGCGAGCCCGAGGTGTAGGCGTCGATACAGTAGGGGCATTGGACGGTGTGCGCGACGGCGAGGGCGATGAGGGCCTTCTCCCGTTCGGTCAGGGCGCCTTCGGCGAACACCGCGCCGTACCACTCCGAGAACTTCTTCCACAGTTCCGGCGCGTCTTTGCCGATGTCGCCGAACTTCGCCAGATCGGGCGGGTGGTAGTAGGTGTCCATGCGGTCTCCGCGAAGTGCGCTCTCGCCTCGCTACGCGGTTGGACGCTGGGCCGGACGGCCGGGTTTCCGCGCGGACGCGAAGAGAGTCTACCGGACGGCGGGTGGGCGTGCCGGCGTCCACGTGGCGAGCGCCACACCGGCCAGCACGAGCATGGCGCCCACCAGCGCGCTTGCCGGCAGACGTTCGCCGAGCAGCATCGCGCCCCAGGTCACGCCGAAGACCGGGATGAGGTAGGTGACCGCCATGGCCGTTGAGGGCCCGGCGCGCGCGATGAGCCGGAAGTACAGCACGTAGGCAAGCGCCGTGCAGCCCACCCCGAGCATCACCGCATAGCCCCAGGCGCGCGTCGTGGGCGCGACGTCCGGCCACAGGAGCACCGCCAGCGGCAGCAGCGTCACCGCGGCCGCCGCCTGGCTGCCGGCCGCCACGATGAGCGGCGGCACGCCCGAGAGCGACCGCTGCGTCACGTGCGCCGAGAGCCCGTAGAGCACCGTCGCCAGCAGCGCTGCCACCACCGCGCGCCAGTCGCTGCCGCTCGTGAGCCGCGGCCACGCGAGCACCAGCACGCCGGCGAACCCGACGCCAAGCCCCAGCAGGCGCTGGCGCGGCGGTTGATGGTGCAGCCACAGGTAGCCGATGACGGCGCCGAAGAGCGGCACGCTGGCATTGAGCACCGACGACAACCCGGCCGGCAGCGTCAGCGCGGCGTAGGCGAGCAGCGAAAACGGGACGGCGGTGTTGAGAACGCCAATGAGGAAGAGCGGCCCGGCGGCGGTGCGCGCGTGGCGCCATCCGTCCTGCCGAAACAGCAGCGGCAGCAGGATCACGGCGGCGATCGCGACCCGCACCGCGATGAGCGGCACCGGGCCGAACGCCGGCGCCGCCACCCGCATGAAGAGGAAGGCCGCGCCCCACAGGGCCCCGAGCGCGACGAGGTCGATGAGGTCGCGGGTAGGCATGCGCAGGGGGAAGTGTGCCGCGTCACCGCCGCTCCCGTCGAGTGGCAGAGACGACAACTGCCGTCAAGATCCTGCCATGAGGACCGGGTCTCGGGGCCCGGGACCCGGGGCTCCCCTCAACAGCGCTCAGGGCAGGTGAGGTTGCGCGGGCACGCGACGGCCGACCGGCTCGAGTGCCGTCTTCGCGATGACGTCTGCCGCTGCCGCCGAGGCGAGGAACGCGATGTAGCGGCGCGCCGGGTCCGGCGATCGCGCCCGGGCGCCAAGGGCCGCCGCGAAGACCGTGACGCGTTGCACCGCGGCCGGGAGCGGCCCGACGTAATCGATGCCGGGCTCCGGCACGAGCTCGCTCACCTGCTGGAAGCCGATTTCGGCCTCGCCGCGCGCCACCACGGCGCCGACCCGCTCGCCGACCACCCGTCGGCTCTTCGGCAGGACCTGGTCGGCGATGCCGAGCTGCTGGAAGAGCTCCGTCGAGAGATAGCGACCGCTGACGCTGGCCGAGTAGGCGATCGAGGTCGCCGCCAGCAGCGTTCGTCTCAGCGCGTCCACGGTGGAGATATCAGGCCTGGCCGCCCCCCGCCGCACCGCCATGCCGATCGACGAGCGCGCCAGGTCCACCTGCGAGCCGGTGACGACCAGGCCCTTGCCGGCGAAGCCCCGTAATGCGTCGGCGTCCACGATCACGACGTCGGCGGTCTCGCCGCGAGCAAGACGCGCTTCGATCGACGTGTCGCCCGTGCCCATCGACGTCGCGTCAGTCACCACGCGCACGGCGTCCCGGCGCTCGAACTCGGTGGCCAGCTCCAGATGGGCCGCCGTGAACGCCCCCGAGGTCAGGACGTGAATCTCGGCGGCCGGTTGGCGGGCGTGAAGGCTGCCGCCAGCGAGAAGCGCTGCCGCAATCGCCGCGGCCATCAAGCGCCAAACTCCGCGCCGCACCACCCGGCGCGTGGCCGTGGCGGCGTTCGTGGCCCGCGTCATTTCGACGGTCTACCGGAGGGCACGGCCGGGGTGCGAGGGGAGGGCCGACGGTGGTGGGTGCCTTGCTCGTACGCATAGGCGATCCGCAGTAGCGTCGCTTCCGCGAACGGTCGCGCCATCAGTTCCAGTCCGAGCGGCAGGCCGTCGGCCGTGAAGCCCGCGGGGACGCTGATGGCGGGAAAGTCGATCACCGGGCTCAGCCGCCGGTTGTTGCCCGGACCGGTGGAGTCCAGCCTCGGCACCGTCAATGCGTTCTCCGGGATGAGCAGCGGAGGAAAGTCGAACGTGAGGTACGCCAGGGCGTCGAGCCGCTGGTCGGCCATCCGCGTGAACACCGCCTGCCGGACCTGCTCGCGGAGCAGCATCAGACGCAGGTAACCGGCGTCGTCGGTGTCGTGTCCGAGGGTCGCCGCCAGCGGGCGGACGCGCGCCGGCACCACCTTGCCGGACACCACGATGTCACGCAGCGTGGCGACCGGTGCCTTGGGATGTCCGGCCAGGTAGCGATCGGTCGCCGCCTCGGTCTCGTAGACGTTGTTGTCGTAGAGCACCGCCGAGTCGCGGGCCAGGTTGGCAATCGGCGTCATGTCCACGACCTCAGCGCCCAGGCGCCGCAGGTCCGCGATGGCGCGATCCAGGATCGCCTGCCCGGCTTTGTAGCCGGCGTCACTGCGATCCGCCGTGGGGTCGAGCGGATCGCGGACGACCCCGATGCGGGCGCCGCGGAGCCCGTCGGCCGCGAGCGCCTGTGTGTAGGTGGTGGGTATGTGCCCGACCGCCGCCGCGGTGACCGGGTCGTCGGGGTCGTAGCCGGCGATCACATCGAGCAGGATGGCCGTGTCCCTGACCGTACGCGTCATCGGTCCGACGGTGTCAGTGGTCGGCCGGGCGGGCAGCATCCCGGCCCGGCTCACGAGAGGCACCGTCGGCCGCAGCCCGACCAGGTTGTTGGTCGCGGCCGGTCCACGCACCGATCCGCCGGTGTCTTCACCGATGCCGACCGCCGCGTAGTTGGCGGCGATACCCGCCCCGGTTCCGCCGGACGAGCCGCTTGGAATCCGGGTCGGGTCGTAGGCATTGCGCACGATGCCGAACGCCGAACCCAGGTAGCCCGACGCGAACTCGCCCATGGTGGCCTTGGCGATCACGACCGCCCCAGCGGCCTTCAGCTTTCGGACGACCGTCGCGTCCCGCGCCGGCACGAAGTCCTTGAACAGGATCGAGCCGTAGGTGGTCGGAATGTCGGCCGTCTCGAGCTGGTCCTTGACCAGCGTGGGGATGCAATGTAGTGGACCGACCGGCCCAGTCGCCGCCAGCGCCGCGTCGAGCCGGTCCGCCTCCTGCAGCGCCCGCGCGTTCACCGTCTGCACGGCGTTCAGCGCCGGCCCGGCCTTGTCGAACGCGTCGATGCGGCGAAGGTAGGCCTGCACCAGCGTTCGGCAGCTCAACTGCTTGGACGTCAGGGCCGCGCGCAAACCGTCAATGGTCGCCTCGGTCACGTCGAACGCGGCCGGTTGGGCGACAGGGCCAGCGGTCGCCAGCTGGAGTGCGGCCATCACCACCAGGAGCCTGCGCATCACGACATCCTCCGCGTCGCCAGACGTGTGGCCGACGGAACCCATCCCTGAACGCGCGAAGTCTACCGGCCGGGCAGGGGCCGGTCAAACGCCTCCGCATGCACTGCCTAGAGCTGCCGTAGCGCGGTCGGAATCGGCAGCCGCGCCGCGCGCACCGCCGGGAAGATGCCGCCGATGAGCCCCATCAGGAGCGCGTAGATGAGCCCCATCACCAGCAGCGCCGGGGTGACCTGGAACGCGAAGGCCACCTGGCTGAACGTCTGGAAGTTCATCGTCGACGTCTGGTAGCCGTTGAAGGCGACGTAGGCGATGATGCCGCCGATGGTGCCGCCGATGGCGGCCAGCGCCAGCGACTCGGCCATGACCGACACCACCACGGAACTGGCGTTGAAGCCGAGGGCGCGCAGTGTCGCGATCTCGCGCGAGCGCGTCGACACCGCCGTGTACATCGTGAGGATGGCGCCGAACACCGCGCCGATGCCCATGAGAGCCGCGATGCCGAAGCCGACCGTCTGGATGAGGCCGCTCAGCGCGCGCGACTGCTGCGCGTAGTATTCGGTCTCGCGCCGCACCTGCACGTTCAGTTGCGGATTGGCGGTGAGCCAGTCGCGGAAGGTGTCGAAGGTGTCGGAGGCGTCGAGGCGCGCCACCACGAGCTGATAGGTGTTGCCGCGGCGATAGGCGCCCTGCAGCACCCGCGCATCGCACCAGATCTCGGTCTCGGAGACGCCGCCGTCGGCCTCGAAGATGCCGACCACCGTCCAGGTGTTCTGGCCCGAGCGCACCTCGCTGCCCAGGGTGAGGCCCGCGAACTGCCCGCTGGCGCCGCGGCCGACCACGATCTCGTTGGTGCCGAACTCGAGCATCCGCCCTTCGATGATCGACGAGTTGTCGCGCACCGCAAGCGTCTGGGGCTCGATGCCGCGCATCGGCACGTTGGCCGGCGAGCCGGTGCTGCGCTTGGGCAGGTCGATGATCACGTAGAGTTCGGCCGAGGCGAGCGCCGTCTGGCCATCACGGCGGATGCCCGGCGCCTGGCGGATGAGGTCCGCTTCGGTGCCACCGATGCCGCTGGTCATCTCGCTGTCGGCGCCGCTGCGCATGACGAGCGCGCGCGTGGGTGAGCCCGACTCGCGCATCGCGGCCGTGAAGCCGGCGGCGATCGAGAGCACCGAGACCAGCACCACCACGACGCCGGCGATGCCGACAATCGCCACGCCCGACGAGCCGAGCCGCTGCGGAATGGTGCGGAGGTTGAGGGCGGTGACCGCGAGGGTCTGACTGAACCAGGACAGCATCATCAGCTCCGGCGAAGGGCGTCGGTGATCTTGAGGTTCATGGCGTTGGCCGCCGGGAGGGCGCCGGCCACCAGGCCCAGCAGCACGATGAGCCCGGCGCCGATGGCGACATCACGCATGGGCAGCACGAAGATCGGCAGCATCCCGCCGGTCGGGTCGCCCTGCTGCACGATGAGCCAGGCCAGGCCGAGACCCAGGCCGCCGCCGAGCAGGGCGATGATCACCGACTCGCCGAGCACCAGCGACAGGATCTGGCCGTTCGAGAAGCCGAGCGTCTTGAGCACGCCCACTTCGCTCGTGCGCTCACGCACCGATTGCGCCATGGTGTTGGCGGCCACCAGCAGCATCGTGAACAGCACGGCGACGAGGATCGCGACCATGATTGCGCCGATGTCGCCGACCTGCTTGGCGAAGCCCTCGACGAAGCCTTTTTCGGTGGTGGTCTTGGTCTCGGCCGAAGAGTTGGCGAACATGTCGTCGAACTTCGCGCCCATCGCCTGTGCCTGCGACGAATCGGCGATCTTCACGATGTACCAGCCGACCTGGCCATCCCCCTGCCGCCGGTTCTCGTTCAGGTAGTCGTAGCGGAAGAAGAACTGCGTCTTGTCGATGCCTGACTCGCCGTCGTACATGCCGGCGATGTTGAACTCCCAGGTCTGCCCCTGCTTCGGCTGCCAGATCGTGCCTTGAATCGGCACGCGGTCGCCGATCTGCCAGTTGAAGCGGCGCGCCAGATCGACGCCTACCAGCACGCCTTGACGGTCAGCCGCCCACGCGGCCAACTGGTCGGGCGGCACGCGGTATTCCGGGTAGACCTTCAGGAACGACTCGGGTTCGACCGCTATCTGCGCGAAGAAGTTCGACGGGTCCTGATAGACGCCGCCGAACCAGGTGTTGTGCGTGGCCAGCGCCACGCCCTCGGTCGAGCGCAGCCGCTCCAGGTAGCTGACCGGCAGCGGCATGATCAGGCTCACCTTGTGGATGAGCACCAGACGGTCGAGCCCGGCGATTTCGACGCCGAAGCTGAAGGCCGTGCGGATGGTCATCAGCAGCCCGAACAGCAGGAAGGCGATGAACACCGACAGCAGCGTGAAGATGGTGCGCACCTTCTTCCGCCACAGACTGCTCCACAAGAGCGGCAGGTACTTCATGCGGCGTCTCCCAGCAGCACACCCTTTTCAAGGTGCAGCGTGCGCTTGGCGCGCTCGGCCGCGCGCGGGTCGTGGGTGACCATCACGATGGTCTTGCCGTGTTTCTCGTTGAGCGCCGCCAGCAGATCGAGGATCTCGTCGCCCGACTTGCGATCGAGGTCGCCGGTGGGCTCGTCGGCCAGCAGCAGCGTCGGGTCGGTCACGATCGCGCGCGCGATGCCGACGCGTTGTTCCTGCCCGCCCGAGAGCTGGCGGGGATAGTGCTTGGCGCGTTCGGTCAGGCCGACGACGTTGAGCGCGATGGCAACGCGCTTCTTACGCTCGGCCTTCGAGAGGTTCGTGAGCAGCAGCGGCAGATCGACGTTGCGCTCGGCGGTCAGCACCGGCAGCAGGTTGTAGAGCTGGAAGACGAAACCGATGTGATGCGCCCGCCAGCGCGAGAGCTGTCCGCCGGAGAGCGCGGCGATGTTGGTGCCGCCGACCTCCACCGCCCCAGACGACGGCGCGTCGATACCGCCCAGCAGGTTGAGCAGCGTCGTCTTGCCGGAACCCGACGGCCCCATCAGGGCCACGAAGTCGCCCTGGGGAATTTCGATGTTCACGCCCTTCAGGACGTCGATGCGTTCGCTGCCGCGCGTGAAGTACTTGTGGACGCCGTTGACCCGAACCAATGCGCTCATGGACGCGTGCTCCTCACTGCTTGATGACGATGGGCGTGCCCGGGGCCAGGGTTGGCGGCGGAGACACCACGACCCGTTCGCCGGATGACAGGCCGGCGGTGACTTCGAGACGGTCGCCGTCGGTGCCACCGGTCTGGATGGCGCGACGCTCGACCGTGTTCTGGGTGACGACGAAGACGTAGCTGGTGCTGCCTTCGGTCTTCACGGCGCTCTTCGGCACCAGCGCCATCGCCCGGGCCGCCGGCGCGGCATCGGCCGCCGCCTCGCGCAGGAACGTCACTTTGACGCCCATGTCGGGCAGGATGCGCGGGTCGAGCGCGATGAACCCGATGCGCACCAGCACCGTGGCCTTCTGCCGGTCGGCCGTCGGCACCGTGGTGATGACCTTCGCCGGAATCTGGAAGTCAGGATAGGCGTCGAGTGCAAGCGAAAAGCATTGCATAACCTCGGAGGTAATTGCAGAACTACGATCAGAAATCGATACTGCATTTTCATGAGGGGGCAAGCGCCTTTTGCCAAGTGCCTTGGCAGCGCTCTTTCCCGCTCAAAAAGGAGTTAAGCATGAGCGCATACGCAATCGGGCATCTCGAACAGATCGACATGGGCCCTGACATCATTCACTACCTTCAAGCGATCGACGCGACTCTAGCGCCGTTTGGTGGCAGATTCCTTGTTCACGGCGACGCGATCG
>JANNIB010000019.1:0-3788 GCA_031404695.1 Acidobacteriota bacterium
AGGTCAGACGCCGTTCCCAACGGCTGACGCGCACCATCGCGTGGCGCAACTGGCGGGAATACGCGGCCGGCGGCGTGGTCCTGCCCGTGATGGCCGTCAAAGTTGTGCGCGGCGGGATCAACGGGCTGGTCGACGTGGGTGGAGTGCTGCTCTTTGCAGGATGTGTCCTCGTGCTCTATCGCCTCCATCAGCAGGGTCGCGCGCATACGGTACCGGCAGCCTTGGGGCTCACCGATGCCATCGCCTTCCACCGCGGCGAGCTGGTGCGTCAACGAGACCTGCTCATGAGCGCGTGGCGCTGGTATGTCTTGCCGTTCCAGCCTGGCTTCGTCTTCATGGCGCTCGGTCGCGCCGTCGAGCGTCCGGAGCTGTGGCAGGGCATTCTGCGGACGTGGCTCGGGACCGTTGGGATGTCGGTGCTCATCACATGGCTCAATCGTCGCGGTGCCGCACATCTGCAGCGCCGCATCGACGCCGTGGACGCGCTGGCTGACGGACGCGTGTTGCCAACGACCACCCCGCGACGATTCCCACCAATCGAGGTCGTGACGATGTGGGTGCTGAGCGCGATCGCGCTGGCAATCGCCCCCCTGATACTGTGGCACGGTCTAGGCTTTGGCGCTCCGCGAGCCGTCGGTGTCCCTCTCCTGCAAGGTGAACGGGTGTGGCTGATTGTCGCGATGCTTGGCGGCGTGGCCGGCCAGGCCGCGTGGTGGTTTCTGCGACAGCGACACGATCGACCGTAACAGGACGCGAGTCCTCGTCGCGACAAGGAGAATGAAGATGATGCGACTCTCACAGCTCGGCATAGCAGGTGGCCTCGCACTGACGGCCGTGAGCGCCTGGGCGCAGACATCTCCGTCTCACAGGCTGAGCGACGCAGCTGTTCGCGCCGTGATCGCCGAGCGCGTGGAGCAGGCACGCCAAGGCTCGGGCATGGTGGTGGGCCTGATCGGTCCGGACGGCCGGCGGGTGATTGCCCACGGCACGACCGCCAGACGCGACACGCAGGTGGTCACCGGCGACACGGTCTTCGAGATCGGCTCCGTGACCAAGGTGTTCACGGCGCTCCTGTTGGCGGATGCGGTGGAACGCCGCCAGGTGTCGCTCGACGACGCGGTGGCCGGCCTCGTGCCCGGGTGGAAGGTGCCAGAGAAGGGTCGACCCATCACGCTCCGTGATCTGGCCATGCACGTGTCGGGGCTGCCTCGCCTGCCGTCGAACATGGCCCCGAAGGATCCCAACAACCCTTACGCCGACTACACCGTGGAGCAGCTCCAGACCTTTCTCGCCACGTATGAGCTGCCGCGCGGCGTTGGGGAGCGTTACGAGTACTCCAACCTTGGCGGAGGGCTCCTGGGCCACGTGCTCGCTCGGCGCGCACGCACCTGCTACGAGGATCTTATCGAGTCGACGGTGACGAGGCCGCTCGGCATGCCGAGCACGCACATCACCTTGAGCGCAGAGATGCGGTCACGCTTGGCAACGGGCAACGGCCCGACGTTGGAGCCCGCGACCAACTGGGATCTGCCGACCCTGGCGGGCGCGGGTGCGCTCCGGTCGACCGTGAATGATCTGCTGACGTTCGTGTCAGCCGCGTTGGGACACACGGCCACACCACTCGCTGGCGCGTTCGCGCGGATGACCGCCACACGGCGACCCACGGGCGCACCGAATCTCGACATCGCGCTCGGATGGCACGTCTTCACCGCGAACGGGCGCGACGTCTACTGGCACAACGGGGGCACCGCCGGCTATCGCAGCTTCATCGGCTTCGATCCCGCTGCGCGTGTGGGGGTGGTCGTCCTGTCGAATAGCGGCAGCCCCGTGGGCGTGGACGACATCGGACGACACCTGCTGGACCCGAGTGCGCCGCTCCTGGACAAGAACTCGCCGCTCTTGCGCCCTCCTGTGACGCGGACCGCCGTGTCGTTGGACCCAGGCGCGCTGGATCGCTTCGCGGGTCAGTATCAACTGGCGCCACAAGTCGTGATCGCGGTGACTCGACGAGACGCGCGACTCTTCGTGCAGCTGACGGGCCAACCCGAGTTTGAGGTATTCGCCGAGGCGCCCACGCGCTTCTTCCTGAAAGTCGTGGACGCCCAGATTACGTTCGAGGTCGGGACCCAGGGACGCGCCGACGCCCTTGTGCTGCATCAGAATGGACGAGACCAGCGCGCGCCGCGGCTGCCGTAGCGACGCTCGGGCCCGCGAGGCCGGAGCCAACGCGTCCATGGCCGGCTTAACCTGCGAGTCGCCCCGGGGCCAGGACCGGCCGGGATCTGGCTGCACACTTTGCGACTACCCGTTACCCAGCCGGACCGCGGGACGACGCTGGGCGAAACACGTCGGCCCGGGAGTGAATCACCCGATCTGCAGGCGCCGCTTGCCGAGACCTGGTCCAGCTCCCGTCAGAGAGTCGCCACATCGCGACTCTCGGGGACTACTAGCTCAGCAGCGCGGCGCTCGCCCAGTCTCGGTGCCGGCCTGAGGGTCGACGACTGGAACCATTTTGGTCTCCAATTGGTGGCGCCCACGAAGCACTGACCATCCGTGCTCAGTGAGCGCTGACAAAGGTGGGTAGCGTCCAGTGTCCCCACAGCGCACCCTTCCAGTCGCAGTGCACGACGGCACATGGTCAGTGCTCAGTGAGCGGAACGCCGCTCCCGATCAGAATCACCGGCGTTAGAATCGTGTGAGCGAGGCCATCCATGTCCATGCGAAGTCCGTTCTACGGGTTCTTCACCTTTACGCTCGTCGGCCTGTTCTTGGTGACCACCGGCGCGATCGGGTGGGTCCCCGTGCGAGGTGGCGGCGTACTCAGCGGCGGCCGATGGGTCGCCGGGCCGGCATGGTCCCAGGTGGGATTCGGTGTGGCGTGCTTGGCTGTCGCTGCGACTGCCCTCCGTTTCGTTCTTCGCGATCCTCGTCTGCGCTCGACGCGCTAGCCTTCGCCCGTCCGCCGTCGAGCTTCAGAACGCTAGTGCGCGACGAGTCTGGAGTGTTAGCTCAGCGGTGGCCAGGGAACGATGCCTCTGCGTCGCCTCCAAGAGCGAGAAGGCAACCGCAATGCGACCCCCCGCAATGTCGGCGGGCCGGTTCGAGGAGCCGTCAGGCCTCCGCTCACCGCTGCGGCCCAGGCCACCTAAAGTCGCGCAAGTCGACCGTTCTTTCGGCGGAGCCGACGTGATGGGCAGTGAGCACGACGAGCTCAGCGGCGGCGAGCCACGTGTCGTCGAGCGTCTCGGGCGAAGTCGTCTCCGCCCCAGTTGAGAATGCCGCAGTCACCGCCGATATCGCCACGCTCGGCGCGCCCGGAAATGCGAACAGGGCGCCTCCGCCGATCGCGGCTGGTTGATTGACGTCGAGCTGACCGATGACGGCTTCGTCTCGGCCACGGTGTCGCAGGGCCAACTGGTACTGCTGCGAAACCGCGAGCGGGTTCGCAAAGCGGCGAACGTCGAGGGCGGTGGCGGCGAGCGTGACGAAGCCTGGTGAGCGCCGCCAGTTGTCGACGGTCAGGGTGCGGCCAGCCGAAACCAGGGCCACACCCGGGCGAAGCGGGGCAGCGGCGTCGACCCGCCACTCCATGACGTGGATGATCCCCGAGCCGCTGTATCGCATCGACGGCTGGGCAGCCACCGTCGACAACGCCGCTTCTGGAATCGTGAGGATCGGCAGCGTCGACACAGCGAAGCGGCCGGGGTATCCGGGCGTTTCCTGACGCCGGGCAAGCCGGGCTTTGTTGGCCACCAGTGGGCCGGCCTGAACGCGGCGATTCAGTGGAT
>JANNIB010000020.1:0-10556 GCA_031404695.1 Acidobacteriota bacterium
CAAGCACTTGAAACTCGACCCTGCCATCCCTCAGGATGGTCCCGGTGCCACAGTTTCCGGAAAACCGGTGCCAGAAAATCCGGAACCCACAGCATCTGACGCACGCGTCGCTGACCACGCAGGCCGCGCGCCTCGATCTGCTCACCGGGCTCCCGCCGATCCCCCCGTCGGCGTAGGCCGTGTGCGCCGTGGCCCCTGCGGGCACGGCACTCCCGATCGCACGGCCTCGGCTCGAGTTGGCCGATATCGTCCGGGCGCACGGCGAGGCGTATGCGCGTCAGCATCGCCTCGCGCCCGTGCAGCATCGAGCCCTGCGCGCGATCACGGCGTGTCGCACCGCCGCCTTGGGCGGGCATCAGGAGACGTGTGACCGCTGCGGCGCCGTCCGCGTGTCGTACAACTCCTGTCGCAATCGCCACTGTCCCAAGTGCCAGACGCTGACGAAAGAGCGCTGGCTCGCCGCGCGGAAGGCCGACCTGCTGCCGATTCCGTACTTCCACGTCGTCTTCACGCTGCCCCACGACCTCAACGCCCTCGCGCAGGGCAATCCCCGCGTGATCTACACGCTGCTCTTCCGCGCGGCCGCCGACACGCTGCTCGCCTTCGGGCGTGATCCGCGGTATCTGGGCGGCACGATCGGGATCACGGCGATCCTCCACACGTGGGGGCAAGCGCTCACCCACCACCTGCATCTCCATTGCCTCGTCACGGGCGGCGCCTTGGCTGCGGATGGCGCGGCATGGATCCGCGGCCACTCGTCCTTCCTCTTCCCCGTCCGTGCCCTCGCGACGGTCTTTCGCGCGAAGTACCTGGCCGGCCTGCGACACGCGCACACCGCGGGCCAGCTGACCTTCGCCCGTGGCACCGCCACACTCGCCGACCGCCGTACCTTCACCGCCTTCCTCAGTGAGCTGCGGGCGGTCGACTGGGTCGTCTATGCGAAGCGTCCCTTCGCTGGCCCCGAGCAGGTGCTCGAGTACCTCGGGCGCTACACCCACCGCGTCGCGCTGTCGAATGACCGGCTCGTCGATCACGTCGAGGGCCGCGTCCGGTTTCGCTGGAAGGACTACGCCGACCACGACCGCGTCAAGGTCATGACCCTCGAGGCCGACGAATTCCTCCGGCGCTTTCTCCTGCACGTGGTGCCGCGCGGTTTCATGCGCATTCGCCACTTCGGCCTCCTGGCCAATCGCACGCGGCGCGCCACGTTGTGTCAGTGTCGTGACCTGCTCGGCCAACCGCCACCGGCCGACGCCATCCCCGAACCGGTGGCCGTGCTGCTGTGCCGGCTTGCGGGGATCGACCTCTCGCGGTGTCGCGTGTGCGGGGAAGGCCGGATGCACTGCACCGGACGCATCCTACAGGGCTCGCCTCCGCCGGATACGTCATGACGGCTCACGGCGCCCGCTCGCCAGTGATGGACGACGGCGTGTCAACGCCGGCCGGCGGACACTGGTCCGGACGGCAGGCCTGCGCCTCGGGCCCGTCACGGGGGACCCCACCCCTCATGCACCCGGGCACAACACGCCTCCCTGGCCACGCCCACGCCTCTTGCTGGGCGTCACCCGTCCGTCACGCTCGCGCACCTCGGTCAAGACGCGCAGCGCATCACGCTCGACCCGCCATACAATCCCCATAGGGTCGGCGGCGCTGAGCCCCCGCGGCTTCGTCCAACAGGGTTTATCCGCACGGTCCGCGCGCCGGTGCACGCCTGATGATCGTGGCCGTGCGGATCAAACCCTATTTGTTAGCCGGGCAGACGATCCGATTACCCGAATCGAAACATGGAACGACTTCGCATCTACGTCGACACGTCGGTTCTAGGCGGGTGCTTCGACGTCGAGTTCGTCACGTGGTCCGAAGCGCTCGTTCGAGACTTTCGCGCCAAGCGACTGATTCCGGTCCTGTCTGACGTGACGGCGGCGGAAGTCGCGGCGGCGCCCCCCGCGGTCCGTGGTCTGCACGACGAGTTGCTGAAGTTGAGCGGCGGCGTCCTTCCGGTGACGGAGGAAGTGCTCGCGCTGATGCAGGCGTATGAGGGCCGCAAGATCCTGCCGAAGCGCTACACCGCTGACATGACGCACATCGCCCTGGCCACGGTGGCCGCCGTCGATGCCGTCGTGAGCTGGAACTTCAAGCACATCGTCCGGCTCGAGAAGATTCGCCTCTTCAATGCCGTCAACGTAGAATTGGGCTATCGGGCGCTGAGCATCCTCTCACCCCGCGAGGTCGCCACGTATGAAGGCCCCTAGCATGCACGCGGTGAACATGGTGCGCCGCATTCGGGACGCACAGGCGCGCGCACTGGCGCGCAAGAGCCCTGCTGAGGTCATCGCCTACTACCGGGCGGCCGGCGTGGCGGCGACGGCGCGTGTCGTACAGCGCAAGGCCGTCAACGTGCCGGCTAACAAGGCGTTGCAGCCGACGAGCCGCGCGAAGAGCGGTGCCAAGACAGAGAGTCGGGCGCGCGCGGCTCGCGGCTGAACGCCGCTGCGTGAGGCCGATTTCCGAGGTTGCGGTCGGTCGATCAAGAGCTACGAGGAGGGACCGCCGTGCCTGGAATGTCTCGACGTGAAGCGCTCTCAGTTCTGGCAGCAGGCGTCGTCGCGCCCCATTCGACCGCCGTGTCGGCACAGACTGCGACCGCCGCTCATTGGTTGAGCATGGCGGACATCGGCCGCCTTATCAGGGCGCGAACGCTGTCATCCACGGCGTTGACCGAGCAGATGCTCGATCGCATCAAGCGCCTCGACCCGGCCCTCGAGAGTTACGCCACCCCGATGGCCGACGCCGCCCTGGAAGCCGCGCGCGCGGCCGACCGCGAGATTAGTGCCGGCACCGACCGCGGACCGCTGCATGGCGTGCCGATCGCCGTCAAGGACCTCTGTTACACCCGCGGGGTTCGAACGATGGGCGGGACGTTCGTGAATGCGACGTTCGTTCCGAACGAAGACGCTACCGTCGTTGCCAAGCTGCGCGAGGCCGGCGCGGTCCTGCTCGGGAAGCTGAATCTCACGGAAGGCGCGATGGTCGGGTATCACCCCGAGAGGGGCATTCCGCGAAACCCGTGGGACACGAGTCGCTGGCCGGGCCATTCGTCGAGCGGATCGGGGGTGGCGCTCGCCGCTGGGCTGTGCTTTGGCGCCATCGGCACCGACACCGGCGGTTCAATCCGCTATCCCTCGTCTGCCAACGGGGTGGTCGGACTGAAGCCCACCTACGGGCGCGTGAGCCGCCATGGCGTGATGGGGTTGTCCGCAACACTTGATCATGTCGGTCCGATGGCCAGAACCGTGCGGGACGTCGCCATCATGTACGACGCGATTGCCGGGCACGATCCGAAGGACGCCACGTCGCTCGAGAGCCCGCCTACCAGCGCGACCGCCCAGATCGAGCGGTCCATCAGTGGCCTGCGTATCGGCATCGATCGTGACTACGCCCTGCGAGGTATCGATCCCGGCCAGGCTACGTCCATCGAGGAGGCGCTCAAGGTGCTCGCCAGCCTCGGCGCACGCATCGTCGACGTAACCATGCCGGATCGCTCGGCAATGCGCGACACGTGGCTATCAACCTGCGCCGCTGAAGCACTCGTGTTTCACAAAGAGAGTTACCCGGCGCGCGCCAACGATTACGGTGTCTATTTCCGCCAGTTCCTGGCCATGGGCGCCACGGTGACTCCGGAGCAAGCCGCTACGGCACGGGCGTGGCGAACCCAGTTCAGCGCCCGTTTCACGGCGGTTCTGGAGTCCGTCGACGCCATGGCCTGCCCGGCCGGCGGCGCCCCGGCGTGGCCGGTCACGCGCGCTCAACTACTCGGCGGCGACCTCGTTCTGGCGATGGCCAAGGCATTGCCGCGCAACTCCGAATTCACGATGCCGATGAATCTCGCCGGAACGCCGGCCATCTGCCTGCCGTCGGGTTTCTCGGCCGAAGGGCTTCCGTACAGCATCCAGCTTGCCGGCCGCCGCCTCAGTGAGCCAACGCTCTGCCGTCTCGCGTACGCCTACGAGCAAGCCACAAGGTGGCATACTCGGCACCCGGCGATCTGACGTGCGCCGGCCTAACCATCACTGCAGCCGACGCCGGCTGGCGCGATCATGAGCCGCCGCGGCTGAGCGCCAACGTTAGCTCGACGGAACTCGAAGGGAGCCGCTGTGTCGGAAATTCGATTCGGTCTGCTCTCTGGCGCCGCGTGGGGCGTGGCCGCGTCCCTCGTGATCTCTGGTTTTGGGCGGGTTGGGCCTTCTCCCGCCACCTTGTTGCTGTTCACCCCCGTCGGGGCTGCTGTCGGTGTTGCCGTCGTCGTGGCACTCCGCCGCGTCAGCTTGCGCGGAGCGATCCGGGTCGCCGCGGTGTCGCTATGCTCACTGCTTGTCGCAGGTGCGGCATTCGGCATGGCCTTGTCGGTCGTGGCGTTCGCGCGGTCCCTCCTTGCCGGGCACGCACGCCCCGATCTTTTGGTCGGCGTGCTGATCGCGCCCATCTACTGGTTGTGGGGGCTCGTCGCCACCGGACTCGTGATCGCACTATGGCCGCTCTCGGCCCTCAACCATTGGTGGCTTGCGAGACTGCGAACGCAAACCCCTCACGCGAGCTAACCAGCGATTGCACCCGACGTCGTGGCTCTTGTGGCATCATCGCGACATTGTGGCGCCGCGGCTGATGCGGTGCCGTTGGCCGGACCACTCGGAACCAAGCGCCGAGCACGATGCGTAGCCCGGCATCGACATCGGCGAGTAGCGATCGTCGAGATCCAACCGCCAGATCTGGCCGCGCTCGACCACCACAGGTCAGACCCAATCGAACGCCGCGTGATGTTTGCCTGTTCAGCTCGACTGGGCCGGCAACACCACGCCACGCACCTCGCCGAAGCCAACGGTGGCGTAGCCGTCGCGGCGGGCGCGGGCGCGCAGGACGACTTCGTCGCCGTCCTCGAGGAAGGTGCGGGTCGATCCTGACGCCAGCGTGATCGGCGACTTCCCGCCCTGCGAGATCTCGAGCAGGCTGCCGAAGCCGTCCGGCGTCGGCGCCGAGATCGTGCCCGAGCCGAAGAGGTCGCCGGGACGCAGGTTGCAGCCGTTGCTGGCGTGATGTGTGACCAGCTGCGCCACCGTCCAGTACAGGTGCCGTGAGGTGCCGAGCGACAGGCGATGCGGCGGCAGACCCGCGGCGATGAGACACTGCGTGACGAGCAGCACCTCGAGCTCGATGTCGAAGGCGCCGCTCTGCTGGTCGGTCTCGTCGAGCAGATAGGGCAGCGGAGCCGGGTCACCCTCCGGCCGCGCCATCTGCGGCACCCGGAACGGCGCCAGCGCCTCGGGCAGCACGATCCACGGCGAAATCGAGGTGGCGAAGTTCTTGGCGAGAAACGGTCCGAGCGGCTGGTACTCCCACGCCTGGAGATCGCGCGCCGACCAGTCGTTCAGCAGGCAGAAGCCGGCGACGTGGCTGCCCGCCTCGTCGATGGGAATCGCCGTGCCCAGCTCGTTGCCGGGTCCAATCCAGAGGCCGAGTTCGAGTTCGTAGTCGAGACGGCGCGACGGGCCGAAGTCCGGCGCCTCGTCGGTGGGCGCCTTGCGCTGCCCCTGTGGCCGGCGCACCGGCGTGCCCGACGGCCGGATCGACGAACTGCGGCCGTGATAGCCGATCGGGACGTACTTGTAGTTCGGCAGCAGCGGCTGGTCGGGCCGAAACTGCCTGCCGACGTTCATCGCGTGATGGATGCCGGCGTAGAAATCCGTGTAGTCGCCGATCTCGGCCGGCAGATGCAGTCGGCAGGTGCGGGCCGGATGCAGCAGCGGCTCCAGCGCCGGACGTTCCGGCGCGCCCTCGGCGAGCATCGCCACCAGCCGCATCCGCAGCGCCTGGCGTGCCTCGGCACCGGCGGCCAGAAACGCGTTGAGCCGGGGACCGGCAGCGAGCGCGGCCGCCGCAGCGGCCTCGCCGCGAAACAGATCCAGCCGGTGCGCCTCGGCCAGGTCCAGCACGCGATCGCCAATCGCGACCCCGCCGCGCGCGATCGTTTCCCCAGGTGGGGTCACGATGCCCAGCGGCAGGTTCTGCAGCGGAAAGTCCGCATGGCCATTGGCCGACGCCACCCAGCTGCGTCGCGAAGGATCGTGCGTGTCGTCGAGTCGCGTCATCACCACCGGCCCGTCTGCGCCCTACGGCCTGGTCGGATCGAAGTGCTTCTTCAGATGCCGTCCGTAGCCCGTGTATTGATCCTGCCTGACGTCCGAGGCGGCCGCCCACGCCGTCACTTTCTGCGGGAACCGCGTCTCGAACATGAAGGCCATGGTGCCCTCGAGCTTCTTCGGCGTGAGCTCGACGTTGCTGGCCGCCTCGAAGGCGTCGCTGTCGGGTCCGTGCGGCAACATGGTGTTGTGCAGCGAGAAGCCGCCCGGCACGAAGCCCTGTGGCTTGGCGTCGTACTGGCCGTAGACGAGTCCCATGAACTCGCTCATCACGTTCATGTGGTACCACGGCGGACGAAAGGTGTTCTCGGCGACCAGCCAGCGGTCGGGGAAAATCACGAAGTCGATGTTGGCGGTGCCGGGCGTTTCCGACGGCGAGGTCAGGACGGTGAAGATCGACGGGTCGGCGTGGTCGTAGAGCACCGGCCCGACCGGCGAGTAGCGCCGCAGGTCGTACTTGTAGGGCGCGTAGTTGCCGTGCCACGCCACCACGTCGAGCGGCGAGTGACCGAGCGACGACATCCACAGCGCGCCGCCGAATTTCACGAACATCGTGGAAGGCACGTCGCGATCTTCGTAGGCGGCGACCGGCGTGAGAAAGTCGCGTGGATTGGCCAGGCAGTTGGCGCCGATGGGTCCGCGGTCGGGCAGCGTGAACGCCCCGCCGTAGTTCTCGCACAAATAGCCGCGCGCCGGACCATCCGGCAGCTCGACGCGGATCTTGACGCCGCGCGGGATGACGGCCACCTCGCCCGGCTCGATGTCGATGATGCCGAACTCCGTCCACAGCCGCAGCGCCCCCGACTGCGGCACGAAGAGCAGCTCGCCGTCGGCGTTGTAGAAGTACTCGTCTCGCATCGAGCGCGTCACCAGATACACGTGCGCGCCCATCCCGGCCTGCGCGCCGGCGTCACCCGCGGTCGTGACCGTGCGGACGCCCTCGACGAACGACAACGGCTGCTCGGGCAGCGGCACCGGACTCCAGCGCATCGGCGCGATCGGCACGTCCACTTCGTGGCAGGGCGCCGTGCGCCAGTGGCCGATGTCGGCTTTCCGGAAGTCGCCGAAGTGCGCCACCGTCGGCCGGATGCGGTAGAGCCAGGTGCGCTCGTTGGTGGCGCGCGGCGCCGTGAATGGCGAGCCGCTGAGCTGCTCGGCGTAAAGCCCGTAGGCGCATTTCTGCGGTGAGTTGCGCCCGATCGGCAGGGCGCCCGGCAGCGCTTCGGTCTCGAAGCCGTTGCCGAAGCCCGACATGTACGTCGGGGACTGTCCCTTTTCCGGGCCGGACGCGACTTGTGGCGGTTTCTGCGTCATCGCGCGATCTCCTCGACAGCCGGCAGCTCCACGTAGATGTCGCCGTGCTCGACTTTCACTGGATAGGTCCGCACCCGTCGATCGGTCACGCTGCCGTCGGACTCGCCGGTGCGGATGTCGAAGAGCGCGTGGTGCATCGGGCACTCGACGTAGCCCTGCACCACACACCCATGTGAGAGCAGCGCGCCCATGTGCGGGCACACGTTGCTGGTGGCGTGGATGCCGTCGGCCAGCGCATAGAGCGCCACCGGCTGACCGGCGACGCGCACGCCCATCACCTCACGGCCGTCGAACTGGGCGCGGCCGGCGGCACGCAGCCACGGCATCACGCGCCCTTCAGCACGCCGCGCTGGATCTGGTCTTCCTCGATCGACTCGAAGAGCGCCTTGAAGTTGCCCTCTCCGAAGCCGTCGTCGCCCTTGCGCTGGATGAACTCGAAAAAGATCGGGCCGATCGAAGTCTTGCCGAAGCGCTGCAGCAGCACTTTGGTGAAGCCGCCTTCGACGACACCTTCACCGTCGATGAGGATGCCGTCTTTCTGCAGGCGCGCCAGGTCTTCGCCGTGCTTGGGCAGCCGCGCGTCCACGCGCGAATAGTAGATCGGGTTCGGGGCCGGCATGAAGTCGACGCCGCGGGCGATGAGCGCCTCGATCGACAGGTAGAGATCCTGCGCGGCCAGGGCCACGTGCTGGATGCCCTCGCCCTTGTACTGCTGCAGATACTCGGCGATCTGTCCATGTTCGCCGGCGTCTTCGTTGATGGGGATGCGGATCTTGCCGTCGGGGCTGGTCATCGCCCGCGAGTGCAGGCCGGTGTGCTTGCCGGCGATGTCGAAGTAGCGGATCTGGCGGAAGTTGAAGATGCGCTCGTAGAAGCCGGCCCACTCGTCGAGCCGGCCGCGCTGCACGTTGTGCGTGAGGTGATCGATGTACCAGAGGCCGAGCCCCTGCGGCGCCGGATCCTTGGCGCCGATCCACTCGAAGTCCACGTCGTAGATCGAGCCCTTGGCGCCGTAGCGGTCCACCAGGTAGATGTGCAGGCCGCCGATGCCTTCGATGGTCGGGATGTCGAGCTCCCCCGGAGCGGCCGCGCGCTCGACCGGCTTCGCGCCCAGGGTCAACGCCCGCTCGTAGGCATACGGCGCATCGACGACGCGAAAAGCCATCGCCGGCGCCGACGGCCCGTGCGCAGCGGCGAAGTTGGCGGCGAACGAGCCCGGTTCGGCGTTGAGAATCAGGTTGATGCCGCCCTGGCGGTAGAGCGTCACCTGCTTCGAACGGTGTTTGGCCACCGCCGTGAAGCCCATCTGCAGGAACAGGCGGTCGAGCTCGGCGGGATTCGGGTGGCAGAACTCCACGAACTCGAACCCGTCGGTGCCCATCGGGTTGGTGTCACTGATGACCGGCGGCGGTGCGTCGTGCGGGAACGGACCCATCGGAAACTCTCCGTCTAGCGGGACACGAGCGCGTCGAACTCTTCGACGGGCTCTTTGAACGAGCACGACCCGAAGCTCACCAGGTGGCGGGCACGGGTATCGCGCAGGATCGACAGCGAGAAGCCGTCGGCGCCCCAGCGCGCCATGTCGTCGGCGAAGCTCAGCGTGGCGCCATCGGTCTCCTGCAGGATCGCCTCGGCCGCCGCCACGGGCCGGCCGGCGTGAAGGGCGGCGGTCGCCAGGAGCACGTTCAGGTAGCCGTACATCGGCGCCCGGGCCGCGCCGGGTTCATAGGTGAGGGGGAAGCTGCCGCGCACGGCGTGATGCAGGCCGGCCGTGGCCTTGAACACCACCTTGTGCCGCACCGTCGCCGCGAGGAATGCCGCCAGCGTCGCCGGCGTCGGAAACGCCTCGGCGGTCACGCCGCCGGTGCGCACCTTGGCACGCAGGCCGCGCGCGCCGACGCGCTGCAGCCAGCGCTCGGCGTCTGGGCCCGGCGCAATCTCCGCGTAGATGTCGATGCCGGCGCCAAACTGCGCGGCCAGGGCGTCGACGGCGTCGAGCGCCGACGGCTTCGACTCCACCGCGTCGACGCGGGCGTGGTGGTGCGAGAAGGCGTTGTTGAAGTCGGCGACCGAGGCGCCATCCGCGTCCACCGTGTCGCGCACGATCGCGCTGACCCGCCACTCGGGCCGATCGGCGGGCAGCGTCATCAGGGCGTCGGCCAGTTCCGACAGCCGCGAGGCCGGCACGACGAAACGGCCGAGCATCCAGGCGTCGGCACCGGCCAGGGCCGCGTGATACTCAGCGACCGCCGCCGGCATGGCGAGGGCGGCCGGGGGAAACAGCCCGGCGTAGTCGACCACTCCGGTCAGCAGCGCGGTCGCGCTGGCAGCCTGCATCCCCCTACTGTGGCAGCGGCGGTTTCATCTGTCCATTACGAAGCAACGCGATGATTGATAATTGGCACCTATGAATACCGCCTCTCTCGAGCTGCGCCATCTGCGCTACTTCCGCCAGGTCGTGGATGAGCTGCACTTCGGCCGCGCCGCCGCCGCCCTGGCCGTGTCACAGCCGACCCTCAGCGTGCAGATCCGCCAGCTCGAGGCCCTCGTCGGCGCCCGCTTGTTCGAGCGCCACACCCGGCAGGTGGCGCTCACCGATGCCGGGCGCGCGCTCGACGAGGCGGCGCGCCGGATCCTGCGCGACGTGGACGCTGCCGTGGACGCGACGCGGCAGGCGCATGCCGGCCAGGTGGGCGTGTTGCGGGTGGGCTTCGGCCCGACGCTGATGCTCTCGACCCTCGGCCAGGTGGTGCGCACCTACCGGCAGCGGCATCCCGGCGTGCGCATCGACCTGCGCGAGATGCCCACCAGCGAGCAGCTCACCGCGCTCGTGCACGGCAACCTCGACGTCGGCTTCGTGCGCGGCGCCGACGCCGACCCGCGTCTGCACGTCGAGCTCTTCGCGCGCGAGCGGCTCCTCATCGCGCTGCACCGCGACCACCCGGCGGCGGGCGCGGTCCGGGTGCCGGTGGCGGCGCTGGCGCAGGATCCGTGGGTGCTCTTTCCGCGCGCCATCGCGCCGCAGCTCCACGAGCACGTGATGCGCCT
>JANNIB010000021.1:0-4515 GCA_031404695.1 Acidobacteriota bacterium
GAGGCTGTAGTTCAGCTTCCAGAAGTAGCGCTTGGCGTTCGACTTCGCCGGGAAGTCCTTGGGGGTACCGGGCTGCGATTCCCAGTCCGCCTGGTACTGGTATGAGCCGAAGAACCACAGCTTGTCCTTCATGATCGGACCGCCGAGCTGGGTCGTCGAGTCGCGGAAGCGGGCGCGGTTGTAGGGCTGCCCGGCGTCCTGGGCGTCGGTGGTGTTGCGGCCGGTCAGCCCCGAGTTCTGGTAGTAGAAGTTCGTGTCGCCGTGGAACGCGTTCGACCCCTGCCGCGTGACGATGTTGAACACCGCCCCGGCGACGTTGCCGTACTCGGCGTTGGCGCCAAGCGACAGCACCTGCACTTCTTCGATGGCGTCGGTATTGGGCCACGGCCACGCAGCGCCCGACAATGGAGCGGTGAAGTCGGTGCCGTCGAGCAGATACAGATTCTCATTGGCCGCCGAGCCGAAGGCCTGCGAGCGCGAGCTGGTCTGCGTGGACTGTGAGACGCCGGGCGAAGCATTGATCAGGTCGAAGAACGTGAAGCGGCGGACCGGGATGTTCTCGACCCACTCGCGCGTGTAGTTGGTGGCGACCTGGGTCGAGGCGGAGTCGACGACCGGCGCTTCGGCGACGACCGTGATCGTCTCCTGCTGCGTGCTGACGGCCATTTGCACCGGCAGCTCCTGCGTCGCGCCAAGCGCCACTTGAACGCCGGTCTGAGTCATGGTCTTGAATCCGGGCAGTTCTGCGGTGACTTCATAGACGCCTGGAGCGAGATTTGGGAACCGGTAGACGCCCAACTCGTTGGTGACGGTGGTGGGCGCGCCCTGCACGGCCGGACCACGCAGCGTCACCGTGACCCCCGGCAGCACGGCCCCGGATTCGTCCGTGGCCACGCCACGGATGTCGCCCGTGGTTCGTTGAGCGAACACATTGAGTGGTGCGGTCAACAGGACCGCGAACGCAAACAGCCAGACCAGACGAGATCGCATGTAGACCTCCTGCACACTCCGGCGGAATCGGTAGACCCCCAGCCCGAGCATGAGTTGCGGTCGAATTGTCTGCTGACGTCATCGGGGTGTCAAGACCGAACAACAGCTCGAATACATGCCTGTAACGCACTTATTGGCGGAAAATCTGCGATCCAGCGGGCCGGATCGCCTCTCCAAACTTCGGGTGGGGATGACCCTCGTGACGAAGTGCCCGCGTCCATTCGATGCGCGCCGCGGATACAATCCGGCGCATGAGCACCAGACGCGACCGCGAGCTCGGCATGGACCGCCCCATCACCCGCCGTGACTTCATCGGCGGTGTGGCCGTGGGCCTGGGCGGCGCCAGCCTGCTGGCGGGCTGCGGCCCCGGGGAACCGCCCGTGCCGCCGGATCCGGGGCTCGAGAAGATCGCCGGCTACTATCCCCCGTCTCTGACCGGCCTGCGCGGCGACCACGAGGGCTCGTTCGAGCAGGCGCACCGGATGCGTGAGGGGGCCTTCCCGCTCGACGATGCCATCGACCGGCGCGAGACCTACGACCTCATCGTGGTCGGCGGCGGCATCAGCGGCCTGTCGGCCGCGCACTACTACCGGCAGAAGGCCGGGGCGTCGGCGAAAGTGCTGGTGCTCGACAACCACGACGACTTCGGCGGTCACGCCAAGCGCAACGAGTTCACGCACAACGGCAAGACGTGGATCGGGTACGGCGGCACGCAGTCGATCGACAGCCCGGCGCCCTATTCCGCCACCGCCAAGGCGCTCATCTCCGACCTCGGCGTCGACGTCTCGCGCTACCAGCAGGTGCTCGACGGCAACCTCTATCGGTCGCTCGGTCTCTCCGGCGGCACCTTCTTCGACCAGGAGACCTTCGGCGCCGACCGGCTGGTCGTTGGCACCTCGCGCAGCGCCACGAAGGAGTTCCTGGCGCAGTCGCCGCTCCCACCGGCCATCCAGCAGCAGATCCTGAAGCTCACGACCGAGAAGCGCGACATCTTCGCCGGCCTGGCGTCGGCGGAGAAGAAGGCAATGCTCGCCCGCATGAGCTACACCGACTTCGTGACGAAGGAGTGGAAGCTCGATCCGCAGGTGCTCGGCCTCTACCAGACGCGCACCTACGGGCTGTTCGGTTTCGGCGTGGACGCGGTGCCGGCGCAGGACGCCTGGGCGCTCGGCCTGCCGGGCTTCCAGGGCATGGCGCTCGAGCCGGGCAACGGCCCGGGACAGAACCACGACTCGCTGCAGCACCCCGAGGCCGACGCCTATTACTTCCACTTCCCCGATGGCAACGCCTCGGTCGCCCGTCTGCTGGTGCGGCGACTGATTCCCGCCGCGGTGCCGGGCACGACCGCCGACGACATCGTGACCGCGACGATCGACTACGCGAAGCTCGACGACGAGGCCTCACCCGCGCGCATTCGTCTCAACAGCACGGTGGTGCGGGTGGCGCACGACGGCCCGGCAGCCTCCGCCAGCGGCGTCACCGTGCAGTACGTGCGCGACGGCAGGGTCTACACGGTGCGCGGCAAAGCCACGGTGCTCGCCTGCTGGCACCATGTGATTCCGCACATCTGCCCCGACCTGCCCGAGACGCAGGTCGCGGCGCTGCGCTACGCGAAGAAAGTGCCGCTGGTCTACACGAACGTCTTCATCAAGCAGTGGACAGCGTTCGAAAAACTGAAAGTGAACAACATCGCCTCGCCGGGGATGTGGCACGCCTCGACCAACCTCGACTTCCCGGTCAGCCTGGGCGGCTACACCCACACCAAGTCGCCCACCGAGCCGATCGTGCTGCACATGACCAAGGCCGCCTGCAAGCCGGGCCTGCCCGGGCCGGCGCAGCACGTGGCCGGACGCGCCGAGCTGCTGCGCACCTCGTTCGACACCATCGAGCGCGGCATCCGCGATCAACTCGGGCGGATGCTGGGTGGCGGCGGCTTCGACCCGGCCGGCGACATCCTGGCCGTCACGGTGAACCGCTGGCCGCACGGCTACGCGTATCAGTACAGCTCGCTGGCCGATCCGTTCTGGCTCGACGGCGGTGAGCAGCCGTGCGCGATTGCGCGGAAGACGTTCGGGCGAATTGCTATCGCCAACTCCGACGCCGCGGCCTATGCCTATACCGACGCTGCGATCGACCAGGCGCATCGCGCCGTGGACGACCTGACGACGAAGACGTCGTAGCGGCTCTGCCCGACCGTCAGCGGCGTGCGCCGAAGACGTCCGTAAGCGTGAGCGTCAGGTCAGCGAGCCTGACCGGCGCAAACGGCGCGTCGGGCGCCACGGGGGCGATGCGCTGGTAGGTTCCATCGGCGGGCTCCTGATGGCGGATGACGGTGTCGCTGTTCAGGTCGATCACCCAGTACTCGCCGATCCCGTGGCGGGCGTAGAGCGCGGCCTTCGTCGTGAGGTCGTAGCGAAGTGACGTGTCGGCCACTTCGATGAGCAGCAGGATGTCGTCGGGCGCGGGCCGCGAGCCGGTTTCGTAGAAGTCGTCGCGGTGTCGCAGCACGGCCAGGTCGGGCTGCGGTTCGGTTGAAAAGTCGAGCCGCAGCGAGCCCTGCGGCTGAACGATGGCGCCCTCTCCAAGGCGTCCCACGAAGAGACGGGTGAGGCGGTTCACCAGGGCGACGTGACGCCTGCCGATCGGCGTCATCGCGACGATGTCTCCGTCGATGAGCTCGACGCGGTCTTCGGCGCGCAGGATACCGGCGTCGCCCATCGCCAGGTATTCGTCCGCAGTGAATCGTCGACGACTGACTTCCACGGCCATGGGCATGCCTCACCTGCCATTCTACCCAATGCGATTGCGGATGCCGTGCCACGGCCGGGTCGAGCGGAAATACTGCGTGTGGCCGCCGCTACCCGCCCAACCCGCGCAGGATTCGCCTCGCGCGTGGGTGCCGAGCGTGGCAGGAATTCCGACTAGCGGAAGTCGTGCGACTCGACTGACATCGACGCGAGCAGACCCTCGAGCCGCTGCAGCCGCTCGGCCTTGATCGCCGTGACGCCGTCCTGCACCTGGAGCCAGCCTTCCACCAGCAGGAACGGCGACTCGACCACGATCGCCTTGTCGCGCGCGTAGACGTCGGGCCGGATGATGACGTTCGAGATGCCGGTTTCGTCTTCGAGCGTCAGGAACACGAACCCTTTGGCCGTGCCCGGCCGCTGCCGCGTGATCACCATGCCGGCCGTGCGCACGCGGCGTCCACTTTTCACGAGCGGCAGATCGATGGCGCGCAGCACGCCCTTCATCGACAGCTCGTGCCGCCGGAACCGCATCGGATGCGGCCCCACGGTGAGCCCGGTGCCGGCGTAGTCGGCGACCAGGCGCTCGCCCGCGGGCCTCACGGGGGGCGGGGGCGCGAACTGGGGTCTGGGGGGGGGGGGGGGGGGGGGGGGGGGGGCGCGCTGACACGCTGCATCTCCAAAACCGCTTCGTCCGGGTTGTCCGGGGGACCCCCCGACCCCACCCCCCAGCCCCCAGGACGCGGTTCCTGACCCGCCCCAGTCCCCAGCCCCCAGTCCC
>JANNIB010000022.1:0-1803 GCA_031404695.1 Acidobacteriota bacterium
GCAGGCGCGGTGCCGGGCGCGGCCGCTGGCCGCTGCTGGGCCGCCTGCTGCGCGAAGAACTCCTCTTCGGGCGAGGTAAGCGTCGAGATGTTCACGACCTTCGACGACGCCTTCACGTTGGCGCCGGCCGCGATGAGCGCTTTCATGACCTCGACGCGGCTATTGGCCGCGGCGAACATCAGGGGCGTCTGCTGCATCGACGATTCCTTCGCCTCGACGTCGGCGCCCGCCGCCAGCAGCGCCTTCACGGCCTCGACGCTGCCCGACGCGGCAGCCAGCATCAGCGGCGTCGTACCGGTCGAGGTCGCGAGCTTGGCGTCGGCGCCGGCCTTGAGCATCACCTCCACCACCGGCGCGTGGCCGTTGCGGGCGGCGATGATGAGCGGCGTGTTGCCGCCTAGCCGCGTCGTCGCCTTCACGTTGGCGCCGGCGAAGACGAGCATCTGGGCCAGCTCGGCGTCGTTCATCATCGCCGCCCAGTGCAGCGCGGTCATGCCGTCGCCCTGGGCCGCGTTGACGTCACTGCCCTGCTGCAGGAGGGTCTTCACCGCCGCCAGGTCGCGGCCCATCGCCGCATCGGCGACTGCCGCCGACTGCGCGCCGAGCGTCGCGGCAAGCACCAGAACGGCGGCACCCACCAGGGCGACGCCACGCATCAGGGACTGTTCCAGTCGAAACTGCATCGCCGTGTCTCCGAGCTAGAAGGCCGCGGTCGCCTCGGGCGCCGCGTTCAGATCCGTCACACCCGTGCTGTCGCCGAACGTCTTCACGTCGGACAGCCCGAGCAGGTGCATGGCGCCGAGCAGCGGGTTCGCCATCGGCGTGCCGTCGGCGGTCTTGATGTGGAGGCCGCCCTTCAGCTGGCCACCGGCGTGGCCGGCGAAGAACAGCGGGCAGCGCTTGTGGTTGTGCACGTTCGAGTTGCCCATCGGCGAACCGTAGATGATGAGCGTGTTGTCGAGCAGGTTGCGCTCGCCATCGGGCGTGTTCTTCAGCTTGTCGAGGAAATACGGCAGCTGCGCGACGTGATAGGTGTTGATCTTCTGGAATTCGCGGATGCGCTCTTCGCGGTCCTGATGATGCGAGGACGGGTGGAAGCCGGCGTTGACGCCGCTTTCCGGATAGGCGCGGCTCGAGCCGTCGCGTCCCAGCTTGAACGAGAAGACGCGGGTGATGTCGCTGGCAAACGCCACCGCCTGCAGGTCGAACATCAGCTTCACGTGTTCGGCGAAGGCGTCGGGCACGCCCACCGGGGCGCCGGGCAGCTCGCGCGGGTCACCGCTCGAGTTCGACGCTTCCACCTTCTGGATGCGGCGCTCGATTTCGCGGACGTCGTCGAGGTACTCACCGAGGCGGGCCTGGTCGGCTGGGCCGAGATCCTTGCGCAGCCGCGCGACCTCGCCGGTGATGAAGTCGAGGATGCTCTTGTCGCGCTGGCGCCGGGTGGCGCGCTCGGCGGGCGAGCCGCCGACGCCGAACAGCTGGTCGAAGGCAGCGCGCGGGTCACGAATCATCGGCAGCGGTTCTTTGGGCGAGGCCCAGCTGACCGTGTCGGTGTAGACGCAGGAATAGCCGTAGGCGCAGCCGCCGGCCTGGTCGATGCTCTCGATGCAGAGCTGCATCGACGGAATGGGCGTCTCGTGGCCGACCTTCTGCGCATAGAACTGATCGAGCGAGGTGCCGGCCAGCACGTCGCTGCCCTGGGTCTGCTTCGGGTGGCTCTGGGTGAGGAACACCGCGCTCGAACGGAAGTGGTCGCCGCCGATTTCCGGCAACTCGAACGCTTCGGCGTTGCGCACGTCA
>JANNIB010000023.1:0-3733 GCA_031404695.1 Acidobacteriota bacterium
ACATCACGCGAACAGGTCGCCGATCTCGTCGGCTTCCATCATCGCCGCGCCGCCGAGGCTGACCGTGTCCACGTAGTGGTAGGCGCGGCCCGAGGGCGTGTTGGCGACCGAGGTGCGCCAGTCGATGCCGAGCGCCGAGTAGATCGTGGCGACGGTGTTGTCCATGAAGGGCTGCGACTTGTGGCGCCAGCCGGTCTCGAGGCAGGTGCTGCCGTCGTCGTTGGTCTTCCCGAGGATGCGGCCGCCGGCGATGCCGCCGCCCACGTAGAGCCCGGTGTAGGCACCCTTCCAGTGGTCGCGGCCGTTGACCGGGTTCATGCCGGGCGTACGGCCGAACTCGCTCTGGCAGACGATCATCGTCTCGTCGAGCAGCGTCGCGCCCGGCGCCGACCCCGGCATGGCCGACAGGTCGTGCATCAGGCTCACGAGGCCGGCGTCGAGGCGGGTGCAGGTGCGGTAGTGGTTCCACTCGGCGGTCTTGTCGAAGATGCCGGAGTGGTGATCCCAGCGGTCGCCGTCGTAGATGTAGATCATCCGCGTGCCGGCCTGCTGCTTGAGCAGATTGCGGGCGAGGATGCAGCCGAGGCCGAACTCGTCGTCGCCGTAGCGCGTCTTGTCGTCGGCCGAGGCCGTGAACACCGCCGGCCACCGCGCGTCGGTGAGCAGCTTGTGGGCGTCGTCATAGAAGGTCTGGTAGTCGGCGGCCCGCTGGCCCATGGCCTGGCGCTGGCTTTCGTTAATCTTCGAGAGCGCGGTCAGCAGTTCCCACCGCTCCGACAGCACGGCGTTGGCGCCGGTCATGTCGCCGCTGAAGGCGGCAAAGACCGTGCTCGGATCCAGATCGAGCCCGGTGGTCCAGGTGGGAAGGAAGCCCGATCCGATCGAGCCGGCGCGCGCCTTGGTCAGGTTGGTGCTGACGTAGGTGGGGAAGGTGTCGCGTTCGCGGCGCTGCTTCGCCAGTTCGAAGGCGACCACCGAGCCAAAGGCCGGAATCTCACGCGCGATGGCTGGATTGAGCGCGCGGCCGACCTGCGTGTGGTATTGCCCGTTGAAGTGGATGAGCTCGGGCGCCTGCATCGAGCGGACCAGTGCGACCTTGTCCATCTCCTTCGCGAGCTGCGGGAAGAGCGTCCGCGACAGATAGAGGCCCTTCTTCACTTCCGTGACGTCGAGGTCCTTCGGCGTCCAGCGCGTCTCCTTGAAGTCCCAGGTGTCCATCGGGCTGATGGCGCCGCCGAGTTCGATGAAGACGCAGTTCTTCGCCGTGCCGCGCGGCGTCGCGCGGCCCTGGGCGCGGAGGTCGAGCGGCCACACGAGGCCGTCCACCCAGGTGCTGGCAAGGGCGAGGCCGCCCCATTTGAGGGCGTCGCGGCGGGAAGCGACGAGATCGGTCAGGCGGCGCATGGTCGGCCTCGCTCGCGTCAACGGTTGACGAGGAACTCGGGGCTGTTCAGCAGCGCCCACAGCAGGTCTTCGGAGCCGCGCGTGCGATCGGCGCCGAGCGTGCGCCGCGCCACCGAGCGTTCGGCCGGCGACGGCGTGCGCGCGCCCGCGCTCATGTAGAGCTCGTCGATGATCTCGTCGTCGGTGCGCGTCGAGGCCACCAGATCCGCCACGCGGCCCTTTGCCGAGGCCAGCACGCGGTCGTTGACGACGTTCGACTTCATCATCAGCAGCGCCTGCAGCGTCGACGGCCGGTTGCCCGATTGGGGCGGGGTGCGGCGGTTGCTCTGGAAGAAGCTCTGCAGCATCGCGTCGATGGCCATTGCTTCGCCGCCGCGGCCGATGTCCTGGGGCGTCGCCAGCTGCTTCACGCGTGTCATCGTCTCGCCGCCGAGCGTGAACTTGAGCGGCACGCCGGTCACGATCGACACCGCATCCACCACTTCCGGCCCGGTCAGCACGCGTGCGTAGTGGCGCGGGTAGAGCGGCAGGTAGTCGTCTTTCCAGACGCCGGGGAAACCAGACGACAGCTGGTAGGCGCTCGACTGGAGGATGGTGCGAATGGTGTGCTTCAGGCGGAAGCCGCTCTTCGTGAAGTCGGCGGCCAGCGCCTCGAGCAGTTCGACGTTGGTGGGTTGCGCGTCCTTGCCCGACAGGCGCAGCATGTCGAAGGCATCGTGCGGCTCGACGAAGCCGACGCTCATCAGGCGGCCCCAGACGACGTTCACGGTGGCGCGCGCAAACTGCGGATGCGCCGTGATCATGCGCGCCAGTTCGGCCCGCGGCGCAAAGCCCGGCCGCGGCTTCTCGCCGGTCAGGATGAAGGCCGGTTCATGCGAGCCCTTCGGGCGCGGGAACTGGCTTTCGGCCAGCGTGAGAAACGGCGCGTCGTCGCCGCCGTCGTAGCCGGGGCCGAGGTCGTCCACGTGCAGGTCGCGGTCGACGTTGCGCGACTTGTCGTTCCAGTTGCCGATGAGGCGGGTGGTGCCGAAGAACGCCGACATCGCGAAGAACTCGTCGCGCTTGCGCTCGGCCAGGTAATTGTTGACGTCTTCGAGGTGGAATTCGCCGTCGTGGCACGAGATGCACGAGGTGTTGATGCCGAGGAAGACACGGCTGACATCGATGGTGAGCGCGTCGATGTGGTCGAGGCGATTCGAGATGCGGTAGTCGTCCACGCTCTCGACGAAGCGGCTCTTGAGCTGGTTGCTGCGCCCGATGATGGCCAGCGACGGAATGGTCGCGTGCACCTTCGACGACGGCGTCAGGACGTCGTGCACGAAGCGGTCGTAGGGGCGATCGACCTTGAGCTGTTCCTTGAACCAGTAGTGGAAGGCGTTGGCGCCGGGGCCGGCCTCGCCCGACATGCGCAGCAGATCGCCCCAGTGCCACGCCCACTGCTCGGCGAACTCGTCGCTGGCGAGCAGGCGATCGATCAGGCGGTCGCGCTTGTCGGCGGCGGTGTCAGAAACGAAGGCACGCACGTCCGCGGAGGACGGCGGCAGGCCGGTGACGTCGAGGTAGACGCGGCGCGCGAACTCCGCGTCGGTGGCGAGCGGCGCGTGCGGCACCTTCGCGTCCGCCAGGCGCTTGAAGATGAGCGTGTCGATGAAGTTGCGGCGCGGCACGGCCGTGTTGGCTGCCGCCGGATCAATCGCCGGCGCGACGGCTGCCGTGAGGCGCGCTATCTCGCGCGCGCGATCGGCGCCGCTGCGCGTCAGGTCTTCGTGCGCGGCCTCGACGCGGTCGTGCGGCGTCTGGGGAGGCGGCGTTGGCTGGGTCTGCGTCCAGACGGACACCGAGTACAGCGACGTGGCGGCGACGAGGAGCGCCGAGGGGCGGCGCAGCCAGCACAGCACGGACATCCGGGCCTCCGGGGACTTCCGGCGAGACCGCCGGAATGCCGCTCAGTCTAGCAGTCGTCGCGGCACCCGGGCGTACCATTCTTCAGGCCCGCTGCCGGAGTCTCGCCCGCCTGACGGATGCCGCCGGACGGCCTGGGGCAGGTGTCGCCGGACGACATGGCGCAGTCCGATCGTCGGCTCCGCTTCGCGCGTCGGTCACTCGCCCCTCCCGGCAACTTGCGCCTGTACGAGCTCTTAGGGGGCCAGGCCGGGGCCCCCGACGCGCGGGCTTTGCGCGTTCGGGGGGGCGTCCCCTGTAGTGGGATCACCCGCACTCCCGGGGCGAGCACCCCGGTCGTGAATGCGGACGTCGCACCGAGGGCGGCGAGGCGCCCGGCTGGCTAGGCGCGACGACCGAGCATACCGAGCCGTATGTGAGGGAGGAG
>JANNIB010000024.1:0-15304 GCA_031404695.1 Acidobacteriota bacterium
GAGATGGGCGGCAAGAACGCCGTCATCGTCATGGCCGATGCCGATCTCGACCGCGCGGCCGCGGCCATTCACGGCGGTGCGTTCGGCTCGACCGGCCAGCGCTGCACGGCCACCTCGCGCGTCATCGTGCATCCCGATGTGAAGCAGGCGCTGGTGGACCGGCTGGTGGCGTCGGCCGAGACGATGAAGGTCGGCCCCGGACTCGACGAGACGATGGAGATGGGCCCGTCGATTGCCGACAAGCAGTGGCAGACGGTGATGGACTACATCGAGGCGGGCCGCAAGGAAGGCGCGCGCCTTTTGACCGGCGGCACGCGGCCCGATCACCTGGCGCAGGGCTGGTTCATCGCGCCCACCATCTTCGATGACGTCACCCCTGGCATGCGCATTTTCACCGAGGAGATCTTCGGGCCGGTGCTGTCGGTGGCGACGGCGACCACTCTCGAGGAGGCGCTGGCCAAGGCCAACGGCGTCGAGTACGGACTCACGACCTCCATCTTCACACAGGACATCAACACCGTGATGCGCTTCGTGGACGACGTGGAAGTGGGCATGGTCCACGTGAACGAGCCCACCGTGGGCGGGGAAGCCCAACTGCCGTTCGGTGGCACCAAGTCCACCGGCGTCGGCGAGCGCGAGATGGCGGAAGAGGGCCTGAACTTCTTCACCGAGATCAAGACCGTGTTCGTGAACTACGGCGGCGCCGCCGGCCCGTCGCTGACGCGTTAGCCCGCAGCTCGCAACCGCCCGTACATGACACCGGGGGAGCCGGAGCAGATGCTCCAGCTCCCCCGCGCTGTTTTCAGAGCCGCCGGCCCCGAGCCCCCAAGCTCTGAGCCCCGGTCTCCGAGTCCCGAGCCCCTGCTCTTAAAACGACCAGCGCACGCCGAACGTGATCTGGCGCGCCGGCGTCACGGCGGTCACACCACCGAAGGCCACCGTGTTACCGGCGATCGACGCGCTCGGGAACCGGGCGTTGCGCGTGAGAATCGCTGAGCGGTTGAGGGCATTCTCCAGGTCCGCGTAGACACCGAAGCGGTGGACGCCTGCCGAGAACACTTTCTCGAGTCTGAGGTCGAGGATGTTGAGCGGCTTGATCCGGTTCTCGCCCTGCCCCTGGAGCTGGACGTCGTTCGATGCCGTCCAGTTCACCCTGGTGGCCGACAAGCGGGAGAACGGCGTGTAGGTCTGGCCGCTCAGATGACGATAGTAGGCGTTGAACGACACTTCCACGATCGGGATCTGGTAGCCGGCGAAGACCTTGACTTCGTGAGGCCGATCGAGCGGCACCCGCCCGTCTCGGTTGATGAGGCTGCCGTTGGGCGTCTCGGTGAGCGAGCTGGCGAAACCGGCCGTGCCGTTGTTGACCACGGTCCCGCTCGTCTTCGAGAAGACGTAGGAGATCCGCCCTTGCCAGCGGTTGGCGAGCCGCCGATCGAGCACGAACATCGCCCCGTTGTAGTCGCGGTAGCCCTCGAATGTGCCGGCGCCGGGGAAGGTCACCGAGTCGATGTTGGTGATCTCGAAGCGCTGAGGAATCGAGTTGCGATTCGCCCAGGTGAAGACGTTGGTGTTCTGGTTGGTCAGCGGGTTGAGGAAGGTACTGGGCGCCCATTGGCCGCCGATCAGCACCGAGTTGACGAGATTCTTCGCCTCCCGGCGGATGTAGGTGCCCGACACACGCCAGTTCTGGCCAATCTGCTGTTCGTAGGCCAGATTGTATTCGTCGGTGCGCGGGTGCTTGATGTTCTCATCGACGACATATTTGCTGGCGCCCGAGATGCGATCGACCTCAGTCAGGCGGTTCCTGGCGTCGACTTCGTAGATGATGTAGTCGCCGATGCCGGAGACCGCGCGGTTCCAGGTCTGGAACATCGCGCCCTCATAGAGCTGACCGTAGAAGCCCTTGAGCACCGAGGAGCCGCGGCCGGTGACATCCCAGGCAAACCCCACGCGAGGCGCGATCTGCTTGGTGTCGTAGTAGGTCGTGCCGTCCTTGCCCTCGCCGCCGATGCCGTCGAAGCGGACGCCGATATTGGCCGTCACCCGGCCGATCGTCCACTGGTCCTGGGCGTAGACAGACTGGCGCTTGTTGGTGCCCTCGACGTCGTAGCTGTACGAGTAGGCGAGGTACGGCTGGCCGCCGATGTCGTAGTACTGGATGTCGTCGCTGTAGGCGTAGCGGTTGCGGATCTTGCTGCGCTCGATCTCGACGCCAAACTTGAAGTTGTGAGTGCCCTTCGCCTCGACGTAACGCGTAAACGACGCGTTGAGCTGGTTGCGCACCCGATCGTACTTGGCGGCGAAGCCGGCGCCGCCCGACCAGCCGCCCTGGTCGTCGTTCCTGGCGGGCGCCGGGTTCACCGGGTCGAGGTCGAAGTAACCCCAGTAGCCGGTGTACTTGGTCTCGAAGAACGACGAGCCGCCGATCACCTTGCGGTACGAACCGTTCCAGATCCACTCCGGCGAATCCTGCTCAATCGTGCGGTCGTCGGTGGTGTTCGCGGCGCCGCCAAGGCCGGTGCGACCGGTCTGGTTGTACTGGTCGTACTGCACGTTCACCGACACGGTGTCGCCGCTGGTTGGCTGCAGCGTGACTTTGCCGTTGAAGCGCGGGCTGACCTCGGTGCGCACGGTGCGCGGGCCGTCAGGGTCCTCCTTGACGGAGTAGCGCTGGATGCTGCCGAAGAAGAAGGCCTTGTCGCGCTTGATCGGCCCTCCGAGCTGCACCGTGTAGTCGTCGAGGCGGTCGATGCCGGTCGCGCGCAGCGATGGATTCTCCCGCTTGATCTCGGAGGTCAGGTTGTCGCCGCGCAGGTCCTTGTTCGTGTAGCGATACTCGAACAGGCTCGAGTAGGCGTTGCCGCCCGACTTGGTGATCGAGTTGACGACGGCGCCCTGGAAGCCGCCGTATTCCGCCGGCTGGCCCAGCCCGCCGACTTCGACACTCTCCACCAGGTTGTAGTTGAAGAACGTCCAGGCGCCGCCGCCCTCCGGATCGCGCGTGTCGACGCCGTCGAGAAGCAGCGCGTTCGACGCGCCCGCGGCCCCGCCAAACGCCGCCCCGCCGTTGACGCCTGGCGAGTAGTTCAACAGGCTCACGGCGGCATTGGTGCGCGACATCGGCATGGCGAAGAGCAGGTCCTGGCCGAGGTCGTTGTTCGTCTGCGTCGAGGTGGTGTCGACCGCCAGCGCCCCGGTCACCGTCACCGATTCCTGGAGCCCGCCGACTTGCAGCGAGACGCGCACCGGCACCGTGGCGCCGATGCCCACCAGGACGTCCACCAGTTCGAACGGACGGAAGCCCGCCAGTTCGGCGCGCACGCTGTAGGTGCCTGGCGGAAGGCCGAGGAAGCGGTAGTTCCCGCCCGCATCCGACACCTGGTCGATCGAGCCGGTGCGTCCAGTGAGCACCACCGTCACGCCTGGCAGCACGCCGCCTTGCGCATCGGTGACCTGACCGCTGATCGTACCGGTCAGCGACTGGGCGCCTGCGGTGGAGGCGGCGACCGCGAGGGTCAGTGCCAGGGCGGCGAGGACACGACGCATGGACCGAAGGTGGGCCATCATCGTCCCGCACTCCGGATGCGGTCGTTGTTCGACGAGTAGACCGCGTAGGCGACGCCGCCGATGAAGAGCACCAGCGTGGCGACTCCCGCCTTCGACTTGAAGAAGGAACCCGATCGCAGGTCGGTGTTGGCGGCTGGCTGCGGCGCCTGGCCGGCGTCGCGCGACTTCATCGCCGAGGCCTGCCGGCCGGCGACGAGTCGGGCGGCGTCCAGGATCGGAGTGCTTCGGGTCGCGGGTTCGGCAAACGCCCGGGGCGGGAACAGCAGACCGCCGGCGAGCGCGACGCAGCCGAGGGCGGCCAGCCGTGAACGGCTAGACTGAGTGGACATTGGTCACCATCCTCTGTGAGGGCACAATCATTCAAAGTGCAACCGGCACCGGAGATGAGGGGAGCAGCGGTGCCGTGACAAAGTGTTACACAACTGAGGCGTTCGTCACACGTCTGTGCAACTAAACCCTGCAGTCCGTCGATTGGGCCCAAGGCTGGGCCTGGGCGTCGTCGTCATCGCGGCGATGGTGGTGGCACGGGTCTGGGTGTTCTCCCCAGGCGCGACCTCGGCCAGCGGGGTGGCCCTCGGCCGCTTACCCTCGGGCATGGCCCGTGACCGCCTGAACCTGCTGGTCGTCACTCTCGACACGACGCGTGCCGACCGCCTCGGTGCCTACGGCCGCCCCACGGCGTCTGCCACCCCGGTGTTCGACCGTCTGGCCGCCGACGGCGTGCTCTTCGAGCAGGCGATGACCTCGGCCCCGCTCACCCTGCCGGCGCATGCCACGATGTTCACCGGCAGCTTTCCGCCGCAGCACGGCCTGCGCGACAACGGCGGCTTCTTCCTGCCGCCAACCGCCACGACGCTGGCCGAGCGGCTCCGCGACCGCGGTTTCCGCACCGGCGCCTTCGTGGGCGCCTTCGTGCTCGACTCCAAGTGGGGGCTCGACCAGGGCTTCGAGCACTACGCCGACGACTTCGACCTGGTGAAGACGCGCGGTGGTTCGCTCGGAGATGTCTCGCGCCCGGCCAATGAGGTGGTTGACCTGGCGCTGCCGTGGCTCACGTCGGTCAAGGACCAGCGGTTCTTCGCCTGGCTGCACTTCTACGATGCACATGCGCCGTACGCGGCGCCTGAACCCTTCGCCTCGCAGCATCCAGGACAACCCTACAACGCCGAGGTCGCCTTCGCCGACGCGCAGCTGGGCCGGGTCGTGGCGTTCCTCGAACAGCACGGGCTGCTCGACCGCACGGTCATCGCCGTCGTCGCCGATCACGGCGAGGGGCTCGGCGAACACGGCGAGGGCACTCATGGCTTCTTCGTCTACGAGACGTCGACGCACGTGCCGTTCCTGATTCGGGCGCCGTTCTCGGCGACGCGCGGACGCCGCGTGGCGGCGCCGGTGCGGACGGTCGACCTGACCCCGACACTCCTCGACCTCGTGGACGCCACCGCGCCGAATGGAGATGCCGCGAGTCCGGGCCGAAGCCTGGCCGCCCTGATGGTCGATGCCCCGGGCGCGAGCGGTGTCGACGGTTACGCGGAGGCCATGTATCCGCTGCACCATTACGGCTGGAGCGCCCTGCGGGCCATCCGGTCCGGGCCCTACAAGCTCATCGACGCGCCGCGGCCGGAACTTTTCGACCTGTCGCGCGATCCGGGCGAGACCATCAACATCTTCGAGCGCGAACGGGACGTGGCCAACCGCCTGCAACGGACGCTGCGGTCGCTCGAAGCCGGGTTCGCCCGCGCCACCAACGCCACCGAGTCGCCGGCAGCCCTCGATCCGGAGACACGCGCGCGCCTCACGTCGCTCGGCTACGTGGCGACCTTCGTGGCCACCGCGGCCGAGGACGGCGACACTCGCCGCGCCGACCCCAAAGACAAGA
The DNA here is from genome assembly GCA_031404695.1 of Acidobacteriota bacterium. Lineage (GTDB taxonomy): Bacteria > Acidobacteriota > Vicinamibacteria > Vicinamibacterales > UBA2999 > CADEFD01. Next base: position 5,450 of record JANNIB010000024.1, read on the forward strand.
TCGCGCTCTTCAACCTGATGTCGGAGGCTCGCGACGTCGAGGGCGACGCCGCCGAGGCCACCGCCCGTCGAATCGTCCTCCTGACCAAGGTCGTCGCCGAGGACCCCGAGGTCATCGACGCGTGGTTCAACCTCGGGAACGCCCACTTCCGCGCCGGGCAGTACGCCGAGGCGATCACCCACTTCAGCCGGGCACTGACGCTCAAGCCCGATTACGACCTGGCGCTCATCAACATGGCCAACGCCTACCGCGCGCTGGGCCGTGACGATGAAGCGCTGGCCGGCTACGAGCATTACCTGCGCGTCGATCCGAAGAACGCGTGGGTGCAGTACCAGGCCGGCGAAATCCTCCTCGATCGCGGCGCTTTCGACCGCGCCTCCGAGTACTTCCGCCAGGCGCTCGCTATCGATCCAAAGGTGGCTTCGGCGCGCGTGGCCCTGGGTGTCGTGGCGCTCACGCGGGGAGACAGCGTGGCTGCGGAACGCGAACTGCGCGCCGCACTCGAGGTGTCACCCGCGGTCCGGCTGGCGCACTTCAATCTCGGCGTCATCGCCGAAGGCCGCGGCGACGCCGACGCGGCGCTGGCCGCCTACCGCGAGGAGTTCACCCGCCACGACGACGCCTACAAGGCTCTCTTCAACGCCGCGCGGCTCCTCCAGCAGCGGCGCAGTCCCGAGGCGCGCACGCTCTTCGAACGCGCTGTCGCCGTCAACGCGCGGTTCGCCGAAGGCCACTTCTACCTGGCGCAGGCGAAGCTCGCCGCCGGCGAGATCGAGGCGGCGGCCGTTTCGGCGCGCGCCGGTCTCGCGCTCGACCGGGCGTCGGCCACGGCCCCGCTCGGTCACTTCGTGCTGGCCGAGGTGGCGATGCGTCAGGGCCGCCTCGACGAGGCCGCTCGCGAACTCGATGCCGGCAAGGCGCTCGAGCAGCGGCTGGCGCCGCGGCGGTAGTCGGGCACGAAACCAACGCTCCGTGCGTCTTTCGGAGTGAGGGTTCAGGCCCCCTCGCTGAATCGCGGTAGAATTATTGGCTGAGCACCCCGCATGAGACTCCTTCAGGCAGCCTCGACATCGATTGGTTCGAAGATCCTCATCGCCCTCACGGGCCTTGGTCTTGCGGCTTTCCTCATCACGCACCTGGCCGGGAACCTGCTGTTCTTCGTTGGCCCTGACGCCTTCAACCAGTACAGCCACACCCTGATCAGCAACCCGCTCATCGTGGTGGCCGAACTGGGGTTGGTCGCGATCTTCCTGCTGCACATGGGCAAGGCGCTGGCCGGGTTCGTCGCCAACCGGTCGGCCCGTCCCCAGCGCTACGCCGCGAAGAAGTGGGCCAAAACGAAGAACCCGGCGAGCCGCAAGTCGCTGGCGTCGGCGACCATGATCGTCACCGGCACCATCACCCTGCTGTTCGTGGTGTCGCACCTGCTGACGTTCAAGTACGGCAGCTACTACGAAACGCCGGCGGGCATCCGCGACCTGTATCGCCTGCAGATCGAGATCTTCAGTTATCCCGGGTACGTGGCGTTCTATCTGGTGGCGATGGGCTTCATCTTCTTGCACCTGTGGCACGGGCTGTCGAGCGCCGCACAGTCGCTCGGCATCGACCATCCCAACTGGACGCCGCGCATCCTGATGTTGGGGCGCCTGCTCACGGTTGCCATCGCGGGCGGGTTCTTCGTCCTCCCGATTGCCACCTTCCTCATTTCGCGGGGCGCGCGATGACGCTCGATTCGAAGATTCCCAGCGGGCCGATCAGTGAGAAGTGGGACCGCCGCAAGTTCGAGAACAAGCTCGTCAACCCCGCCAACCGACGCAAGTACGACGTGATCGTCGTCGGCACGGGGCTGGCCGGCAGTTCGGCGGCGGCGTCGCTCGGCGAGCTCGGCTACAAGGTGAAGCTGTTCGGCATCCACGAAAGCCCGCGCCGCGCCCACAGCATCGCCGCGCAGGGCGGCATCAACGCCGCCAAGAACTACCGCAACGACGGCGACAGCATCTACCGTTTGTTCTACGACACGGTGAAGGGCGGCGACTACCGCTCCCGCGAAGCAAATGTCTTCCGCCTGGCCCAGCTCTCGGTACAGATCATCGATCAGTGCGTGGCGCAGGGCGTGCCTTTCGCCCGTGAGTACGGCGGCCTGCTCGACAACCGCTCGTTCGGCGGCGCCCAGGTGTCGCGCACCTTCTACGCGCGCGGTCAGACCGGCCAGCAGCTGCTGCTCGGCGCCTACCAGTCGATGATGCGCCAGGTGGACGCCGGCACCGTGGAACATTTTCCGCGACGTGAGATGCTCGATCTGGTGATGGTCAACGGCCAGGCGCGCGGCATCATCACGCGTAACCTCATCACCGGCGAGCTCGAGTCGCACAGCGCGCACGCGGTGCTGCTCTGCACCGGCGGCTACGGCACGGTCTTCTATCTTTCGACCAACGCTGTGAATTCCAATGTGACGGCGGCCTGGCGCGCTCACAAGCGGGGTGCCTACTTCGCCAACCCCTGCTTCACTCAGATCCACCCCACCTGCATTCCAGTGAGCGGCGACCACCAGTCGAAGCTCACCCTGATGTCCGAGAGCCTGCGCAACGATGGCCGCGTGTGGGTGCCGAAGAAACAGGGCGACAAACGTCCGCCGTCGCAGATTCCCGAGGCCGAGCGCGACTACTATCTCGAGCGCCGCTACCCGAGCTTCGGCAACCTGGTGCCGCGCGACGTCGCGTCGCGGGCCGCCAAGGGCGTGTGTGACGAAGGCCGCGGCGCCGGCGAGTCGGGCCTGTCGGTGTATCTCGACTTCGCCGATGCGATCAAACGCGCGGGCGTCGAGACGATCAAGGGCCGCTACGGCAACTTGTTCGACATGTACAAGCGGATCACCGACGAAGATCCGTATCAGGTGCCGATGCGCATCTACCCGGCCGTGCACTACACGATGGGCGGGCTGTGGGTTGACTACGACCTGATGTCGACGCTGCCGGGCCTGTTCGTGCTCGGCGAAGCAAACTTCTCGGACCACGGGGCCAACCGCCTCGGCGCCAGCGCCCTGATGCAGGGCCTGGCCGACGGCTACTTCGTGGCGCCGTATACCGTGGCCAACTACCTCGGCGGCACGTCGATTCCGGCCGTCTCGACCGACCACGACGCCTTCAAGGAAGCGCGCGCCGTCTCGCAGGAGCGCATCGACAAGGTGCTGGCGGTGAAGGGCAAGCGCACCATCCGCGACTTCCACCGCAACATCGGCCAGATCTGCTGGGATCACGTGGGCATGGCCCGCACCGAAACGGGCCTCACCCGCGCCATGACCGAGATCCGCGCGCTGCGCGAGGAATTCTGGCAGAACGTCTCGGTGCCGGGCGAGAAGAACAACCTCAACCCGGCTCTCGACTACGCCGGCCGCGTCGCCGACTACATGGAGTTCGCGGAGCTGCTCGCGCTCGACGCGCTCGAACGGCGTGAGTCGTGCGGCGGCCACTTCCGCGAAGAGTTCCAGACGCCCGACGGGGAGGCGCTCCGCAAGGACGACGACTTCTCCTACGCCGCGGCGTGGGAGTTCCAGGGCGTGGGTGGACGTCCGACCCTCCACCAGGAAGCGCTCGAGTTCCACGAAGTGCATCCGTCGCAGCGCAGCTACAAGTAGGGATTGCTCCAATGTCGATGACCGTCACGCTGAGGGTCTGGCGTCAGGCCAACTCCACCGCCCAGGGGCGGCTCGAGACCTACACCGCGAAGAACATCCATCCCGACATGTCGTTCCTCGAGATGCTCGACGTGGTGAACGACGACCTCATCCGCGAGGGTCGGGATCCGATCGCGTTCGACTCCGACTGCCGCGAAGGGATCTGCGGCAGCTGCGGACTCGTCATCGACGGCATCCCGCATGGTCCGGATCCCGGCGCCACGACCTGCCAGGTGCACATGCGGCGCTTCAGGAGTGGCGACACCATTACTATCGAGCCGTTCCGCGCCAAGGCGTTCCCGGTGCTGAAGGATCTCGTCGTCAACCGCAGCGCCTTCGACCGCATCATCACGGCCGGCGGATACGTCTCGATGAACGTCGGCGGCGCACCCGACGGCAACAGCATCCCGGTCCCGAAGGACGTCTCGGACCTGGCGATGGACAACGCCCAGTGCATCGGCTGCGGCGCCTGTGTTGCGGCCTGCAAGAACGCCGCGGCGCATCTGTTCACGTCGGCCAAGATCAGCCACCTGGGCCTGCTGCCGCAGGGTGAGCCGGAGCGGCTGCGCCGCGCCGAGCGCATGGTGGCGCGCATGGACGACGAGGGCTTCGGCAGCTGCTCGAACGAAGGCGAGTGCGAGGCGGTGTGCCCGAAGGGAATCTCGATCTCGAGCATCGCGCGGATGAACCGTGATTTCCTGAAGGCCGCGCTGAGCCGGTAGGCAATTCGGCACGACTGCCGAGCAGACGCGCGTAGAATCGCAGCATGCGCCTGGTGCTGGTCGCTTCACTCGCGCTGCTGACGATGGCCGGCGCCGCCGCGCAGACGTCGCGCTCCGTCGATCCGTTCGTGCGGGCCGAGGTGGCGATCCGCGCCGAGATGGAGATGGCCGGCATTCCCGGCGCGGCGATGGCGGTGGTCGTGAACGACACGGTCACGTGGACACGCGGCTTCGGTGTGGCCAGCACCGAGACCGGCGCGCCGGTGACGCCAGACACGCTCTTCCAGATCGGATCGGTGACCAAGTCGTTCACCGCCGCCGCCATCCTGACTGCCGCCTCACAAGGGGCCCTGAAGCTCGACGCACCGGTGTCATCGTATGTGCGCGGGCTCACACCGTGCGTCGGGGCGCCCACGCTCGCGCAACTGCTCTCGCACACCGGCGGCCTGATGGACGAACCCGACGAGTTCGGCCCGCACGGTGAAGACGGTCTCGGCACCTATCAGCGCACGTGGACCGCCGAGTACTGCATGCTGCCGCCGGGGCGCGCGTTCTCGTATTCGAACTCGGGCTTCGCGCTGGCCGGACTGGCCCTGCAGGAGGTGGACAAGACCCCCTTCGCCGACGTGATGACGGCGCGCGTGCTGGCGCCGCTCGGCATGACACGCACCACGTTCCGGCCCACCGAAGCGATGACGCGGCCGCTGGCCGTGGGCCACCGGAAAGCGAAGGACGGCACGCTCGAGGTTGTGCGACCGCTCGCCAACGACGCGCGGTTGTGGCCGGCCGGCACGCTCTATTCGAACGCCACCGAGATGGCGCGTTTCGCGCGCGCGCTCATGAATGACGGCAAGGTGGACGGCCGTCAGGCGCTGCCACCCGGTGTCGTCGCGTCCATGGGCGGCGAGGTCGTGCGCGTGCCAACGACTGGACAGGCCTACGGACAGGGCCTCTTCCTCGGACGCGACCAGCACGAGTTCGGCCACGGCGGCGCGATGACCGGCTACGCCGCGCAGTTGACCGTGACCGACCACGACGGATTCGGCAACGGTCCGAAGGTCGCCGTAGTCGTGCTCACCAACGGCGATGGCGCCAATCCGGAGCCACTGCTGCGTCTGGCCCTGGCCGCCGCCCGCACGGATGCCAGCGGATCTGAGCGCATCATGTTCCACGACGCCGTGCCGCTGCCGACGCGTGTGCTCAGTGCCACCGAGGCTCAGGCGTTCGTGGGCACCTACCGGAACCCGCGCCGCTTCACCGTGGCGGTGGTGCGACAAGGGGATGCCCTCGTGCTGAAACGGTTCGGTCGCGACGTCCCGATGCGCGCGCTCGAACGCGACGGTGAGTTCGTGGTGGATCTGCCGCGTGGCGGCAGCGAGGTCATCACCTTCGGCCGCGGCCCCGGCGGACGCGCCGACTACCTGCAGATGAACCTGTGGGCGCTCGCCCGCGTTCCTGGTGGGAGGTAGCGGTCACCGCCGCCGGTCGCGCAGCACGCCCTCGAGGAACTCGCGGTCGATGGCGTCCTGCGGCCGGTAGGTGTTCTTCGTCCGGATAAGAGTGGCCGGACTCGCGATCGGCACGGGCACGCCGCCGATGTCCCTGACTTCGGCATCTGCGGCGACCGTCGGATAGTCGAGACCACATGCCCGGCCCATGAGGTCAACGACGACCTCGTCGACCACGCGCACGACGACGAACTCGCGAACATCCGTGTCCGCCACATCCGCCGCCGCGTTGTCGGCCAGCACCGACAGAGCACGCTTCACCAGGCCCACGTTCTCCGGCGCGTCATCGACCAGCAGGTCGATGTCTTTCGTGAAGCGGCCGGCGCCGTGCGCCAGCACCGCAAACCCGCCGATGAGCACGTAGCGCGCCCCGGCGTCGTTCAGCGCCCGGCAGATGCGGATGAGATCGGCAGGCTCCGGAGCGCGTGCGAACGACGAATCGCCGTATTCATCCACGACTCGGCCTCTTCGAAGCTGGTGAAGCGGTAGACGCCCTTCGGCGCCACGCCGGACGTGCCGCGCAGCAACGCGGCGGTGCGCGCCATCGGCCCCTGATCGATCAAGGGGGGGGCGTCCGGGTGCCGTGTGCCAACGACCTTCATGACTCCAGTGTAGCGCCGGGCGCTGGCCCGCGTCCCGTAAGGACTTTCCATCCCCGTAAGTCGGCGAGAGCGTCATCCCCGCGAATCGCGATATTCGCGGCCCCTCCACGTTGGCATCGGCCTTGCGCCGTTCGTCGTGGAGGTGCCTACATGCGACAGGTGTTCTACGGCGCAGGTCTGGTTCTCGTCGGCGTCGTGAGTCTCGCGGGGTGTGGTGGCGGCGGGGGCGGCGGGGCGGCGAGTCCCACCTCGCCCTCGGCTGGTGGGTCCACCGTGACGGCCAGCATCGTCGGGTCGATCGGCCCCGCGTCCTACACGCCGAATCCCGTCACGGCTCGCGCGGGCGACACGGTGGTGTTCCGCAATTCCGACTCGCAGATGCACCACATCGTGCTCGACAACGGCTCGGCCGATCTCGGGGATCTCGCGCCCGGCGCCACCAGTCGCGGTCTCGCCATCGCCAACGGCAACGAGCTGCGCTTCCACTGCACGCTGCACATCTCGATGGTCGGCACCATCAATGGCGCCACCGTGCCCGAGCCGCCCTGCACCGATCAGTACGGCTATGCCTGCTAGTCAACGCATCGGCGCCGCGCCATCGCCGGTGTCTCGTTTCCTCCGTCCCGCCCGTCTCGCCCGCACGACCACGCGTCGCCGTATGCTGTAGCGCATGTTCGACTGCCGCCGCGCCGCGTGCGCGCTGTTACTGCTGCAGCTCGGTGTCTCGAGTCTTCCCGCGCAGACGCCGCCCGTTCCCGTTGCCGCGGCGCTCTCGCAGCTGGTGACCGGTCCCGAAGGGTACCGCGTGGGCCCGATCGGACTCACCGCCGAGGCGCGGGGCATCACCGCCCTCGAGCCGTCGCTGCCGGTGCTGGCGACCCAGCCGCGCATCGTGCTCGTCGCCGGTGTCGACGGATCGGCCGACGGCACCCGCGTGGTGCTGAATCTGGTGACGTGGCGTCTGTCCGATCGGTCGATCGTCAGGAATCGCCGGCGGTGGCAGGTGGCGGCGGTGCCGTGCGCGCTGCCAGACCAGTGCGACCCAGCCAGCGGCGCAGCCTTCGCGGCGCTCACGCCCGCCCCCATGTTCCCGCCAGACAGAGGTTTCTACGACGCTCCCGCACACCGCGAGGCGCGGTATCTCTGGCGCTGGGTGACGATGCTGGCGCCCGATCTCGTCATCGAGGTGCGACGCGGCGAGACCCTCGAATGGCGGGCCAACGCGCTGGCGCGGACGCGCGTGGCCGCCAGCCGTGACGCCGCCTCCGATTCGCTCGCCGGCGCGCTCGGCGTCGGCGCGCCCGGCGGTCTCGCGCCGGTGGCGGCGCTGCAGGTGAGCGGTCCGCCGGCGGCGGTCGAACGGGCCGTGCGCGAGTTCCTCGATGGCCGGCCCACACCGTCGCCGTCGCCGCTCCGACGCCAGCTCGTCGCCCGCCAGGTGCGCCCGCCGCTCGACATCGCGCGGATGCTGGCGGCGCGTTATCCGGCCAGCCCGATCATGAGCTACATCCCGGCGCTGGCCTGGAGCAGCGCGCTGCGGCTCACCTCGACGACCGGCGACCCGCAGTACCGCGACCGCGCGGTGGCGCAGATGACGCCGTTCCTGTCCGGCGCCAAGCCGGCCATCACCCAGCCGTTCCTGCTCACGAGCCTGGCCGGTCATCAAGCCTTCTTCGACCTGGCGGAACTCACGGGCAACGCGGAGGCTGAGGCGCTGGCCCGTAAGGCGGCGGATGCCATCCTCGGCACCGAGCCTGACCATGTCGTGAACTACGCCACGACGTGGACCGACGACATGTACATGGCCACCTCGGTGCTCGCGCGCGCGGCACGTCGCACCAGTGACCCGCGCTACGCCGACGCGGTGGCGCGCCTGCTGACCACCTACGCCACGCGGCTCCAGCGCGACGGCCGTCTGTTCATCCACGCCGAGAGCGGGCCCCATGCCTGGGGCCGCGGCAACGGCTTCGCGGCGTTCGGCCTGATGGAGGCGCTGACGCACCTGCCCGGAACGTGGACGGCGCGTCCGCAGGTGCTCGACAGCTTCCGTCGGCTGATGGACGGCATGCGCCGTCATCAGGCGCCCGACGGCGCCTGGCATCAGGTGGTGGACGAACCCGGCACCTACCGCGAGTTCACGGTGACGGCGATGGTCGTGGCGGCGATGGCGCGCGGAGTGCGTCTGGGCTGGCTCGACAAGAGCTTCGACGAAGTCGTCGAGCGCGGCTGGCGGGCCGTGCAGGTGCGGATCTCGGAGACCGGCGAGTTCGTCGACGTCTGCACCGGCACCGGCGCCGGCAGGAATGCCACGCGCGAGTACTATCTCACCCGGCCGGCGATCTTCGGGTCGGACGACCGCGGTGGCGCCATGGCGCTCATCGCCGCACTCGAGATGCACGACCTGCGTGCACCCAGGTAGACACGGAGACATCGTCATGCGTCACGCGATCGCCCTTGCGGCCCTGCTCACTTCCGCGGCCTGCACCGCGCAGGCGCCGTCTCCACCGGCCGGGAGCGCTCCGGCCACACCGGCCGCCCCGGCGTCGCTGCAGGCACTGCTCGACCGCGAGCTGCCGTCGATTCCGGCCCGGGCCGGCATCTGGGTGAAGCACCTGACGACGGGCGAGGAAGGCGCGGTCAACGCCGACCAGACGTTCAACAGCGCCAGCGTCATCAAGATCCCGGTGGCCGTGCAGGCGCTCGAGATGGTGGATGCCGGCACGCTGTCGCTGGCCACGCGCCTGACACTCAGCGCCGTCGATGTGCGTGGCGGCTCGGGGATCTTCCGCTACCACGACCCCGGCCTGCAGCCGACGCTGCGCGACGTGCTGCTGCAGATGATCATCACGAGCGACAACACGGCGACCGACCTGGCGATTGCCCAGGTCGGCGGGGTGGAGAAAGTGAATGCGTGGATTGCCGCCAAGGGCTACGCCGACGGCATGACCCTCACGCAGACAACCGGCGACCTGTTTGCGAAGTACAGCGCGCTGGCGCCCGACGACGACCGCAACGCCCGCACCAACGGCGACAAGGCCTACTGGCTCGGCGCGCTCACGCCCCGCGCCACCGGCCGCATGCTCGAGGCGATTGAGACACGCGTGCTGCCATCGAGGGCCGGCGCCGACGAGCTGCTGCGGATGCTGCGGGCACAGCAGTCGGGCGCCCGCCGCCTGCCGCACTTCCTCCCGCCGGGGGTGAGCGTGGCGCACAAGACCGGCGACTTCCCGCCGGTGCTGGCCAACGACGTCGGCATCGTCTACGCGAAATCCGGCCCGATCGTGGTCTCGTTCTTCCTGAACGCGATCACCGAGCCCTACGGCGAGGCCGAAGACCGCATGGGCCGCGTG
>JANNIB010000025.1:0-2424 GCA_031404695.1 Acidobacteriota bacterium
GAAGTCGGCCTGCACACGCGGCAGCACCACCGCCACCGAATACATGCCGGGCCGCGCTGGCGCTGGCGCCCGATGTCGCGGCCGTGCGGCTGGCGCTGGGCATCACGCTCACGAGCAGCGGGCGCAACGCCGAAGCCGTGCAGGAACTGCAGCGGGCACTGGCGATGCGGCCCAACGACGACGAGGCGCGACGCTACCTCGGGAAAGCCCTGGCCGCACTCGGGCGCATCGACGAGGCGGTGGCGGAATGGCGCAAGGCGCTCACCATCCGTCCCAACAACTGGCAGGCATTGAGCGACATGGGACGGGCGTTGTTTGTGGCGCGCCGATTACCCGAGGCCGAGGCGGTGTACGGTCAGCTCATCGAGTTGCGACCCGACAATGTCATCGGCCACCAGGGACTCGGCACGGTGCTGCAGGCGCTCGACCGGATTCCCGAGGCGCTCGAGTCGTACGAGCGCGCCACCGCGATTACCCCGGCCGGTCAGACCCTGTCGAACATGGGCACGCTCTACTACCAGCGACGCGAGTATCCCCAGGCGGTCGACGCCTACCGGCGGGCGATCGCGCTGCGGCCGAACTCGGCCCCGACCCACCGTAACCTCGGTGACCTGCTGATGCAGATGGGGCGCAAGGACGAGGCGCTGGCGTCGTATCAGCGCGCCTTCGACCTGGCCGAGGCGTCGCATCAGGTGAACCCGGCCGACGCGCAGAACCTCGCCGAACTGGCCGTCTATGCGGTGAAGACCGGGCGCACGCAGAGCGCCGTGCAGCAGGCCACCGAGGCGACGCGGCTGACCCCGAACGCCCAGGGCGTGTGGTGGCTCGCCTCGCATGTGCACGCGCTGGCCGGCAACCGCGCGGCGGCGCTCGAGGCCCTGACGCGGGCGCTGGCGCTGGGCCGGTCGAAGGCGGATGCGGCCGCGGCCGAGGAACTGGCTTCGCTGCGCGACGATCCGGCCTTCCGGCGCCTCATCGCCGGCTGAGGCCGCGAGACGGTCGGGGGCGTTTCGTCGCCTTCCCGTGGTGTATCGTTATGCCGCCGCCTTGCGGCAAGGAGCCGTTGACCATGTCCCGACCCCGAGTGCGCTACGCGACGATCTTCGTCTTCCCACCGCCCGCCAAGGGCAAGGCGCCGGTTGTCAGCACCTCGCCCGAACGCCTGACCGTCCGCGCCGGCGAGTCCGTCGAGTGGACCATCGTCAACGCCACCGGCACTCCGGGGCGGCTCTCGATCGGCTGGGAGAAGCGCAATCCGCTCAAGGGCGAATCGGGCAGCCCGTTCGAGCGCCGCACGCGCGACGTCGTCCGCGCGAAGGCCGAGCCGGGCATCTACAAGTACAACGTGCTGCTCGACGGCAAGGTCGTGTTCGACCCTGAACTCGAGATCATGAGCTAGTTCCGCTGGTCGGCACCTACGACCTCAGTGTCCAGCTCACCGGCTTCGCCGCCGCCCGCCGCCGCATCCTCCTGTCGGTCGGGGCGGCGAACAGCTTCATCGTGGACGGGCTGTCGGCCAACGACGATGCCGCGGGTCTGAGCGGATTGCCGTACGGCGTCGATGCGGTCGAGCAGTTCCAGGTCGTCAGTTCCGGCGGCCAGGCCGAACTGGGCCGCGCGCTCGGCGGCTACGTGAACGTCGTGACGCGCAGCGGCACCAACCAGGTGCGCGACACCGCCTACGGGTTCTTCCGCGACGATGCGCTCGCCACCATCAGCGCCGCCACCGTCGCCACCGTGAATGCGCGCCGGCGTCGATGTGGTCTACAACGACGACACCATCACCTTTCCGCCTGCCGTTCGCGGGTCCTACGCCTTCTCGTCGCTGGCGAACTTCCTCGCCGGCACCACAACGCCGGCTTCACGCAGACCTTCGGCGATACCGTCGTGCAGCAGGGCAGCACCAGCCTCGGCCTCTACGCCCGGGACGAGTGGAGCGCCACGCCGCGTCTCACGCTCAATCTCGGCCTGCGCTACGACCTGCAGAAGCTCGAGACCATCGACAGCGACACCAACAACGTCGCGCCGCGGGCCGGCTTCGTGTGGACGCCGTTTGACTCGCGCGATCTGGTCGTGCGCGGCAGCGCCGGCCTCTACTTCGACTGCGTGCCGCTGCGGGCCCTGGCCAACGCGCTGCTGCCGGCCGACAACACCACCGATCTCTCGAAGCTGCGCCAGCTCGACATCGCGCTCACACCCGGCCAGGCGAGCGCGCCGGTGTTCCCGGGCATCCTGCCGGCGCCGGTGCCGTCGGTGACGCTCTTCAGCCTCACCACCATGCAACGCGACTTGCAGAACGCCTGCTCGCGTCAGGCCAGCCTCGAGGTCGAGCGGCAGCTCGGCACGGCCGAGGTCTTCAACCTCACGAACGCGGTGAACGAAATCGCGCGCAACGCCAACTTCGGCGCCGGCGCCTATCCGACG
>JANNIB010000026.1:0-4659 GCA_031404695.1 Acidobacteriota bacterium
TGCGGAAGCCGCTCGGCCGGTGGAGGTGTGGCAGCGGGATCGGCTGGCAACGGCGTATTTGGCCGGTCGGACGGCGGCTGTGCTGCGTCAGGCTGCGAAGACGATGGAGCCGCCGTCCATTGACCGGTGGCTTCCGGTTCAGCGGCAGGTTGACCTGCTTGCACGCTCAATGGCCATGGATGCAGCACAACGAGCGCCAACGCCACGATCAGCGCACGCCCAGCTCGCAACACTCCCCACGTCTCCGGTCCCACCATTGATCGAGTGGTAGCCAAGCCGCCGCAGAGTGGCAAGAGCACCGGCACCACGGCTGGACAAGAACACTTTCTCGGAAGGCGCTCTAACGCGTCCCATCAGTCAAACGCTGGGCCGAACTTGTTGGAGCGCGGGAAGCCCTTTGGCGCCAGCCGCCCTGCCTGGGCCCGCTCGCCAACCCAATCGCGCAACACGCTCCAGGAAAGCGTGAATTCGCGGCCCGCGCTATCGAGCCAGGTCAGCCCTTCCGATTTCTTGAACACGCGAACGTCCGATAGCGCACCGTCCTTGAAGCGCTGCAGAATCACGCCCTTGCCGCGGGTCATCTCGTTGACTTCGTCAAGCTTGAAGACGAGCATCTTGCGATTTTCGCCAATCGTCGCAACGCAATCGCCTTCGACGGGAATGCAAATGCGCGCTTCTTCCGGCTCGGTGATGTTCAAGACTTGCTTGCCCTTGCGCGTCGAGGCCACAACCTCTTCTTCGGCAACGATGAAGCCGTATGCGCCGGTTGACGCAACAAGCAGCTTGCGCGTGGCGTCGTAAACAAAGATTTCCGCGAAGTCGTGGTTTTCCTCAAGATCGACCATGAGACGCACGGGCTCGCCATGTCCGCGTCCGCCTGGGAGATCGTTGGCTTCGAGGGTGAAGAACTTCCCATTCGTTGCAAAGAGTATGATCTTGTCGGTCGTCGAGGCTTGAACCGCGCGTTTGAGCTCGTCACCCTGTTTGAATTCGAGTTTGGAAAGGTCGTCCTGATGCCCCTTCAGCGCACGAATCCAGCCTTTCTCGGAAAGAATAATCGTGATGGGTTCTTTTTCGACAAGGGCCGCATCGAGATCGATATCCATGTCCGGCGCGTCAGCAAAGGCAGACCGGCGGCGGCCGAGCGGCGTTTTCTTGGAATAGCGTTCGCGCGTCGCCTTAACTTCTTCGGTGATACGTTCCCATTGCAGATCGTCCGACTTCAAGAGCTGCTTCAGCTCACGGCGCTCTTTGGAAAGCTTGTCGTGCTCGGCCTTGATCTCGACTTCTTCGAGCTTCGATAACGAGCGCAAGCGCAGGTTCAAAATAGCTTCGGCCTGGACATCCGAAAGCTTGAACTTGGCAATGAGCTTGGCCTTGGGATCGTCCTCGCGGCGGACAATGCGGATCACTTCATCGATATTGAGGTAAGCAATCAGATAGCCTTCGAGCACTTCGCCTGATCTTCGCCTTCTGCGCCTTGCCATTCAGCCCCCTCGGCGAGAGCTGGAGGAGGCAGCATCAGCGTGCCGAGCGCCCGCACGTTCCCGGCGAGGACGAAGGGCGTCCCCGGCCGCCGGGCATTCGTCCACGTGGCTTTCAGGTGCAGGCGGCGGGAGCCTCCGCGCCCGCGGATGTCGATGAGGCCGAGCGCCAGCGCGTCGCCGCCCGGCTCAAGGCAGAAGCGGACCAGCGAGCTCGATGCCATTCCGGCTGGGAGAACCTCGTGCCGGGCGTGCCGTGCCTGACCGATCGGATATGCGGTGCGATGGCGATGCCGCGGCTAGTGCAGCCCCAGGCCGACGTATTACCGCCTGCAAGAGTGCAGTAGCGGCGCCGCTGAGCGAGTCGGCGGGGACGGGCTACCGGAGCAGCACCAGCGTGGGCACGGCGTCTGCCCCGACCCACACAATCGCGTTCTGCCCGTAGCGACGCCCGACCTCCTGCGCGGCTTCGAGCTCTATTCCGAGCACGAGGTAGCTCCGCTCGGCGAGCCAGAGGCCGTCGGGGTCTTCTCCGGCGCCCTCTACGAGGCGATACCCGGCCGCGGCCAGTTCGGCGCCGAGGCGGGCGTGAGCGGTGGCGTTCACGTCGGCGCTCTGCGTTTCGCTCCTCGGGTTGAACGCCGTCACGAATGCGGCACTCGAATCATCTGCGGAAACGTAGAGCTCGGCAAGTGGGGCCGAGTAGGCGCCAATCCGAAGCACGAAGGCATCACTGCCCTCCCCGCACTTGAACAAGGTCGCGCGGTAGGCCTCGATCAACTCCGGAGGGATCTCTGTGCGCACGTTCATTCGCGGGAGTCGGAGTCCGGCGACGGGTAATCGATCTGAATGTCCTCGGGCTGGACCCACACGACATGGCCGTCCTTCCAGGCGGCCATCGGGCGGCCGAACGCTTTGTGCAGCCGCCGCGCGTCCCGCGCGGCCTCGAGCAGCGCCTCATCGATGGCACGGTCGTCCTCAAAGAGCTCGGCGATGGTCGGTACGTGCTGACTCACGATTCGTATTCTCCTGCGGCCACCCCAAGAGATGCGTTGCTCTGGCTCAGGTGCGGCGAGCGCCATCTTAGATTGCGGCCACCGTCGTGGCCCGAGACCTACTCGATCGCCACCTCGACGTAGCTGCCGGGCTCGGCGGCATCGACGGCCGCGCGCACGCGATGGACATGGTGCCGCAGCACGGGCCACTGGGCATTCATCAGCACCACGATAGCGACGGCGTGCCCCGCGAGGTTCTGCTGATAGCGGATGTTCTTGTCCGTGGTGACGACCACGTGGAAGCCGACGGCTTCAGAGGCTGCCAGCAGCGCGCCGTTGCTGAAGGTGTCCCATCCCTCACTCTTGGCAAAGCGCACGTCGTGGCCGTCGAGCGCCAGGGCCAAGGGTGCGGGGGTGCCGTGATCGAACAGCACTCGCATCAGCGCGCGTCGGCCGACACGCGCAGGCTGCGCGCCGCGAAGTCGATCACCTGACGCACCAGAGCGACTGGGACGTCGAACCACGCGGAGATCTCGTCCACGGTGGCCCCGGCCTCGAGGTTCTCGAAGACGACGGACACCGGTAGACGGGTGTCGCGAAACACCCAGGCGCCGCTGACACGTTCGGGCACGCGCTCGACGACGGGACACTGCGACCAATCGAGCACCGGCTGCCCGTAGGCCGCCACCGCCTCGCGCAGCACGAATTCGGGAGACTGGCTCGCCCGCGCCGCCAACTCCGCCACACGGCGCGCGAGTTCCGGCGACAGTTCGACGCTCATGCCTCCAGCGTAGGGACTGCGCAGCAGGGTGTCAACGCGGAGCACAAATCATATCAGCGTCCTCAAGCGCCCTCCCAGGCAGGCCACACGGCAGAAAAACAGCGTCGCGCCGTAGGCCTCGACCAACTCCGGAGGAATCTCTGTGCGCACGTTCATCGGCGTTCCTTCAGACGGATGCGTCAACCACCGTGGACAAGTCCACGACGTTCACGGGATAGGCAGTGTCCGCCCCTTCAGGCGGAAGGTAGTCGCCGGGCCGGCACGTGATCACGACGATCTGATGTTGCCGGTCGCGGGCGGACGCGCACAACCGGTCGCGAAACCACTGCAGGCGCTCTGTATCGCTGTGCACCAACTGGTCGTCGAGCACGAGCACGGTCTGCAGTTGGGCGGCGATGGCGAGGCGCACCAGCGTGGCGATCTGTTCCTTGGTGCCGACCGACAGGCACTCCAGCTCACGCGGTGCTCCGGCGGCTGAGATACCGCCGGCGGTCAGGTCCGTCGCGAACTCGATGGCGCCGTAGCGGCCGCCCGTCAATTGCTTCAGCATCTCGGTGACCGGGCCGGCCAGCGTGCGTCCGAGGTTGGAGGTCGCCTCCGCTTCGGCGGCCCTGATCTCGCTCAACAGGTGCAGCGCGGCTCGCTCCGTCAGTTCGCGGTCTTCGTATTCCTGACGCGCCATCGCGACGATCTCTTCCTGGCGTGCGAGACGCTCGGCCACGGCGTGGCCGCCCACAAGGTGGAGCTGCCCCTTGGCCGCATTCAAGTGGCCTTCGCAGTCGTGCAGCTGCTTCGCCGCCGACTCGTGCGCGTCCTGCGCCGAGGCCACATCCGGCCCAGACACTTCGGGCTCCGCGAAGGCTGGATGCTGCGACGCAGCCAGCAGGCGCGCCTCGAGACCCACAGTGTCGATGGCGTTCAGGGCGCCTTCTGCCAATGCCACTTGATTGCTGGCATCGCCGAGGGTTGCCGCGGCCGCCGACGCCGCGACCGTCGCTCGCTCGACGGCGGCCTTAGCCTCGACCAGCTGTTGATTCAACTCATCCCGCCTTCGCTCCGCTGCGGTCAAGGCCCTGGCAGCGTCGCCGGACCCATCGCTCGACGGAAGGTCCAGCGCTGCAACCTGCGCGTCGATGTCTGCCATCTCGGCTTCGGCCTTCGACCGTGCACCCGCCGAGTCCTCTCCAAGAGTCGTCAGGTGGTGTTCCACGGCGGGTCGCAGCTCATCAACCTGACGGCGCAACCCGTCGGCTGTCGCCGATGCCTTGCTGAGGTCGTCCCTGGCAATATCAAGGTCGGCCTTCGCGGACTCGACGGCGATCGGCTCCTCGGCGAACAGGGCTGATGCCGCAACCTGCGTCCTGAGCTGGGCGACGCGGGCCGGGTCGCACCGACGCAG
>JANNIB010000027.1:0-4152 GCA_031404695.1 Acidobacteriota bacterium
GTTGGTGCTGTAGACGTAGCCGAGGCCCACGAAGTGCGAAGAGCCGACGACGGTGGGCGTCGAGTGCAGGCCGATCTCCGACTTCTCCAGATCCGCCTGCTTGCCGTTGATCATGATGCCGACCTTCAGGTCGACGACGCCGTTGGTGCCGAAGCCCGGGGTGGGCTGGCCGGTTTTGGCGTTGAGCGACACCAGGCGATAGCCGGTGGTCACGTACTGGATGCGCTCGTCGCCCTTGCCGTCGGTCCAGTAGGACAGGCCGCGGCCCGAGAGCTGACGGGGCGCCCAGCGCGCGGCGCGTTCGCCCTCGTCCATCGAGTACATCCACTTCTGCTCGCCCGTGCGCGGATCGAGCGCCACCACCGCGCGGCGGGTGCCGGCCGTGGCGTAGAGCATGCCCTTGACCATGATGGGCGTGCCTTCGAGCTTGGTTTCAGGACGCGGACCAAGGTTGTCGGTCTTGAAGCGCCAGGCGACTTCCAGTTTGCTGAAATTGGTGGCGTTGACCTGATCGAGCGGCGAATACTTGCTGCCCGCGAGGTCGGCCGTGTACATCGGCCACTCGCCGTTCTTGGTGCTCGGTTGGCCGGTGCTCTGGCCCGAGACCCGCGGCATCAACACGGCGATCACGGCGACGAGCAGGGCCGCGGGCGCGGTGCGAAGAACCACACGCTTCATAGGTGCTCCTGACGGAAGACGAACATGAACATCGCCCGAGGCGCGAGCCCCGGGGCAACTGCGATCATAGCGCCGCGGCATGCAAGGCAGAAGGCCCTGCCGTGCCTATGACAATCAATGACATCGCCACTGGACGCGGGCCGTCGAGACCGGACGCGGGCCCTCTACCGGGCCGGTGGCCGGCCACCACCGCGCTGTGGCGGCGGGTTCTTGATCAGTCTGTACTGGTTGATCCCGGCGTTGACCTTGTAGTTGATGCCCATCCGGCCGATTTCGGCGGTGGAGAGCATCGGATCGCCGGAGACGCCCGAATCGGCCGGTCCGCCCCACGGCATGATGCGGTCTTTCCGGATGCCCGCCGGGTGCACGTAGAGCATCTGCGAGGTGTCGCTGATGCCGGCATGCGCGCCGATGGTGGCGTCTTCGTAGCCGAAGGCGGCCTCGAGCCAGGCGCGGTAGTGCACGCGGCCTTCCTCGTAGTAGTCGGTCAGCGAGAACACCTTCGTGCCGGCATCTTTCCAGTCCTCGTTGAGCGCCTTGGCCACGGCCGCCATGCCGCCCTGATTGCCGCCGCTGTCGCCGATGAAGAGGATCTCCTTGAAGCCATGCGCCTTGAGACTGCGCGCCGCGGCGTCGAGCAGCTGGTCGTAGGCCGGGGACGGCAGTGAGATCGACCCGGGGTTCTGCCGGTCGGGATCGCCCTCGGGCACGTACTGAATCACCGGCGCCACCAGCGTGTTCCCGAGCCTGCGGGCCATCTGGTTGGCGGCGAACGAGACGACGTAGTTATGTTTGCCGAGCACCATGTGGTACCCGTTCTTCTCGGTGCCGCCGGTGGGCACGATGACCGTCGTCTTCCCCGCCTTCATCAGGTCGCGGGTTTCTTCCCACGTCAGTTCGTCGATGAAGACGGTGTCGGGCGGACGTGTCGGCGTCCTGCCGGCCGGGGCCGTCTCCATCGTCGGACGCGCGGCGCCTGGTGGCGCCACGGCGCGCGGCGGGCCGCCGGGCCGCGCGGCCCCGCCGCGGCCCCCGCCCGGCTGGGGCGCTGCGGGTACGGGCGGCTCGGCGCCGCTGGTCATGCGCTTCATCTGCGCGAGGGCCAGATCGATCTTGATCTGCAGCAGCTCACGGCCCACCTGCGGCGACGCTTTCGACTGATTCACGCCGCTCACGCCGTTGTTCTCGTAGTCGTTGCCGACCAGCCGGTCGGTGCGGATGTGCTGCGGCGCCACGAACAGCAGCTCGGAGGTGTCGAGGATGTTGGCGTGATTGCCGACCTCGGCCGGCGGCACGCCGAGAAACTTCGCCGCCCACACTTCCTGGTCCGCGTGTGCCTTCGTGTAGTAGTCGTCCACCCACATGGCCCGGGCGCTGCCTGCCCAAGACGCGTTCAGCTTCTCGGCGGCGGTCCGCATGCCGGTCCGATTGCCGCCCGACTCACCGAGGAAGAGCACGGTCGTGAAGCCACCGGCCTTGAGGCTGCGACCCGCGTTCACGAGCAGCTCGACGAAGCGATCCTCGGGCAGCGTGATGGTACCGGGCTTGCCCATGTGGCCCGTGGGCGGGTCCCAACTCCCCTCGGGCACGTAGGTGACCACCGGCGCCACGAGCGTCTTGCCGATGCCTCGCGCGATCTTGTCGGCCGTGTAGGTCATGACGAACTTGTGTTCGCCGTCCACCATGTGCGGCCCTTTCTGTTCGGTGCCGGCGGTGCCGATGATGACCGTCGTCCAGCCGCCCTTCACGAGGTCGCGCGCTTCGGCCCAGGTGAGCTCCTCGAGGAACACGGTGTCGGGGGGCGTGCCGCCGGGACCGGTTGCGGGCGCGGTGGCGGGTCGCTGGGCCAGGGCCGTCATCCCCAGCAGCAACGTGACGACGGGGACGCTCGACAACACTCGGAGATTCATGCGCAGGCTCCTCAAAAGGCGGTACAGGCTACACCGGCTGCCCCCGTCGGCTGGTCACCGATCGTCAGTTGCCCGTCACGGTCGTTGGCGGAGTGTCCTTCGGCCGGGACGCCGCTGGCACTTTCAGCCCAAGTCGGCGACCGGCGGCCCTGGCATGCGAGTTGCTCACTCCAGATCACAGCCGGACCGGCTGGCGGGGGGTGTCAGCATGGGGCCACTTCGAGAACTGCTCGCCGTCGATGAGCGCAAGACGCTCGAGTTCTTCTTCCTCGGACTCAAGGACGTGTCGGAAGCCGACGTCGACCGGGAGGAACTGCTCTACAACGCCAGCGTGCTCGCGCACTACGCGCAGGTGTCCACGCACTCCGACGCCGACTTCCCGACCCCGCCGGCGCTCGGCGCCGTCTTCGATCACTTCGTGGGCACGTCCGAGGCCCCGGTGGACGCCGAAATGCTCGAGACCGCCGGCTCGCACTGCCTGCTGATGGCCGGCTTCTTCGAAGACCAGATGAAGCAGCGCCACAACGTCCGCTGGTACGCGCGGCTGGGCGCCGGTTTCTACTTCCGCGCCGCCGCCATGGAGCCGGTGGCCAAGCGGGCGCTCTTCCTTGACACGCTCGGCCGCCACTTCGAACCCTGGCGCGTGCGGCACGCCCGGCTCAGCCGCGAGCTGCGCGCCACGCCGTTCCTGCTCAATCTGCCGGCGCCCTCGCGGACGATGTAGGAGCAGAGTCGGTTTCGAACCGATCAATCTCGTCGAGCAGGAGCCGGGCGCGAAGCGCGGCGCCACGCCAGGCTGTCCATGAACGCCCGCAGCGGGATTGTGCGGACGGCGCTCAGCTCCGGCGGCGTGCGAATTCTTCGCGCAGGGCCTTTCCCCGGTTCGCGCCACGCGACTCGATCTGGTCGAGCGCCGCAAGCGCCCTGTCATGTTCCGCCGTCGAGAGATGGCGCAGAAGCGTTCGCAGGTCCATCTCATCCTGGGGCCGGTCCTCAGTCACGGCCAGCATCTTCATGGCTACCAGATGCCCGACCCGCGCGACCGGCAGGACCAGCCCCGGCAGGACCTCGAGTTGTTCCGCTGCGTCGCAGATCTCAGGTTCGACGCCGCACGACGCAAACAGCAAATCGACGACGACGCCGGATTCGCCTTCTCCCGGGGCAAGCAGCCTCACCGTCGCCAGACGGCCCAGCGCCTGCTGCTCGAGCACCAGCTGGACGGCGAACCCGCGCGACTGGAGTTCTGCCACGAGGCGCTCGGCGGCGGCATCGTCTGCGACTGCCACCGCGATGTCGATGTCTCGCGTGAATCGCGGCTCACCCCTCACGGACACCGCCAGCCCGCCCACGAGCGCCCACGGTGGCCCGAGGGTGTTGAGCACCTCCGCCGTCAGGCGCAGCACGTCGAGCAGTCGGGATACCGGCGGCGAGCTCACGACTGGCCCTGGGGACCATCGCCGGCTT
Source organism: Acidobacteriota bacterium (assembly GCA_031404695.1). GTDB lineage: Bacteria > Acidobacteriota > Vicinamibacteria > Vicinamibacterales > UBA2999 > CADEFD01. Next base: position 4,053 of record JANNIB010000027.1, read on the forward strand.
CGGCGCCAGGCCGCTCCTGCAGCCATATGGTCAGGAGCCGCTCGATGGCGGCCTCGCTCGCGGCGGGATGCTCACGCCGGAGGGTCTGCCGCCGAATGGC
>JANNIB010000028.1:0-10147 GCA_031404695.1 Acidobacteriota bacterium
CAGTTCGTTCGAGGTGCCGGATCCGCCGGCGGCCGCGACTCGCAGGAAGTAGGTGCCGCCGGGCACGATCACTTCGAACGGCGGCGACGCGACCGGGAGGGCCCCGAGGTCGGCCACGCCGGACGCCGAGCCGACGAGCAACTGGTAGGTCTGGCCCGGGCAGCCGCTGTCGTCGGCCCAGGTGAGCAGCACCCGAGGGCCGTTGGTGGCCGCCGCCAGCGCTCGCGGCGGCGTCGACGGCGTGCAGGCGCCCACCGTCACCGCCACCTCGTTCGAGACCGGGCCCGGGCCGCCCGGGCCTGCGGCGCGCACACGCAGGCGGTAGGTGCCGGGCGCGACACCCGGCAGTTGCACCTCAGTCACGGGGCCGAGCGGCAGCGACAGGACGGTGCTGCCGGGGGCGAATCCGGCGTCGAGCACGTAGCCGCTGACCTCACCCCCGGCGATCGGCGCGAGCCAGGCCAGAGCTACCGTGTTGCCGCTGGCGTTGCCGCGCAGTCGCGACGGCGCGCCCGGCGGCGTCGCCACCGGCGCCGCGTTGCAGTCCTCGTCGACCAGGCCGTCGCCGTCGTTGTCGAGGCCATCGCCACACAACTCGACCGGCGGACCCGGGGGCGGTGGCGGGCATCCCTCGTCGACGAGGCCATCGCCGTCGTTGTCGAGGCCATCGCCGCACACCTCGATGGGTGGCGGCGGTGCGCAGCCTTCGTCCACCAGCCCGTCGCCGTCGTTGTCGATGCCGTCGCCGCAGATTTCGACCGGCGGCGGAGGCGTCACGACCGCGCCCCGTTCGTCGGCGCCGACATCGGCCAGCCCGGCGCCCGGACGCGCCTCACCGTCCCAGTCGCTGGTCACCTCGGCCGGGGCGGTCACGCGGTCGAGCGCCAGGGTCGCGGCGGCCGTGAGGTGCAGATCGCCGGCCCCCGGACTCGTGAAGTAGGCGGCCGTGGCCGTGGTCACGTTGCCGCTCAGGGTGGCGGTGGCGCTCTGGCGCGCCGTAATGGCGCCGTCGCTGAGGTTGTTGGCGATGATGACCCCGGTCGTGTCGGGGAAGCGGTACTCGACGGCATTCGGATAGGCGCCGCCCAGCCAGATGGTGTTGTGTTGCACTTTGGTGCCGGGCGAGTCGAACACCGCGATGCCGACATCGCCGCCGGCTCCGGCCGTGCGCACGATCATGTTGTTGCGCACGATGCCGCCGGTGTGGTCGTTGGGCGCGCGGGTGATGAGGCCGAGGCTGATGTCGCGGTGGTTGTCGATGAAGGTGTTGCTCTCGACGATGGTGTTCCGCGAGTTGTTCCACATCAGCACCGCCGGCCCGGCCAGGCCCTGCGCGGCGCGGATCCGGCGGAACAGGTTGTGGCGGATGATCCAGCCATCGCCGGTGTGGACGTCGACGCCGTTGGTGTAGTCGCTCGGCGCCACCGTCTCGTACTCCATCACCGAGTACTCGACGATGCCGCCGTTCACGCCGCCGCCGGCGCCGTCGGGGTACGCCTTGATGAACTGCTCGCCGGCGTTCACGAGCCGCACGTTGTAGACGCGCGGCTGCTGCGTGCCGCCATTGAAGATGAGAGGGTGATAGTAGATGTCGCGGATGGTGAGGTTGGCGACGGTGAGCCGGGTGACGCCGTTGCCGGTCCAGATGCCGAACGGGACGGCGGGGTCGGTCATGCCCGGGCCCTTCAGCACCACGTCGTTGCGGCTGTTGGTCGCGCCGCGGATGACGACGTCACTGACGGCGCGGTTGAAGTAGAGCGGCCCGGTGAGCTGATAGGTACCCGGCGCGATGAGGATGGTGGCGCCCGAGGGCGCCGATGCCACGGCGTTCTGGAGCTGCGACAGCGTCGAGACGTTGATGATCGTGCCCGCGGGCGGCGCCAGCGGCGGCGCCGTGTCGGGCGAGGCGGCCTGCATCCGGCCGCTGCCGGTGCTGACCGTCACGAGGGCCACCAGAGCGAGAGCGGCCACGCTCGCGCCCGCACGCAGGGCGCGACGGTCGGACATCACGCTTCCCACATAGCAAAATCGACGCCACGACGCCGAGATGCGCGATTCTGCCTGATTGCCGACCGATTCGACGACACACGGGGCCCGCCGCGGACGGAGTTACACGGATGGACGTTGCAGATCCGTACGCCGGGTGACGTTGGTCGTGTCTGGCTCAGCGACGCTGGAGGCCGCCCCGCGTGACGGGCCGGCTGCCGCGAACCGCGGCCGCAGGCGCCGATGCCGCCCGTTCGTCGGCGCCGATGTCGGCGCGCCCGTCGACTGGCCGGGCGTCGCCGTCCCAGTCTGCCGGCACGTCCGGCAGCGTCGGCGCCGCATCGAGGGCGAGCGTCGCCGCGGCCCTCAGGTGCAGATCGCCGGTGGCTACACCCGTGAAGTACGCGGCCGTGGCGGTCGTGACGTTGCTGGTCAGCGTGGCGACGGCCTGGTCGCGGGCGAGGATGGCGCCATCGGTCAGGTTGTTGGCGATGACGAGGCCGGTCGCATCGGGGAAGCGGTACTCGATGGCATTGGGGTAGGCGCCGCCCATCCAGATCGTGTTGTGGAGCACCGAGGTGCCCGGCGAGTCGACGACCGCGATGCCGACATCGCCCCCGGCGCCGGGCGTCCGGACGATCATGTTGTTGCGCACGATGCCGCCGGTGTGATCATTGAGGCCACGCGCCACCAGGCCGAGGCTGATGTCGCGGTGGTTGTCGATGAAGGTATTGCCCTCGACCAGGGTGTTGCGCGAGGCGTTCCACATCAGCACCGCTGGACCCGCAAGGCCGCTGTCGGAGCGGATGCGGCGGAACAGGTTGTGGCGGATGATCCAGTCGCGGCCAGTGTGCACGTCCACGCCGTTGGTGTAGTCGCTGCGGGCCACCGTGTCGTATTCCAGGACGGAATATTCGACCACGCCGCCATCCACGCCACCGCCGTTGCCGTCCGGATTCGCCTTGATGAACTGCTCGCCGGCGTTCACGAGGCGGACGTTGTAGACGCGGGGCTGCACGGTGCCGGGGTTGAAGATGATCGGGTGGAAGTAGAAGTCGCGCAGCGTCAGATTGGCGATGGTCAGCCGGGTCACGCCGTTGCCGGTCCAGATGCCGAAGGGCACCTCGCCGTAGCGGACGTTCGCCATCCCCGTGCCGACGATGACCACGTCGTGGCGGTTGTTGGTGGCGCCGCGGATGACGACGTCGCGCAGCACCTTGCGGAAGGTGAGCGTTTGCGAGAGCGTGTAGGTGCCCGGGGTGATGAGAATGGTCGTGCCCGACCGGACGCCCCGCACGGCGTCCTGCAACTGGCGCTCGGTCCGCACCGTGACCACAGTGCCTGTGGGCGCTGGCAGCGACGGCGCTGTATCGGGCGAGGCCGCGCGCGCCGGACCGATGGCGAGCGCGGCGGCCAATGCCAGGGCGAGCCCGGACAGCCGCGCGACAGTGCGCCGCCGTGGCGTCAGGTCTGGCGCAGCCACGTTACCTCAGACTCGCGCCCACCTTCGAGAACGCCAGCATCTGCGTCGTCAGGTCCATGGGATAGCTGATCGTCACGTCAGTGATGGCGCCGCTGGCGTCGGTGACCGCAGTCAGCGCCGGCATCACGAAGCCGGAATACGACGGCAGCTTCAGGCGATCGACGCGGGCCACCACTTCGTCGCGCAGCGCCGGGTCGAAGTGCACGCCGTGCGCTTCGAAGAGCGCCCTGGCGGCGGCGTAGTCACCCACCGACTTGATGCGCTGCACTTCGCCCAGCAGCCGCCCGACGCCGTCGCGAAATGCCTGGGCGTCGGTCATCACGTAGAACGTCTTGCCGTCGCGCTGGCGCACCTCGATGGCTTTGGTGTTGGCCATCAGCCAGCGCACGATCATCTGGCGGTTGCGCATGTGGTCTTCTTCGATCTGCGTGCCCTGGCGGATGCGGCGCAGTTGCACCAGCGCGTTCTTGGTGTACGCCTCATATTCCGCCTGCACGATCTCGGCCTGGTCGGCGGCCTTCAGGATGCCCAGCTCGGCGAGCTTCGGATCGGCCAGGAAGTAAAGGCCGATGAGGTCGGCGCGGCCTTCCTCGAGCGCGGAGTACTGCTCCTTGAGCAGTGTCGCCGGGTTGCCTCCCACCTTGTCCGACACCTTGCCGGAGGCGTGGCCGATCACCTCGTGCATGTTGGTGTGCAGCTCGCTGGCAAAGGCGCTCCATTTGTCGGCGCGCGCCACTTCCTCCGGCGTCCACGCGAACTCGCGCCGGAACTCGGGCACCGTGGACTTGTCGTAGGCCTCGTTCACGTTGGACAGCGACACCGACTTGCTGCCGTGCTCCTCGCGCACCTTCTGGTCGTTCGGCAGGTTGATGCCCACGGGCGTGATCGGACCGGAGTCGCCGGTTTCGATCACCACATCGATGGCCGTCGCGGTGATGCCCTTCACGCCGGCCTTGCGGAACTCGGGCGCCCACGGCATTCGGTCTTCGAACCACTGGGCGCTGGTGGCGAGTTTCTCGATGTCGACCGTCTTCTGGCGGTTCACGTAGTAGACGAGCGCCTCCCACGACCCTTTGACGCCGCGGGCGTCGAGATACACCTCGATGAAGCCGTTGATGGTGTCGACCGGCGAGGCCTTGTCGTTCACCCACGCGATGTCGTAGGCCTTGCGGTCGGCATCGTCGCCGGTGCGATACCAATGCACGAGCTTCGCGAGCGCCTCCTTCATGGTCGGCGTGGCAAACGCCTGCGCGGCTTCGAGGTGGCCGACGACGGCGCGGATCTGGAGGTCGTATTTCCCGCCCACCTTGTAGATCTCTTCGACCAGCGTGCCGTGGTGCTTCACGAGGCGCGAGTTGAGCCCGTGCTTTTCGGTGAACCCCAACAGGTCGGCCATCGAGACGCCGCTGTAGAGGTTGTTCGAGCTGGCCTGCAGGAGGTCGCGGCCGCCCTCCGGCGTCTTCTGCGTGACCATCGGGTCGACCGTCAGGTCGAAGAACAGGGGCCGCATCCGCGTCAGCATGCCGCCCAGCGACTCGCCGGACGCGGTGGCGAAGGTGGCGCCGTTCTTCACCGCCTGCGCGGCGGCGGCGGCCAACGCCTCGGGCGTGCAGGTCAGCACGAACTTGCGGGCCGTGAGGTTGTTGTAGGGCCCCGAGTTCAGCCACAGCAGCTTGGTGTAGCGCGTGACCTCGGCCAGCGTCGCCGGCTCGATGCCGGCGCTGTGGGTCAGGATCTGTTCGACCACGCCCCGCATCGCCAGTCCGTGCGCGTAGCGCTGATCCCAGTAGATGTCGCGGCCGGCAATCGCCGCCTGGGCGAGGTGATAGACGAGGCGCTTCTCGTTGAGCGGCAGATCGCGGAAGCCATCGGCGTAGAGCTGCACGACGGCGGCATCGTCGACGCGCTCGAGCAGGTAGGTGCGCTCGGCCGGCGCCGCCGCCGCGGTGGCCGCGGGCGCCGGTGCGGGTGTGTCGGCGGGCGACGAACAGCCGGCAAGGGCAGAGGCGAGCGAGGCGACGAGAGCCAGTCGGATGCGCATCCCGCGAGTGTAAACCACCGCTCGCGGCGCGACCACGGCGACAAGGGCGCCGATACCGGGGGAGGACCGGGTCAGCCGCGCGCGGCGAGCGGAGCGGCCGTGCGACCACTCCAGCGCCCGGCTTCGTCGAGATGCAGGCCGAACTGGTCGAGCACGCGCATCACGGTATGGTCCACGATGTCGTCCACCGAGGTGGGGCGCTGGTAGAAGGCCGGCACCGGCGGGAACATCACGGCACCCATCCGCGACAGGCGCAGCATGTGTTCGAGGTGGATGTCGCTCAGCGGCGCCTCGCGGGGCACCAGCACCAGCTTGCGGCGCTCCTTGAGCACGACATCGGCGGCCCGGTGCACGAGCGTGGTGCCGCTGCCGGTCGAGATCGCCGCCAGCGTCCGCATGCTGCACGGCGCCACGACCATGCCGCGGGTGACGAACGAGCCGCTCGAGATGGCGGCGCCGAAATCGTCGGGGCTGTGGACCTCAGTGGCCAGACGTTTCACCCCCTCGACCGTGTAGTCGGTTTCCTGCAGCATCGTCTGGATGGCCCACTTGCTCATGACCAGGTGCGAGCCGACGCCGGCCTCGCGCAGCCGCTCGAGCAGCCGGACGCCGTAGATGATGCCGGTCGCGCCGGTGAGGGCGACGACGAGTGGAGCCGAAGAAGCGGTAGACATGCGGATACTGGCCCTCAGGCTAGTGTAGCCCTGTCCCTTGGACGCCTGGTCCCGCCGCGCCGTCCCGGCGCCAGGCGCGCCAGAGCGGCGGCGCCGCCAGCAGCAGCACACACACGGCCAGCAGCGCCCCGGCGATCGGGCGCGTGACGAGTGTGGCCCAGCCGCCGTCGCCCACCGCCAGCGCCCTGCGCAGATGCATGTCGGCCGCCGGCCCCAGCATGAAGCCGATCATCACCGGCGCCAGCGGACAGGCGACCCGCCGCAGGCCGAGGCCGACCAGGCCGATGACGACCAGCGCGAGGATGTCGCCCGAGGAACGATGCACGCTCCACGCGCCGACCGTCGCCACGACGAGGATGCCGCCGTAGAGCCACGGCGCCGGGATGCGCAGCAGCAGCACCCACAGGCGCACCAGCGGCAGGTTGAGCACCAGGAGCAGGACGTTGCCGATGTAGAGACTCGCCAGCAGCGTCCACACGAAGGCCGGCTCGCGCTCGAACAGCAGCGGCCCGGCCTGCAGACCGAACTGCTGGAACGCGGCGAGCAGCACGGCGGCGGTGGCCGAGGCGGGCAGGCCCAGCGTGAGCAGCGGCACCAGCGTGCCGGCGGCGGAGGCGTTGTTGGCGGCCTCCGGACCGGCCACGCCTTCTATGGCGCCGCGGCCGAACTCCTCCGGGTGGCGGGCCAGGCGCTTCTCGATCGCGTAGGAGAGCAGCGTGGGCAGCTCCGCGCCGCCGGCCGGCAAGGCGCCGAGCGGAAAACCGATCGCGGTGCCGCGCAGCCACGGCTTCCACGACCGGGCCCAGTCGTCGCGCGTCATCCAGCGCGTGCGCTCGAGCGGCAGCACCTCGTGACCGGCGGGCGGTCCGGCGGCGAGCGCCAGTGTCTCACCGACCGCGAACAGGCCGATGGCGACGATCGTCGGGTCGAGCCCGTCGAGCAGGTACGGCACGCCGAAGGTCAGCCGTGCCTCACCGCTCAACCGGTCGATGCCGGCCAGGCCCAGCAGCACGCCGACGAAGAGACTGAGCAGGCCCGCGGTGCGCGAGTCGCCGAGCAGCGTCGAGGTGGCGATGAACGCCAGCACGATGAGGGCGAAATACTCCGCCGGGCCGAAGGCGAGCGCGAGCCGCGCCATCGCCGGCGCACTCACCGTGAGCAGCAGCGTGCCGAGCGTGCCGGCGACGAAGCTGCCGATGGCGGCGGTGGCCAGGGCCGCGCCGGCGCGGCCGCGGCGCGCCATCTGATGGCCCTCGAGCGCGGTCACGATCGTCGAGCTCTCGCCGGGCGTGTTCAGCAGGATCGACGTCGTCGAGCCGCCGTACATCCCGCCGTAGTAGATGCCCGCGAACATGATGAAGGCGCTCGTCGGGTCGAGGCCGTACGTGGCGGGCAGCAGCAGCGCGACGGTGAGCGCGGGGCCGATGCCGGGCAGCACGCCGACGGCGGTGCCGAGGGTGACGCCGAGCGCCCCCCAGCCGAGATGCGCCGGCGTGAGCGCCTGCACGAAACCGTCTGAGAGAGCCGCGAAGGCGTTCACCGCAGCCACCCCCCGAGCGGCAGCGGCACGCCGAGCCCGGCCGCGAACACGATCGCGATGACGGCCGTCACGGCCACCCCGACGCCGACGTTGCGCGCGTGACGGCGGCTGCCGAGCGCCGCGGCGCCGGCCGTGAAGACGAGCGTCGCCGTGACGACAAATCCCAGCAGCGGCTGGAGCAGCGCCTGCAGCAGCAGGGCGCCGGCGATGAGCCCGACGCGGGCGTGCGCGCCGGCGGCGACGGGCACCGCCGTGGCGCCTCGACGCTGCCATGCGAGCGCCAAGGTCAGCACCGCGGTGAAGGCCAGCGCGAGTGCCGGCGCAGTGGCGGAGGTCGGTGTCCACGAGGTGGCGGGCGTGGCCCGGCCCTGCGCGAGCCTCGCCAGCACCGCGTTGACGCGTGCCTGCTCGGCCAGCAGGAACTGGCGGAACGCGGGGCCGTCGAGGTACTGGTCGGTCCAGCCCGTGCGGGCCAGCGTGTCGCGCCAGGCGGCGCTGTCGACCGCGACGCGGACCCGCGCGGCGAGCGCGGCAGCCTCGGCGTCGCTGACGCCGGGCGGCGCCACGACCGCCCGCCAGTTGGCGAGGTCGAGCGGCACGCCGGCCTCACGCAGCGTCGGCGCGTCGAGCTCGGGCACGCGCGTGGGCGACGAGATCGCCAGCGCCCGCAGTTGCCCGGCGCTGATGCTCTGAGCGAACTCGCCGAGGCCACTCACGCCGGCCGTGACCTGGCCGCCGAGCAGCGCCGCCAGTGCTTCGCCGCCACCCGAGAACGCCACGTAGTTCACGTCGGCGGGAGAGACGCCGATGGCCTCGGCCATGAGGCGCGCCAGCAGATCGTCGGTGCCGCCGGCCGAGCCGCCGCCCCACGAGACGGCGCGCGGTGCGGCACGAAAGGCGGCGAGCAGGTCCTGCAGCGTGCGGTGCGGCGAGTCGGCCGGCACGACGATCACCTCGTGTTCGCCAGTCAGGCGCGCGATCGGCGTGACGTCGGCCAGCGAGACGACCGACTGCGTGGCGACGATGCCGCTCACCATCACGAGCCCGGTCACCAGCAGCGCGTCATCGCGGCCGCGATCGGCGCTGGTGAAGCGCGCCAGGCCGATCGTGCCGGCCGCCCCGGGCACGTTCTCCACCTGCACGTTCACGGGCGGGGTGAGCGCGGCAAACGCGCGCTGCAGGGCCCGGGCGGTCTGGTCCCAGCCGCCGCCGGGCGCCGCCGGCGCCACGATCGTGATCGACTGTGCGACGGCCGGCCCCGGGGTCGAGACGATAGAGGCGACGACCAGCGTCGCCGCGAGCATCAGCACGCGGGCAAAGGTGCGACGCTCGGGCATCAGGGCGCGATTGTAGTGCACGGGCCTCGGCGGCCGGCACTAGGATCGCCGGATGCCGACCGCCCGCTATCTCCACTACGACGTCTTCACCTCGCGCCCGTTCGAGGGCAATCAGCTCGCCGTGTTCCTCGACGCGCGCGGCCTCGACACGCGCGACATGCAGACGCTCACCACCGAGATGAACTTCGCCGAGAGCACCTTCGTGCTGCCGGCCGAGTCCGCCGACACCGACATCCGGATGCGCATCTTCACGCCGGCGCGCGAGATGCCGATGGCGGGACATCCCACCATCGGCACCACGTTCGCGCTGGCGTCGCTCGGCGTCATCGCGCCGCCGCGCGCGCGCTGGATGTTCGGCCTGAACGTCGGGCCGACGCCGGTGGCGCTCGAGTGGGGCACCGATGGCCTCGTGGCGGCGTGGATGGATCAGGGGCGGCCCGAGTTTCGTGTGAGCGGCGTGCCCGGAGCCGAGGTGATGGCGGCCATCAACGGCGACATGGCGGCGTGGACGTCAACCGGGCTACCCGTAGAGGAAGCGTCGTGCGGCGCGGCGTTCTTCTACGTGCCGCTGGCGTCGCGGGCGGCGGTCGATGCCTGCGATCCGGACGGCGCGAAGATGCGGCGGCTCACGAGCGCGTTTGCCGGCGCCTATGTGGGTGTGTTCGTGTTCTCGGCCGAGCCGGGGCCCGATGGTGCGACCGTCTACAGCCGGATGTTCGCGCCGGAGGCCGGCGTAGTCGAAGATCCGGCGACCGGCGGGGCCAGCGGTCCGCTCGGCGGCTATCTCGTGCGCCACGGCGTCGTGCCACTCTCGGCCGCCGGCGCGATCGTGAGCGCGCAGGGCGTGAAGATGGGCCGCCCGAGCCGGGTGAACGTGCGCGTCGAGGCCAGCTCACCCGCCGACATCCGCCGCGTCCACGTCGGTGGCACCGCCGTCCGCGTCGGCGAGGGCACGATCACCTGGTAGTGGTCGCTCGACTTGTAACGGGGTCTGTCACCGTCACGATTAGGTGACGGTGACAGACCCCGGTAAAATTCGAGCGACCACAACCAGGTGATCGTGCCCTCGCCGACGCGGCCGGCGGT
>JANNIB010000029.1:0-30320 GCA_031404695.1 Acidobacteriota bacterium
GAAACGTAGCATGTTCGTGGGGATGGATGTCCACAAGGAATCGATCGACATCTCGCTCGCCGAGGAGGGGCGGGACGGCGAGGTGCGGCACTACGGCGGCATTGCTGGGGATCTCGAGGCGCTGGCGAAAGTGGTCAAGGCCCTGCGCGCGCCGACCCGACGGTTGCGCTTCGTGTACGAGGCGGGCCCGTGCGGGTTTGGGATTCATCGCTACCTGATTGCGCAGGGCGAGGAGTGCGTCGTCGTCAATCCGTCGAGCAGCCCCAAGCGCAGCGGCGATCGCATCAAGACGGACCGGCGCGACGGCGACGCGCTCGCCCGGTTGCATCGCGCCGGTGAACCGACCGCCATCTACATTCCGACGGCCGACGATGAAGCCCTCCGCGATCTGGTGCGGGCGCGGGAGGATGCCGTCGGCCTCAGCACGCAAGCGAAGCATCGACTCAAGGCGTTCCTGCTCCGGCAAGGCCGACGGTATCCCGGCCGCGCCGGGTGGACACAACCGTATCGCCGGTGGCTCGCGGATCTCAGCTTCCCGCTCGCGCCGCAACATATCGCGCTTCAGGAGTATCGCGACACGATCGACGAGACGGAGCGACGGGTCGAGCGCCTGACCGACCAATTACGGCAGCACACGCCCGCCTGGCGCTGGGCGCCCGTGGTGGACGCGTTGCAGGCCCTACGCGGGGTGTCCTTCGTGACCGCGGTCGGTTTCGTTGCGGAAATCGGCGACATCCGCCGTTTCGATCATCCCCGGCAGCTCATGGCGTTTCTCGGTCTCGTGCCGTCGGAGTACTCGAGTGGGCCCAGTGTCCGCCGCGGCGGCATCACGAAGGCCGGCAATCCGCACGCCCGGCGGCTGCTCGCGGAAGCGGCGTGGGCGTATCAAGGCGTCCCCCGCATCGGCCGACAGATGCTGTATCGCCAAGAGGCCTTGCCGAAATCGGTCTGCGACATCGCGTGGAAGGCGCAACTCCGCCTGACGTCCCGCTTCCGGAAGCTCGTGGCCCGCGGCAAGGCGAAGCCGAAGGTCGCCACCGCGGTCGCGCGTGAGCTCACCGGTTTCATCTGGGCGATCGCCCGGGAGGTGTCCCCACTGGTCGCGTAGCGACGCGGCGATCAGGTCCGTCAGGTCGGCGGCATCGCGGGCCAGGTGGAGAACCCTCGACGTCGTTAGGGACCTCAGCACCATCGAGACGTCCGTGCCTAGGGCGAGGCAGCTCCGCGACGAACCACAGTCTGGGCGGTATTCAACCCGCGGATATCAGCAGCGTCAACCGTCGCTAAAACGCGATGTCGCCGACCAGACGGACCTGAAGCACGACGAGCCTGGAAAGAGCGGGCACTGAAAGGCACTCATGATGACGATGAGGCGGGACAGGTCTGCTCACTTGACAGAAGACAGCCATATCAATGCCCCGGCTTCAGCCGCGGCGGCCTCATGATTCACCAGGCCGGCGTCGGCTGCAAGCCGTGGTTAGACCGCGTGTTGATCACGAGAAGTTCCGTGTCGCCTCACGAACGGGTCTTCCAGCGAGACGGATGCTGTCTGCCGTGGATGGCCAGCACCACGATCTGGTCGCCCTCCGATCGAAAGTACACGGCGTACGGGAACCGCGACAACACGGCGCGACGAGTCTCGCCGTGGACGCGGTGGAACATGAAGGGGTTCGTGGCGATTCGGTCGATGAGGCCTTCGATCGCCACGCCGAATTCGTGCCCGAGTCCGGCCCGGCGCGATTCGTACCATGCCTGCACGTCGCTCGCGTCGTCTGCGGCCTGGGGCCGAAAGACAACCTGCCGGAACGACATCTACGCCAGTAGCTTCGCGCGCACGTCGGCCCAAGGAATGGCGGACGCGGGATCGGCGACGTGTTCGGCCCAACGACGGTCGAGGTCAGCGCGCTGTTCGTCGCTGAGCTCAAGTTCACCCGCGCGCTCACCTTCCGCAAGACTGTCCCAGAGCGCCAGCGCGAGCTCGGCCCGATCGGTCGGTGGCAGTTTGAGCAGCTCGACGAGAGGACTCGATGGCATATCCGATGATCGCATGTGACGTAGCGTTCGGCAACCAGCGTTTCGATATCGGTATTGCCCGGTCTGTTCGTTGTCGGTCTAACGACCCCAAATCAGCCGCGCGCCGACCCGTGACATCCGGCGCGTCGGCTGCATTTGGTGGTTATGCCGCTCCCCGTTTGGGTTGCGTATGGAGAGCCTGAATGACCGCTTTCGGATTGCGAGCCGCGACGCGAAGTAACGCCAGCGCCGGGCCGTCCGGCGTGCGCCGGCCCTGCTCCCAGTTCCGGAGCGTGGCGACGCTGACGCCGATCATCAGGGCGAACTCGGCCTGCGACGCGCCGAGCTTCGCCCGCACCGCCTGGACGTCGGTGGGCTCGAACGTGGTCGTGCGAGCGGGCCGGCGAGTGCCACGACGAATCGCACCTGCCTGGCGCACGCTGGCGAGGAGCTCGTGAAACGCAGTGTCCTTCATTTGAATTCCTCTCGAACCACCTTCGCGAGCACGCGGACTTGCAGGGGCGTCAGGTCTCCCTGCTCGACCTTTGCGTAGATGTAGAGCATGTAAAACACGCTCTCGCCAGGGGCCCAGTAGTAGATCACGCGAACCCCGCCTCGCTTTCCGACCCCAGCCGGCGCCCACCGCACCTTCCGGAGACCACCAGACCCCTTGATGATCGGGCCCTGCTCGGGCCGAAGCATCAACGCGATCTGCAGTTGTCGATACCGTTCGTCATCGAGGTGCCGCTGAAGCACCGCCGTGAACACGGACGTCTCGACGAACCGCATGATCGCGATGATACGCCATTGGCGTATAGCGGTTCAATCGGAGATCGTTCTGAATCGTGTCGGCATAACGACGCCGAATCAGCCGCGCGCCGCCACGCGTTTCACGCGGCGCGTCGGCTGCATTCGGATGTTAGGCCGCTTTTCGTCGAGGTTCTCAAGTCGTACGCCCTGCCCGGCAGCAAGCGCTGCCCGAGACGCGGCAACGCGGCTCAAGAACTCGGGATGGTTCTCGAGCTTGTAGTCGAACCAATCCTCGTCCGTTGCGAACCCGATGATGATGCCCGCCGGTCGACCGTGGCGCGTAATGACGATCTCTTCCGTGGCGGCCAACCGCAGATACCGAGACAAGTCATCCTTCGCCTTCGCCAGTGCCACCGTTCGGGCCGGGCGTACCCGAGTCGGTGAGCCAGGCTTGCGCTTCGCGCTTCTCGATGATGGCAAGGATCTCGACTGTGCTCGCGGTGACGTCATAGAACACCCTGATCTCGTCGACTCGAAGCCGGTATTGCGGGCGGAGGAGGCCCCGGAGTCGCTTGATTCTGCTCTTGCTGGTTTTCGTCGGTTCGTGCCGCAGGTGCCGCTCGAGTGCATCGCGGACTGAGGCACGGGTTCTCGCCGGGAGAGCCTTGAACGCCTCAGCCGCGGCCGGCGCGAGCACGATCTCGAACCGCATTCTGGCCAGATTATAGCCAGATGTCCGGTCGAAGCGCCACTACCTTCGGTTGTCGGCCTAACGAGAGCCGCTTCAGCCGCGGCGCTCGCATGCCCGCATCTTGGCACAACGCCCGGCCGCCGTCGGCTGCAAGCGGATGTTGGGCCGCTCGTTGGGTCTGAATCAGTCTCCGGGGCGCTTGGTGTCCCAGAAGACCTGGAATCGCCGCGTCGCCTCCTCGTAGGCGCGTCTGGCCTCGGCCACGTCGCGCTCGGCGCTCAGCCCCTGCGCGTTCTGGACCAGGACCAGTTCATATCGAGCCTGCGCGATCTGATACGCCTGCTTGAGGAGAGTGCCCTCGATCACCAGTGGGATGTTGTGAAACCCGATGGTTTGCATTTCCAACCCGGTGTTTCCGACCCCTTCGAGCATCGATGGGCCCGGTTGACGGCGGACTCTGTCGGTGAGCACGCTGAAGCTCTTCAGGAACCCGCGCATCTGCTCGAACCGCTGCAAGGCCGCGGCGGTTGTGAAGGACTCCTCGAAGTCTCGAGGGCCGTCCAGTCCGTCAGGATGTCGCTTCGTGAGATTGAGGTAGCCGACAGCCGACGGGGCACTAGGAACGTTGGTCAGGGACTGGCGCGTGCTCGACGCCACAACCGTTGCGCCAATCGCCGCGAGGAGCAACGCGCAGGCCAAGGGTTTCACCATCGCAGGCTCCGGTTCGTTTCAATGATTGTCGGCCCAACGTTGCCGCTTCAGCCGCAGCGGCTTCATGATCTGCCGGGCCGCTGTCGGCTGCAAGCGGATGTTAGGCAGCCCCTTTCGATCGCGCCCAACGAACGGTTGGGCGTCGCTTCGAGGAGGCACAATCGCGCAAGAAGGAGTTGATCAGCGTCTGGTAGCCAATGCCGGTCTCGTCGGCCAGAGCCTTGAAGTACGCGATCGTGGGCTCGTCGAGGCGGATGGTGACGGCCCGTTTGAGCCGAGCCGCGTACGGGTTGGGACGAGACTTGGTGAAGTCGTACTCTTTCCTCATGGTCGTGAACCTCGGTCGTAGCCTGCCCGTTCCCGGGGTGTGGCCTTGCGGGCTGAGATGATACGAATCAGCCCTTCGCGTTCTCGGTACGCGTGCACCACAATGAGCACCCGCGCGGCGTCGCTGAGCCCCAAGAGGATGAAGCGATCTTCAGCCTCGGAGTGGTCTGGATCGTCGGCCAAACGCGCGTGATCGTCGTAGAACACTGAGCGGGCCTCGGCAAACGATACGCCGTGCTTCCGAAGGTTCGCCCGAGCTTTCGCTGGATCCCACGTGAACGCGAGTCCCGTCATGTGACTGGTCGAGTATGCACGATGTATTGACGATCCGGCAAGGCGCCGGTTGCCTGCCTAACGCCTCGGCTTCAGCCGCGGCGGCCTCATGATCCACCGGGCCGCCGTCGGCTGCAAGCCGTGGTTAGGCCGACCCGTGGTTGTCACGCCGTGTTCTCGCGAATCACCGTGATCTGTTGTGCTTCGCACCACTCAAGGAGTGCGCGCTCCGTGCACTCGGCCTCGAAGGCGTACCAGGCGTCGAGTTGTCCGTGCGCCGCGAGGAGGTCCTTGAACCGACCGTAGGCGCCGGGCCGTGCGAAGAACTGCCGGACGGCCTCGTACTCGTCGGGTACTCGTTCTTCCGTGAATTGAATGGCCAGGGACCGCCCCAACCCGAGATCGGTCTTGCTCGGCACCGCGATGTACCGGTCGGACTCTTCGAGATCTTCAGGTACGTCGTCGTCGATGTCGCTCGAGTCGGACACCCAGTGAATGGCCCCGGTGTCGATCGATACGAACGCCCGGTGCTCGGTCGGCATGCCGCTGCTGACGAACTCGATGGCCGTCGAGAGTTCCTCGTAGTTGACGGTCACCATGACTGGATCGCTCCGTCATTCAGTTCGGCCTAACGATTCAGATGAGCCGCGCCTGTGGCATGCGCAAGCCGACGGAAGGCGTCGGCTCCATCTGAAGGTTAGACGGCGGCCATGACCGCGCGCTTGGTGGGCGCAGGCAGTTCTAGAGCCGCGAACCAGGAAGCAGGGAACAAGTAGTCTTCGCCCGACTCGTCTACCACCCGAATCTGCCGATGGCGTGCAGCGAACGCGTCCGGGATGATCTCGTAGATCTTGCGCAACTCGAGGGAGACCTCGTGCCCGTCGTTTCGGACACACACCGCAAGGGAGCGACGTCGTTTGGCCATGTGCTTACTCAAGGTAGCGTTTGATCTTCAGTTCTCGACGGCCGAGGCCGGTGGCTTCGTACCAGTGTAGCTCTGCTCGCGACAGGAACCCATCTGACAATCGGATCATGGCGACGCCCTTCCGCTTGCGCCAGCGCCCCCGTCCGTACTTCCGGCGCAGGCGCCGAAGTTCGCGAATGCCTTGGCCAGTGGCGAATGTCTCGATGTCTTCGATCTCGCCGATGACCGTGAAGTCCACGCCTGATGGTCGGCGAAATCGATTCGATCGTCAATCGTTGTGTAGTCCGTCTAACGACACAACTGAGCCGCGGCGGCACATGATCACACCGGCCGTCGGCTCCAGTTGATGTTAGGCACCATTTTCTACTTCGTCGATGGGAATTGGCGGAACTCCATCGGAACTGGAGGCCCCGCCGGTTCGTTCGCCTTGCCGAAGCCCACGAGGTCAGGCGGATCTCCTGGAAAGACAAGATACGCGCTTGTGCTCGGAGTTAAGCGATCGCCCGCCCCGAACCATGCAAAGCGCGGTGATACTGCTCCCCTGCGGTATGCACGGTCACGACCGGTGCGATCTGCAGGTAGACGGGCGCCGAGGGCGTCGGGCTGCCGGCGCCGGCCTGCTCCGCGGCACTGGCGCCAGACTCGCGTGCAGCGCGAGCGCCAGCGCCACTCGTCGCCAATCAGTCGTCATGGCTCGTCGCCTCCCCGGTTCACCTGGCCGGACGGCTGGCGTCGCCGTCGAACTCCCGCCCCGGCGGCGCCTGTTCGCGTCCGACGCGTCCGGTTTCGATTGTGGCTCGCGCGTAACTCTCGGGACGCACCGCCGCGCCGGCCACGCCGCGCATCATCGCCAGTTGGCCCACGTGCGTAAGGGCGTCGGCAATCGGCCCTTGGAACAGGACGGCGGCGGGATATGGCGCCAGCGAGGCATCCGCCAGCGCCGCGTCGACGGCCACAAGAGCAGCGAAGAACTGGTCCACGGCGGTGTTCCAGTCCTCCACGACGCCGGCTTCCCAGCGGTATTCGCCGCGCGCCAGCCGTTCGGCCCAGCCCATCAGGTCCACCAGGTGCGAGAGGATCTCGACGGCCGAGCGGCTGTCGGGCCCGGCGCGGAACGCCGCGAAGTGTGGCGGCACGTCGCGCAGCACCTTGCCGGCGCGATAGGCGAGCGTCGCCACGGTGTGGCGCAGCAGGGCCCGCGTGGCCGGGTCGAGTGGTTCGCGGATCTCGTCGGCCATCGCTCTGCTACTTCGCGTTCAACTCCACGATCGCGATCGCGTTCCAGTCGTTCATCGGGATGAGCAGGCGGTTGCGCTTCGAGTCGTAGGCCATCGAGGCCGCGCTCGGGATGCCCGAGGCCACGATTTCGGCCTTCTGGCCCGGACGGATGCGCGACACCGTGCCTTGGCGCACGCTCGACACGTACTTGGTGCCATCAGCGGTCACCACGATGCCGTCGTTGCCAGGATCCACGGCGTTCTCGGTGGCGACGAGCTTGCCGTCGGGCGAGAAGGTGAGCACCTCGTTGTTGCCGATGTTCACGACCACGAGATTGCCTTTGAGGTCGAACGCGATGCCGTTGGGCATGTTGAGCGGCGCGCCGGTGATGACCGCCGCGGCCTGCCCCTGCGCCGTGATCCGGTAGACCTTCCAGGTGGTGGCATCCTGCGGCGTGCCGGTCTGCGTCGCGTAAATGGTGCCGTCGGCCGTCACTTCGAGGTCGTTGAAGCGGATGACGCCGGGCACCTGCACGTTGCCCTTCGGCTCGCCGGTCTTCATGTCGAACCAGCGCACGGTGTCGATGTCGACCACGTAGAGCATGCCGTTCGCGATATCGCTGCCAAGCGGATGGTTCAGCGTGAGCCCGTTGCGGTTCACACCGATCCACTTGAGGGTGTGGGCACTGCCGTCAGGGTTGACCAGCGACACGTAGCCGTCGTTGGGCACGACGTCCTGCGCCATGCCGGCGTTGACCGACACGATGAGATCGCGGTCGGCGTCGTACGACAGGCTCTCACTGAAGCGGAAGCTGCCGAAGACCTTCACGTTGGGCGTGGTCTTGAGCGGCTGGCCGGCCTGGAACGGCTGCGACGGCGCGGGCGCGGGCGTCTGCGCCTGGGCGAACGAGGCCACGCCGAAGGCAATGGCGAAACCTGATTGGACGATCCGTCGACGCATGTTCTCTCCCTGACAGCCCCGCTGGACACGGCGGGTGACAGGTCCATTGTATTTCCGCCTGTCGATCCGGCGTCATACTGCGAGACAGGACACGGCGCCGGCGGCACAGCCGGCGAGCGGTCCACCCTTTGCCGGAGGCCAGATGCAGATTGGCATGATCGGACTCGGCCGCATGGGCGGCAACATGGTGCGGCGCCTGATGCGCGCGGGCCATGAGTGCGTGGTGTTCGACGTCTCGGCCGAGGCCGTGGCCACCATGGCCGGCGAAGGCGCCGTGGCCACCTCGTCGCTGGCCGCGTTCGTGGCGGCGCTCACGCCCCCGAGGGCGGTGTGGCTGATGGTGCCGGCAGCGCTGGTGGATACCGAGGTCGAGGCGCTCTCGGCGCTCCTCCAGGCCGATGACATCCTCATCGACGGCGGCAACTCCCGCTACACCGACGACATCCGGCGATCGGCGGCGCTGGCGTCGCGCGGCATCCACTACGTGGACGTGGGCACCAGCGGCGGCGTGTGGGGGCTCGAGCGCGGCTACTGCCTGATGATTGGCGGCGACGCCACGGCGGTGGCACGGCTTGGCCCGATCTTCGAGACGCTGGCGCCGGGAACTGCGTCGATCGAGCGCACGCCGGGCCGCGGCGGCGCGCTCAGCAGCGCCGAGCGCGGCTACCTGCACTGCGGGCCGTCGGGGGCCGGGCATTTCGTGAAGATGGTGCACAACGGCATCGAATACGGCCTGATGGCGGCCTACGCGGAAGGTCTGAACGTGCTACGTCACGCCGATGCCGGCATGGCCGCGCGTCGGGCCGACGCCGAGACCTCGCCGCTCACCCATCCCGAGCACTACCAATACCAGTTCGATCTGGCTGCCATCACCGAAGTGTGGCGCCGCGGCAGCGTCGTGGCCTCGTGGCTGCTCGATCTGAGCGCGGCGGCGCTGGTCGACAGCCCCGACCTGGCGAAGTTCGAGGGTCGGGTGTCTGATTCCGGCGAGGGCCGCTGGACCATTGCGGCGGCAATAGACGAATCGGTGCCCACACCGGTGCTGAGCGCGGCCCTGTACGACCGCTTCACCTCGCGGGGTGAAGGCGACTTCGCGCACAAGATGCTCTCGGCCCTGCGCTACCAGTTCGGCGGGCATCACGAGACGCGCGGCGGGGGCACGAAGTGAACGGCGCCGGCACCTCCGACGCGCTGGTCATCTTCGGTGTCACCGGCGACCTCGCCTACCGGCAGATCTTCCCGGCGCTCCACGCCATGATTCGCCGCGGGCAGCTCGACGCGCCGATTCTCGGGATGGCGCGGTCGGACTCGAGTCTGGAGGCACTGCGCGAGCGGGCCCGGGCCAGCATCGAGGAACACGGCTCGCTCGACCCGGCGGCGTTCGCCAAGCTGTCGTCGCTGCTGCAGTTCGTGGGCGGCAACTACGAAGACGCCAGCACGTTCGAAGCCCTGCGCGCGGCGCTGGGTACGGCCAGCCGTCCGGCCTTCTACTTCGCCATCCCGCCCAGTCTGTTCGCCGCCGTCGCATCGGGGCTGGCCGGTGCCGGTGTCGTGACCCAGGCGCGCGTCATCGTCGAGAAGCCCTTCGGGCGCGACGTCGCGTCGGCGGAGGACCTCAATCGCACGCTGCACGCGCACTTCCCGGAGTCGTCGATCTTCCGCATCGATCACTACCTGGGCAAGGAGCCGGTGCAGAACCTCCTCTACTACCGCTTCGCCAACTCGTTCCTCGAGCCGATCTGGAACCGCAACTACGTCGAGCGCGTGCAGATCACCATGGCCGAGGCTTTCGGCGTGCGTGGCCGCGGCAAGTTCTACGAAGAAGCCGGCGCCATTCGCGACGTCGTGCAGAACCACCTGCTGCAGGTGGTGAGCCTGCTGGCCATGGAAGCGCCCGGCGGACGCGGCAACGAGGCGGTGCGCGACGAGAAGGCGCAGGCCTTCCGCTCGATGCGCCCCCTGCAGCCGCAGGACGTGGTACGCGGACAGTACGTGGGTTATCGCGACGAAGAGGGGGTGGCGACAGACTCGCAGGTCGAGACGTTCGCGGCTATCCGCCTCTACATCGACTCGTGGCGCTGGGCCGGTGTGCCGTTTTACATCCGCGCCGGCAAACACCTGCCGGTCACGGTGACCGAGGTCATGGTGGAGTTGAAACGGCCGCCGGTGACGCTCTTCGAAGACTGCGCGGCGGCGCGGCCGAATCACTTCCGCTTCCGCCTGAGTCCCGAGGTCGTGCTCTCGCTCGGCGCCCGCGCCAAGACCCCCGGCGACAAGATGCGCGGCGAAGACGTGGACCTGACGTCGTATCACGAGCAGGACGACGCGATGGCGCCCTACGAGCGCCTGCTGGGCGATGCGATGCGCGGCGACCAGACGCTCTTCGCCCGCGAGGATGCGGTGCAGGAGGCGTGGCGTGTCGTCGAGCCCATACTGGGGCCGTGTTCGCCGCTGCAGCCGTACGCGCCCGGCAGCTGGGGTCCGGAGGAGGCCCATCGTCTCGTGAATCACGGCACCACCTGGCACAACCCGGCGCAGACCTGGGACGGGAAGTAGGCGCTGATGGCGCGCGTGGAGGTCTTCGACGATCCGGCGGCGCTGCTCGACGGCGCTGCCGACGCGGTCGCGGCGATTGCCCGCGCCAGCGTGGCCGCGCGCGGACGCGTGACGCTGGCGCTCTCGGGCGGCTCGACGCCGCGCGGTTTGTACGATCGACTCGCCGGCGGCTGGCGCCAACGGCTCGACTGGACGCGCGTGCACGTCTTCTGGGGCGACGAGCGCTGCGTGCCGCCCACTCACGCCGACAGCAACTACCGCATGGCACGCGAGGCCCTGCTCGACCACGTGCCGATCCCGACGGCGCAGATCCATCGCGTGGCCGGGGAGGCGGATCCCGAAGCCGCAGCGCTCGACTACGCGGCCACCTTGGCGGCGACGCTCGACGGCGCGTCACGCGATCACCCAGGTGCGTTCGATCTGGTGCTGCTCGGCCTGGGCGCCGACGGCCACACCGCGTCGCTCTTTCCGCATCGCGCGGCGGGCCGGGAGACCCGGCGCCTGGTGGTGGCGGACCACGTGGACGCCGCCCGCGGCTGGCGCCTCACGCTCACCCCGCCGATCCTGAACGCCGCGCGGCACACGATGGTGCTCGTGGCCGGCGCCGACAAGGCCGAAGCCCTGGCTGCGGTGCTCGAAGGTCCGCCGAACGTAGACCTCCTGCCCGCGCAACGCCTCACCGGCAGCGGCGTGTGCTGGTTGGTGGATCGCGCGGCGGCGGCCCGGCTGGCGGCGAGCCCTCGAGGCTGAACACGCCCGCCGGCGCCTCGGACGGTCAGGTTGGAAGGGCGGCTGGCGCCGATGGCGGGAAGGCCGCGGGCGACTGCCCCGTCCAGCGCTGGAAGGCGCGGGTGAACGCGGCGGGTTCCGAGAAGCCGAGCAGGAACGCTACGTCGGTGGCCGAGGTCCCCGGCACCGCCAGATGGCGCAGCGCCAGCTCGCGCCGCAGTTGGTCCACCAGGTCGCGAAACGACGTGCCCTCGTCGCGCAGGTGCCGCTGCAACGAACGCTCGCTGATCGCCAGGGCATGCGCCACGTCGTTCACATCGGGCACCATGCCCCGGATGTGCCCGGCGAGCAGGTCCAGCACACGCCGGCTCACCGGGCCGTGACGGTCGAGTGCCGCGACCACGCGTTGCGCCTGCGGCTCGAAGACGGCGAGCAGGTCGGCCTTCGCCGGCAGCATCGCCCGCTCCAGATCCGTGGTGGCGTAGACCACGCTGGTCGTCGGCGCGCAGAAGCGGACGGCCGGCCCCAGCAGCCGGTGGTGCTCGTGCAGGTCGGCCGGGGTGGCATGCCGGAACGTCACCTCGACCGGCGCGATCGGCACCGGGGTGAGCCGGCGCATCGTGCCGACGATGCCGGCGGCCATCGCTTCCATCACCTGCCGCGGCGCGCGGGCCACGTAGTTGTCTGATTGGCCGGCGGCGTCGCAGCGGCAGGTCGTCAGATCGGGTTCGCGCGTGAGCGACAGACGCAGGCCGTCGTTGAGGAGTGCCGCATGCCGCGCCAGGCGGTCGAGGGCCTCACCGGCCGTGCGGCAGCTGCGCACCACGTAGCCGGCGATGGTACGCGCATCCGGATTGCAGGCCTCGGCCGTGTGCAGGCCGAGATCCGGATCGCCCGACAGGCGCCCGCCGGCGTTCCACAGGCGCTCCATCACGGCCCCGTCGAGCCGCGCGTTGGGCTGCGCGAGCACGGTGGCGTCCAGACCTGTCGCCTTGCAGATGGCGTCCTCACTGATGCCGCGCGTCGTCAGGTAGCCGACGACGTCGATGACAAGCGAGGCGGCGACGGTAGCGTGATGCACGAAAGCATCGTGTCACGATTCGCGCGGGCCGGCGCGCCGCCTGCTCCGAGAGCGGTTCCGACGCAGTCACGGGCCGGTGCAGCCGGTGGCGCACGATGCCGGGCGGCCAACGCCAGCAGCTACTGCAGCGCCAGCACAGCGAAGGCGGTCGCGAGATCCGACATGAACATCCGTCGCCACGGTTCGCCCTTGTCGCCGCCGTGTTCGCGATCGAAGTTGAGGGAGTGGGTGCGCCACGGCGCCCACGCCGCGTCACCAGCGCGCTCGGCCCGCTGGTTGGCACGCAGCCACGCCACACCTTTCGCGACGCCGGGGTGACTGCCGAGCCCGCCCTGCTTCATCGCGTAGACGGCCAGGCCGGTGGCGTAACCGTCGGAGGTGGCCAAGAGCGCCTGGTCGGTCTTGCCTGGCGCGGCAAACGGCGCCGCGGCCTTGCTCCAGTGCCAGCCGCCGAGGTCGGCCAGCGACCATCCGCCATCGGGCTGCTGCGCGCCGGCCAGCGCGCGCGCGATCTCGTCGCGATCGGCGGGCGTGACGACGCCGGTCAGTCGTGACGAGGCCAGCAGCGCCCAGGTGCGGTTGAAGAGGCGCTGGGATCCGAGGGCCCCGCGCAGGTAGCCGCGGAGCTTCTCGACGCCGGCCAGCCCGGCGGCATCGGCGCTGGCAAGACGTCCCGTGGGGGATCCGGCCGCCATGGCCGCCAGCGTGGCGCCATGGAAGACCGCGTCGGTGGATTCGTACGGTTCGAGGCCGAAGTCGAGCCAGTCCCACGCGCCGTCGGCCCGCTGCACCTGCCACAGGCGCGCGAGGGCCTGACGCGTGGGCGCATCGGGTGTCGCCGTGGGGGGGAGGCCGTCGCGGCTCGTGAGCAGGAACGCGTTCATCACCGCTTCGACGCCGCGCGACTCGACCTTCTTCGCCTCGGTGTGGTCGTAGAACGGCTGCTGGTCGTCGAGGTGCGCGAGACGCGTCCGCACCGTCTCGAGGATCTTCGTTTCGTGCGCGGTCGGCGTCGCCTCGCCGAGGGCGCGCCGCAGCACCGGACGCGCCAGCGCATACGGCAGCGCCGTGTGGCACGACAGGCACTTCGTCTCGCCGCCCACGGTCTTGAGCGGCTTCGCTTTCTGCCACCAGACGTCCATGCGCGCATCGAGGTAGCGCGCCGCGGCGGCCGCATCGAAGGCGGTATCGGCGGGCGCGGCCCGGGTCCCGAGCGCCAGGCTCGAGGTCAGCAGGCCGGCGGCGGCGGCGAAGGCGGCATGGGTGCGCAACGACATGGGCGGATCTGACCACCGCGGGGGACGCCGGTCAAGCGGCGTCCGCGTCCGCCGATTACCTGATGGTTCGACGGACCGACATGTGGTGCGCGAGGTGACTAACGTGACGATCAGCGGCTACCAGTCCTTTTCGTTCTCGGCCATCAGGCTGAATGTGAACGTGACGTCGCAGCCGGACGCGGCCCTGGCGGCGGCCACGCCCGGCACCGAGCCGGTGGACCGCGTGACGCTCTCGCCCGAAGCGGCGGCCGACCCCACAGCCACGAGTGAGGCGGACGAGACCGCCACCGGGTCCACCGACGAGGCCGCGGCGGCATCCACCCCTCCGGTGCCGCCGCCGTCGCGCGCCGCGCGCCGCGCCGATGCGCTCTTCACCGCCCTCGATGACGACCAGGACGGCGCCCTGACGGCCGACGAGTTCACCAGCGGCGCGCTGAACCTGCTGCGTAGCGCCGGCGCCCGGCGCCGCATCGAGGAGGACGGCGACAGCGATCGCCGCGAATCGCGCGGGCTGCGCCGCCTCGAGCGCAAGCTCGAGAAGGCGTTCGAGCGGGTCGACGCCAACGCCGACGGCGCCATCGACAAGAACGAACTCACCGCGGCCCTCGCGCGCACGAAGGGCCACCATCGCCGCGGGTCCGACGGTGCGCCTCCGGCCGAGGCGCCCGCCACCGCGGCCCCGGCCGCAGGTGCCACCACCGTGTCGTTCAGCGTGACCTTCATCTCGATCGCCGTGCAGCGCTACAGTGCGGTGCAGAGCGCGGCGCCGGCCGCCAGCGAGGCGGCTGACGCGCCTGATGCGCGCGAGAGCGAAGCGGGCGCGACGCCGGCGCGCGCGGCGTAACAGCCGTCTGCGTGCGGCCTCGACACGGCCCGCCGACGTCGCGGGCGCGCCCTCCGGACACCCCGGCGGCCCGTGCTACAGTTCCGCCCATGTCCGACCACATTCCGGTGCTCACGTCCGAAGACGTGATCGCCTCCATGCGCACGCTGCGCATGAACCAGCGCGTCAACTTCTGGGCCTTCTACTCCAGTCAACTCGGCGGCATCGTGACCGACCCGGCCCTGATGGTGCTGCCGTTCGACGACCACATGGTGCACCGCGGCCACGGCATCTTCGACACCGCCAGCCTGGTGGACGGGAAGATCTACGACCTCGACGCCCATCTCGATCGCTTCCTCGGCTCGGCCGCGCGGTCGAAGCTCACGCTACCGGCGACGCGCGAGCGCATGAAAGCGATCATCATCGAGACCACGGCGCGGGCCGGGCACAGCGACGGCGCCATCCGCTACTGGCTGTCGTCGGGGCCGGGCAGCCTCGAGCTCACCCCGGCCAAGGGCGCGGCTCCCGGCTTCTTCGTGATGGTGTTTGCCGGCCTCGTCTACCCGGAGCACTGGTACACGACCGGCCTCAAGGTGATGACGACGAGCTATCCGATCAAGCCGTCGCTCTACGCCATCACCAAGACCACCAACTACCTGCCCAACGTGCTGATGCAGATGGAGGCCAAGGAAAAGGGCCTCGACAACGGCGTCTTCATCGACCAGCACGGCCACGTCGGCGAGAGCTCCAACATGAACGTGGCGTTTGTCACGCAGGACGGCGTGCTGCGCCATCCGACCTTCGATCACATCCTGTCGGGCTGCACCTCGCTGCGCCTGCTGGCGCTGGCGCCGGCGCTGGTCGCCGAGGGCCTGATCACCGGCGTCGAGGTGTGCGAGATCCCCGTTGACCAGGCGCGCGCGGCCAAAGAGATGCTGCTCATCGGCAGTTCGATCAAGGTGGCGCCGATTGTCGAGTGGGACGGCGCGGCGATCGGCTCCGGCACGCCGGGCCCGGTGGCCAAGGCCCTGCTGGCGCTGCTCGAGCGCGACATGCACACGAACACCGACCGCCTGATCGTCCCGCAGGTCTGACGCGCCGC
This sequence comes from Acidobacteriota bacterium, assembly GCA_031404695.1. Taxonomy (GTDB): domain Bacteria; phylum Acidobacteriota; class Vicinamibacteria; order Vicinamibacterales; family UBA2999; genus CADEFD01. The sequence continues at coordinate 15,437 of JANNIB010000029.1, forward strand.
CGCCGTTACTTCGCGGCGGCCTGCGCGGTGAGAAACGGCAGTGCCTCGGCCAGCGGCACGTCGCTCTTGGCGAAGCTGTCGGTGTAGCTGGCGCCGCTCAGCGACTTGAAGGTGACCTTGGTGCCGGCCAGCTTTCCTTCGTAGGCCTTGGCGTTTTCCATGGCGCTCGTGTCAGCGGCGCCGACCAGCCACAGCGTGGGCGCCACAATTGCGGCGGGCTCGAGGGCGGGATAGTCGAGCATGGCGCCCAGCGACATCGCCGACACCGCCACGCCGTTGTCCCACGCCGTGCGATCGCTCAGCGAGAGTGCGTCCACCTTCAGCGTGCCGGCCGTCTGCTGCTGCACGAGCGGCAGCCACTTGGCGCGCATGCCGGTCACGGCGTCTTTCACGGTGCCACTCAGCGCCGGGCCGAACTCACTCGCCACGAGCACCGCCGAGATCACGCGGTCGCTGCGCGCCGCCAGGTAGCGCGCCAGGGTGGCACCATGACCGAAGCCCCACAGGTGGAAGCGCTTGGCGCCGGCTGCATCCGCCACGGCGTGCACGTCGTCGAGCAGCGCGTCGAGCGCGTAAGCCTGAAGCGTGGCCGGTTTGTCGCTGCCGCCGGTGCCGCGCTGGTCGGGCGTGACCAGCGTGAACTTGTCCTTGAGCTTGGTGACGTAGTCGCGATCGGCCCACGAGCGCGCGGCCTGACCACCGCCGTGCAGCATCACGAGGAACGGGCCGGTGCCCGTCATGTCGTAGGCGATCTTGGTGCCGTCCTTCGACGTGGTCATCCGACGGGCCGGCGTCGTGGGCGTGGCGGCCGCGGCGCCGGCCGCGGGTCTGGGCGTGCCCGCAGCCGACGAAGCGGCGGGAGCGGGGGCGGGTTGCGGACTACCCGACGGCCTGGACGTAGCGCATGCGCTCGCGGTGAGCGCGAGAAAAACGCCGATAACGGTACGTGTCATATTACTTCTGAGCCTTCGCGGGTGCGTAGTTGACGTGGACGATCGTCCAGTCGCCGTTGCGCTTGAAGAGCACGTCGGTTTCCTGGTTGTCTTCGGTGCTCACCTCTCCCTTGGCGCTGCGGAAGGTGACGCGCAGGATGTAGGTGGCGACGGCGGCATCCGCCGACGGGTTCACCTGCACGCGCAGGTCGCGGACCTCGACCTTCTCGTTGCGGTTGCCGGCCTGCACCGACTTGGTCCACGAGGCGCGATACGACGCCAGGTCGACGCGGCCCGAGGGGAACCACTGCGTGAGGTCGGGCGCGAACGCCTTGAAGTAGGTGTCGAGGTCGTTCTTCTCGTAGGCGGCGTTGTAGTCGGCAATCACCTTGCGGACGTCGGCCTCGGCGGTGGCCGCGGCGGGGCTCTGCGCGCCGGCTCGCGTGGCCAGCATCAGCAGTGCGGCCACCAGCGTCAGGTGTCGGATCCAGTCAGTATTGAGACGCATCGGCGGTCCTTTCGGGGAAGTCAGGCGAGGTGAGGCGGCCAGACGTGCCGGCCGTCGAGGCCGAGCGGCAGCGGCGTCACCGAGCGCACGGCGCCGAGCGGCAGGTCGCCGTAGACGTGGGGGAAGAGCGCGCCGCCGCGCGACGGTTCCCAACGGAGCGCCGCCTCGACTTCGGCCGTCGCCACTTCGACCAGCAGCAGGTCGCTCACGCCCGGAAAATGCTTCGCGGCGGTTTCAGCCACCTGCGCCGCCGTCGAGAAGTGGATGTAGCCGTCGGCGAGATCGGCGGGCGAGCCGATGAAGCGACCGAGCAGCTCCGCCTGCTGCCAGGACGCGGCGGGCACGAGCTTGTAGATGAAGTCGGCGGAGCCTGACACCTCAGACCCCCTTCTTCGCGTAGACCGCCGCCACACCGCTCAGCCCGATGAGGCCGATCATGTTCGGGAACACCTGGAGCACGTTCATCAGGTCGCCCCACGCCCACACCACTTCTGGCCGGATGGCGGCGCCAAACGGAATGAGCAGGCAGTAGGCCCAGCGGTAGGGCGTCGTGATCCGCCGCCCGAAGATGTACTCGAGGCACTGCTCGCCGTAGAACGACCAGCCGATGAGCGTGGTGTAGCCGAACAGGAAGGCGCAGAACGCCACCACCCAGCCGCCCACGGTCGGCACCGCCAGGTTGAACGCCGCGGCAACGGCGGCGGTGCTGGTGACGTAGGCCTGCCCGGCGTGGGCCGCTGCAATCGAGGTCTCGGCGACGCCGCTCACGAGGATGGTGAGCGCGCTGATGGTGCCGGTGACGAACGACACGATGAAGACTTCCATCACCGCCTGCAGGCCCTGCTGCGACGGGCGATCCGACTTGGCAGTGCCGTAGGCGAGGGCCGCCGTGCCGTAGCCGGCTTCGTTGGCGTAGACGCCGCGCGCGATGCCGTAGCGCATCGCCACGAACCAGCCGAAGCCCATGACCGACTGCGAGGTGAGAGCCTCGCGGAACACCATCGACAGCACGTAGGGAAGGCGATCGGCGAACATCACGATCACCGTGAGGCCGCCGACGAGATAGAGCCCCACCTTGAGCGGCGACAGCTTCTCGGCGGCGCGGCCGATCGACTTGATGCCGCGGATGATGACCGCCCACACCAGCACGGCGATGATGATGCCGGCAATCCACGTCGGCACGCCGAACACGCTGTCGAAGACGATCGCAATCGAGTTGGGCTGGGTGAAGGGCGTGGTCGTGAGCGCGCCGATGCCGGCGATGAGCGCGAAGGCTTTCGCCAGGCCCGGCGAGCCGTAGCCGTCGCGCAGGTAGTGCATCGGCCCGGCCTGCACCGTGTCGCCGTCGGTCTTGCGGTACTTCACGCCGAGCACGGCTTCACTGAACTTGATGGCAGTGGCGACCAGCCCGTAGACCCAGATCCAGAAGAGCGCGCCGGGGCCGCCCGAGATGATCGCGGTGGCGACGCCGGCGATGTTGCCGGTGCCGATGGTGGCGCCAAGCGCCGTCATGAACGATTGGAACGGCGTGAGCACGCCGCCGGCGGCGGTGGACTGCTGGGCCGCGAGCATGGCGCGGAAGGCTTCCGGCAGTCGCCGGAACTGCACGAAGTTGAGCTTCAGGGTGAAGAAGAGCCCGGCGCCGAGCAGCATCCAGACCACGACGTACTGGAAGAGCCAGGTCGTGAGCGTGTCGATGAACTGGGCCACGGACGCTCCCGGTCGCGGAAAGCCGAGCGGTTACTCGCGCACGTCGAAGTTGCGCGTGCCGACGGGCTGGCCGTCCACGAACACTTCCACGCGGTAGTCGCCGACCGGGAAGCCGGTGGCGCTCGAGATATTGAACTCGGTGGCGCCGGCGCCCTGGAACTTGACCTGCTTCTCGCGCTCGCTGAGCAGCTGCGTGCCCATGAACCAGCGGACCTTGACGGTGCCGTCGCCGCGCGCGCTGTTGAGCGCCGAGACGTAGATGGTTTCGTTGGGCTTGAACGTCGTGGCCTGGGCGGCGATGCTCTGGTCTTCGTTGAGCGATCGCCCGATCTGGACGGTCTCGACGATGAGGGGCTGCGAGCAGCCCACGAGCACCACCGCCGCCAACACCGCGACCCCGAGTTTTCCCCTGCGGAACATGCGCCTAGTTTAGTGCGTCAGAGCAGCTTGCGATACTGGACGAAGCCACTTTTCGACGCCACCCGGTCGTAGAGCACCATGGCGTCGGTATTCGACTCGTGGGTCAGCCACCAGACCCGCGAACAGCCGCGCGCCGCGGCCTCGCGGTACACGTGTTCGATGAGCTGGCGTCCCACGCCCCCGCCCCGCAGCTCCGGCGTCACGAAGAGGTCCTGCAGGTACATGTAGTTGCCGGTGGTCCAGCAGCTGCGGTGCTCGATGTAGTGGACCAGGCCCACCACCGCGCCGTCGCGCTCGGCCAGCGCCACGTGCATCGGTTCCTCAGGCGCCAGCAGGCGCTCCCAGGTGGTGCGCGTGGTGGCCTCGGGGATGTCGGTCTTGTAGAAGGTCTGATAGCCGCGCCACAGGGGCAGCCAGGCGTCGAAATCGGCGGCCGCCGCCGGGCGGATGGTCAGGTCAGGCATGGCGCATTCTGCCCCGAATCACCCCGGCCGGGCCGCGCGTCCAAAGGAACAAGGAGGCACGGTTCGGCAGTACAATCGTCGAATCGGGCCGGCGCCCTCCCCCTGTCGCCTGCGTCCGTCTCAGCATCCGAGACCCCTTGATCGCACGACTTGCCGCCATCTTTTCCGCACTTCGCGGGCAGCCGCCGGTAACTTTGGCGTCCAGCGCCGAGCTGCCGACTGAGTATGGCGATTTCACCATCCACGTGTTCGAGAGCCGGCTCGACGCCGCGACCCACGTGGCGCTCGTGAAGGGCGACCTTGGCGACGGCCACAACGTGCTGGCGCGCGTGCATTCGTCGTGCGTGACCGGCGACATCTTCCATTCGTCGCGCTGCGACTGCGGACAGCAGCTCGACATGGCCCTGAAGCGCGTCGCCGCCGAAGGCCGCGGCGTTGTGCTCTACCTGCATCAGGAAGGGCGCGGCATCGGCCTGGCCAACAAGATCCGCGCCTATGCGCTGCAGGACCGCGGCCGCGACACCGTCGAAGCCAACGAGCAGCTCGGCTTCGAGGCCGATCAGCGTGACTACGCGTCGGCCGTGCACATGTTCAGGCTGCTGGGCGTGAAGTCGCTCCGGCTGATGAGCAACAACCCGAAGAAGCTTGCCGGGGTCACCGGCGAATCGCTCGTCATCACCGAGCGGGTGCCGCTCGAAGTCGAGCCGTCGGATGCCAACCGCCGCTATCTGAAGACCAAGAAGGACAAGCTGGGCCACCAGCTGTCGTCGGTCTGAGGGGCGGAGCCCGGGGCCCGCGACTTGTAACGGGGTCTGTCACGGTCTGCATTTGTAACGGGGTCTGTCACGGGAGACATCCAGCGACCGTGACAGACCCCGGAGACAAGTGGTGACCGTGACAGACCCCGTTACAAATCGCGGTGGCGCGCCAGCCAGGCGACGTCCACATAGAACGACCACGTCAGGATTGCCAGGCCCGCGGCCGAGATCGCCGTCGAGAGCGGCGGCGTCACGACGGGCACCAGAGCCACGATGAGCGCCACGACCTGCACCACGCACACGGCCTGACGACGCACGCTCGGCGGCAGGGCGGCGGCCAGCCATGGCAGCAGCCACCCTGCCGCGACGAAGCCGTAGCGCAGCAGGCCCGACGCCACGACCCACGCGCCGGCGTGGCCGGTGCGCCAGACCAGGATTGACAACGTCAGGATCAGGAATGCGTCGGTCTCCATGTCGAAACGCGCGCCAAATGCCGAGGTGCGACCACTACGGCGCGCAATCGGGCCATCCACGAGATCGAGGGTCGCCCCGGTGGCGGCCACGCTGACGAGCGTCCACGACGCAGCCGGTCCGATCAGCCACAGCGAGGTTGCCAGCACCAGGCGCACCGCTGTCACGACGTTGGCCCAGTTGGCGCGGGACGGGTTCATCGCCGGACCCGCGCGGCGCTATGCTGGGACCAATGAGCGACACCGCGCGCGCCTTCTGGACGGTGGCCCCCGGCCGTGGCGAGCTGCGCGAGGAAACGCTGGCCGCGCCGGGTCCGGGCGACGTCGTCGTCGAGACGCTCTATAGCGGCATCAGCCGCGGCACCGAATCGACCGTGTTCCATGGACGCGTCCCGCCCGAAGAATACCAGCGGATGCGGGCGCCGTTTCAGGCCGGCGACTTCCCCGGCCCGTTGAAGTACGGCTACGCCAGCGTCGGCCGCGTGGTGCACGGCCCCGACGACCTGCGCGATCGGGCGGTGTTTGCGCTCTATCCGCACCAGACCCGCTACGTCGTGCCGGCCACCGCCGTGCACCTGGTGCCCGACAGCGTGCCCGTCGGGCGCGCCGTGCTCGCCGCCAACATGGAAACCGCCCTCAATGGCGTGTGGGACTCGGCCATCGGGCCGGGCGACCGTGTGAGCGTCGTGGGCGCCGGCGCCGTCGGCTGTCTCGTCGCCTGGCTGGCGTCGCGGATCCCCGGCTGCGAGGTGGAGCTGGTGGATATCGCCGAGGCCCGCTGTGACGTCGCGGAGGCGCTCGGGGTGTCGTTCTCGACGTTCGATCGAGCCGCCCGCTCGCGCGACGTGCTGGTCCACGCCAGCGGATCGTCGGAAGGCCTCGATGCCGCGCTCGCGCTGGCCGGCTTCGAGGCGATGGTGCTCGAGATGAGCTGGTACGGCGACCGGCCGGTGCACGCCGCACTCGGCAAGGGTTTCCACGCACAGCGCCTGACGCTGAAGTCGTCGCAGGTCGGCCACCTGCCGGCGGATCGCCGCGCCCGCTGGAGTTACGGCCGGCGGCTCGCCAAGGCGCTCTCGCTGCTCACCGAGCCGGCGCTCGATGCGCTCATCACCGGCGAGTCGTCGTTCGACGATCTGCCGCGCACGATGGCCACGGTGGCCGGCGACGAAGGCGGCACCCTGTGCCACCGCGTGCGCTACCAGCCCGCGACGCCATTCCCGCCGAGCACCGAGGCGGGCGAGGCGCACCGATCGCAAGGCGCGCCAACCGAAGACATGAGGGATATCTGAGGGCGAAGCAACGATGCGAGCGGTGATGCATCGCCCGACGAATGCCGGCAGGAATGGCGTCGCGGGCTGCTATGCTGCCTTGAGTCCTTCCGCGGCCTGAGGCCGCCGTCTCCGAGTGTCCGCATGTACAGCGTCTCTGTTCGTGACCACTTCATGATTGCCCACAGCTTCCGTGGCGAGGTCTTCGGGCCGGCGCAGAAGCTGCACGGCGCCACCTACGTGGTGGATGTCGAGTTCCGCCGCATCGAACTCGATCCCGACGGCATCGTGGTGGACATCGGTCGCGCCTGCGACGTGCTGAAGGCCACACTCGGCGCGCTCAACTTCCAAAACCTCGACGAGATGCCGGAGTTCGCCGGGAAGAACACCACCACCGAGTTCCTCGCCAAGACCATCTTCGACCGCATCAGTGATGCCGTGCGCACCGGCCAGCTCGGGCCCGGCGCCTTCGGCCTCGACGGCGTGAAGGTCACGCTCGGCGAGTCGCACATCGCGTGGGGCGCCTACGACGGCCGCCTGACGTAGGCCGATGCCATGACTCCCGACGCGAGCGGATCGCCGTCCGCGGTGACGCTCGTCGTGCCGGGCGACCTCGAGGCCCGCACCGGCGGCTATGGCTACGACCGTGAGATCGTCGCCGGCCTGCGTGCGCTCGGCTGGACGGTGGACGTTCGCCGCCTCGATGCCAGCTTCCCCTTCCCCACGAGCTACGCGCGGGCGCACGCCGTGGCGGAACTCGCCGCCGTGCCCACCGGCGGGCTCGTGCTCGCCGACGGCCTGGCCTTCGGGGCGATGGCGGAGGAAGCGGCACGCGAAGCCGCGCGCCTGCGGCTGGTCGCGCTCGTGCACCATCCGCTGGCGCTCGAGAACGGTCTCGCCCCTGAGATCGCCAGGGCCTTTGCCGAGAGCGAAACGCGCGCACTGGCGTGCGCGCGAGGCGTCGTCGTGACCAGCGACGCGACGGCCGCCACGCTGGCCACCTACGGCATCGCTGGCGATGACATCGCCGTCGTGCCGCCGGGCACGGCGCCGGCGCCGCTGGCGCGCGGCACCACCGGCCGGGCGCCGGGTCCGGTGGCGATGCTGTGCGTGGCCTCGCTGGTCGAGCGCAAGGGCTACGACGTGCTCATCGCCGCGCTCGCCCGCCTGAAACATCTCGGGTGGCGCCTGACGTGTGTGGGCAGTCATCGCCTGCAACCGCAGACCTCCGCCGCGATCGTGGAACAGGTGCGGGCGAGCGGCCTGGCGGATCGCGTCACGTTTCTCGGCGAACTCGACCAGGTGGCGCTCGACGCCGTCTACGACACCGCCGACGTCTTCGTGCTGCCGACGCGTTACGAAGGCTATGGCATGGCCGTCGCCGAAGCCGTCGCGCGCGGCCTGCCGGTGGTGAGCACCTATACCGGCGCAATTCCCGAACTGGTCGGCAAAGACTCGGGCATCCTGCTCGAGCCCGGCGCCGTCAGCGGCTGGACCTACGCGCTCGGCCTGCTGCTCTCGCCCGACTGGGATCTGCGGCGGCAGCTCGCCGACGGCGCCCGGGCCCGGCGCGACACGCTGCCGCGCTGGAGCGACGCCGCGCGCGCCATGGCGGCGGCACTCACGAGGTTCAGTATTCATGGAATCCTTCAGCGCTGACTGGCTCGCCCGGCGCGAGCCGGTAGACCACGTATCCCGCGCGCATGCCCTGACCGCGCGGGTCGCCGAGCACCTGCGGACCCGCGTCGACGCGCGGGCGATGGATCTGGCGGCCGGCAGCGGCTCGAACGTGCGCTACCTGCTCCCGCGTCTGCCCGAGGTGACGCACTGGACGCTGGTCGATCACGACCCGGCGCTGCTCGCCCGCGCCGAGCGGCTGCTGACGCCGGTGGCGCAGGCGGCCGATCGCACCTTCGACGTGCGTGAGGGCGATCTGCAGGGGCTCGACACGCTCGGGCTCGACGGCTACGCGCTGGTCACAGCCTCGGCGCTGCTCGACCTGGTCTCGGAGACGTGGACGCGCGCGTTCGCCCGGCGCTGCCGCGAGGCGCGCGTGGAGGTGCTCTGCGCGCTCAGCTACGACGGCCGCATCGTCTGCGAACCGCCTGACGGCGACGACCGGCTGGTGCGCGACCTCGTGAACCGGCACCAGCAGACCGACAAGGGCTTCGGCGTGGCGCTCGGTCCGGACGCGGCGCGGGTGGCCGCGGACTGCTTCCGCGACGAGGGCTTCGAGGTGCAGACGGCGGAGAGCGACTGGGTGCTCGACAGCTCTCACGCGGAACTGCAGCGTCAGCTCATCGAGGGCTGGGCCGGCGCCGCGCGGGCGATGTCACCGCCAGACGCACCGGCGGTCGATGCCTGGCTGGCGCGACGGCTGGCGCACCTGGCCGCGGGGACCTCACGCGTGCGGGTGGGACACACCGACATCGCAGCGACGACGCGTCGACGTCGGCGGGGTTGAACGAATTGGCCAGGTGGAACCATAATGGTGTCGTTATGGTGTGCCCATGCCGACGACAATCACGCTGAAGAACGTGCCCGATGCCGTGTACGAGCGCCTGAAGGCCTCCGCGCTCGAACACCGCCGCAGCATCAATGGCCAGGCGATCGTGTGCCTTGAGGCGGCGCTCGCAGCGGGCCGGTTCACATCGGCCGAGCGTCTGAGCCGGGCGCGCGCGCTCCGCGCCACGCTCGCGACCCGCACATTCCGGGCGCGTGACATCGACGCCCTGAAGCGCCAGGGACGCCGGTGATCGTCGTTGATACCAACGTCGTCGCTTACCTCTTCCTGCCGTCCGAACACACCGGCCGGGTGGAGGCACTGCTCGCCAGGGAACCCGAGTGGGTCCTGCCAACGCTGTGGCGCAGTGAGTTCAGGAACCTGCTGGCCGGCTACCTCCGACGAGGCACCCTGACACTCGCCGAAGCGCAGGCGATCCAGGCGGAAGCGGAGGCGCTGGTCGATGGCTGCGAATACGACGTCGCCTCCGATCGCGTGCTCGCCCTCGTCCACATCAGCACGTGTTCGGCCTACGACTGTGAGTTCGTAGCGCTCGCGCAGCATCTCGCCGTCCCACTGGTGACCGCCGATGCGAAGCTGCGGCGCGCATTCCCGGAACTGACTGAACCCCTGCCGGTCGCGTAGCACCCGGCCACGATCGCGCGGCCTGGCGTCACGCGCGTCAGTCCACGATGAAGAGCGTCGCGCCGAGGGCGGTGCTCGAGCGATGCGGCTCGGCGCCGTCGGCCACCTGATAGCTCACGCCTGGTGTGAGCGTGAACACGCGCCCGTCATCGAGTTCGGTGTGCAGTTCGCCGGCCAGGCACAGCAGGATGTGCCCCTTCACGCACCAGTGATCGGCGAGATAGCCGGGCGAATAGTCGACCATCCGCACACGGATGTCGCCGAACTGCCGCGTGCGCCAGCGGGCGACGCCGCTCACACCCGGGTGTTCTGTGACGGGAACGTGCGCCCAGTCGGTCGTGCCGAAGGGGATGCCGCGGATGTCCATGACGATCGCTGTCTCTGACCGGACGAGCTGCTAGAGCACCCGCGCGATGCGCGCGTCGTTGCTGCCGGCGGTGGCGCGCAGGTCGCAGTCGAAGAGCATGTCGCCGCCCATCCGGAACACGCGGTAGCCGGGACGCGCGCAGTCGGCCAGCAGGTTGGCGGCCGGCAGGCGGAAGGCCGGACGTCCGCCGCCGATGAACATCGGCGCCACCGTCACCTGCACGCGGTCGAGCAGGCCGCTGGCCAGAAACGCCGACACCGTGACGCCGCCGCCTTCGACGAAGATGCGCGCGCAGCCGCGCTGCCGCAGATGGGCGACCACCTCGGCCAGGTCGGGCCCGCTCGGCCCCTCGCCCACGCCGAGCACCTCGGCGCGGCCGTGCGGCGGCACGGCGCCGCTCACGTAGCGGGTCGCGTAGATGTAGAGCGTCGGCGCCTCGCCGTCCTGGAAGACGTGGAAGTGGCTCGAAAGGCGCGCCATCGGGTCGATGACCACACGCAGCGGATTGGGGCCGGTGACATGCCGGGTCGTGAGCTGCGGATCGTCGGCGGCCACCGTGCCCGCACCGACGATGACCGCGTCGCACAGGGCCCGCAGCCGGTGCATGTGCCGCATGTTCTCGTCGCCGGTGACGTAGCGCGAATCGCCCGAGTGGGTGGCGATGAAGCCGTCGAGGCTCTGGCCCATGTGGCCGAGTGTGATCGGCCTCGCCGTGGTGGCGCTGCAGATCGGCAGGTAGAGCTCGACCAGCGCGCGTCCGTCGTCGTGCGTCTCGCCGGAAGGCGCCGGCAACGCCCAGCCGTGACTGGGCTGCCACGTCGCGACCGCGCGCGCGTCACCGGCGGATACGCAAACGAGCGTGCCGTCGACGTCGAGCGCGAACGCCGCGGCGACGTCGAGCGCCGCCACTGCCGGAGCTTCGCGGGCGAGGGCCCGCACGAGCGTCCACGGCGCGGCGGCCGGATCGTCGCTCGCCGGCGGGGGCGCGGCAGGGTCGTGCACCATCACTCACTGCGATTATAGTGGCCCGGTCGCGCCCTCCGTCGCTCGCCGCGACGGGGGAGACATCATCCATGACTGACGCGCAGCCGCGCCCGGTGAACACGCCGCGGCAGATTCTGATGGCGAGCCTGATGGGCACCGCCATCGAGTTCTTCGACTTCTACATCTACGCGACGGCCGCGGTGCTGGTCTTCCCCGCGCTGTTCTTCCCGTCGTCGGACCCGGCCACCGGCACGCTGGCCTCGATGGCCACGTTTGCGATCGCGTTTCTCGCGCGTCCGGTCGGCTCGGCGCTCTTCGGTCACTTCGGCGATCGCATCGGCCGGAAGACCACGCTGGTGGCGGCACTGCTCACGATGGGGCTCTCCACGGTGGCCATCGGTCTTGTGCCCACCTACGCGACCATTGGCATCGCGGCGCCGGTCCTGCTCGCGCTCTGCCGCTTCGGACAAGGGCTCGGCCTCGGCGGCGAATGGGGCGGTGCCATCCTGCTCGCCACCGAAAACGCGCCGCCCGGCAAACGCGCGTGGTACGGCATGTTTCCGCAGCTGGGCGCGCCGATCGGGTTCTTCTTCTCGGGCGGGATCTTCCTGGTCATCTCGCGGCTGCTGACCGACGAGCAGTTCTTCGCCTGGGGCTGGCGCATCCCGTTCCTGTCGAGCGCGGTGCTGGTGGCCGTGGGTCTGTACGTGCGGCTCACGCTCACCGAAACGCCCGCGTTCGAGAGAGTGCTGGCGCACCACGAACGCGTGCAGGTGCCGATGTTCACCGTGTTCACCTCGCACAAACGCGCGCTGGTGCTGGGCACGGTGATTGCGACCTCGGTCTTCGCCGACTTCTACCTGACGACGGTGTTCATGCTGTCGTGGGGCACGACGGCGCTCGGCTACACGCGTGAGCAGTTCCTGTTCATTCAGCTCTTCGGCGTCGTGTTCTTCGCGCTCGGGGTGCCGTGGTCGGCGAAGTTGGCCGAAGGCGGCCGCCGCGCGCTGTTGATGTGGGTCAACGTCGGCATGGCGGTGTACGCGTTGGTGATGCCGGTGCTTTTTTCGGCTGGCACGCCCGGCGCGATGGCGGCCATGGCGCTCGGCTTCCTGTTCGTGGGTTTTGCCTACGGGCCGATCGGCACCGTGCTCGCCGAGCTCTTTCCCGCCGCCGTGCGTTACACGGGCAGCTCGCTTACCTACAACCTGGCCGGAATCTTCGGCGCGTCGCTGGCGCCGTACGCGGCCCAGTGGCTGGCGGGTCGCTACGGTTTGCGCGCCGTAGGCTACTACCTGGCGGGGATGGCGCTCTTCTCGCTGGCCGGTCTGGCGGCGAGTCGCGAGACCAAAGACGCCGAGGTGTGACGCGCCCCGCCTGCCGGAGCCCGGGCTGAGGGCTAGTTGGCCGCGGGCAGGCCGAGCAGCACCTTGTCGCCGGTGGGCGCCGGCACGCCGCCATCGGGCTCGACCGTGACGGCGATGGCCTGCACCGCGCCGGGCGGCGCCTGCGCCAGCACCTGGGCCCGGCCATCACCCTGGGGCTCGAAGATGCCGTGGCTCACGGGTTGACCGGCCACGATGGTCCAGAGCTGATACGTGCGGCCGACTGGCAGCGGCGGCAGGGCCTCCGCCGTGAAGAACAGGCCGCGCGACGCGCTCACGTAGACGTGGCCGCGGGCGGCGCCGGCCGGGGCCACGCTGGCAAGCGAGGCGGAATGGACGTCGACAGCGCTCAGGATCGCGATGGCGCGCTCGCGGTCGGTGCGTTCGCGGTCGAATTCGGCGCGCACGTTCAGGAACTCGGCCGCGTTGGCACGCAGCTCGGCGATGGTCGATTGGAGGCGTTCCACCTCACCGCGCGCCGAAACCCAGCCGAGCGACGTGCCGACGGCGACAAACGCCGCGGCGGCCGCCAGCAGCCAGGGCCAGCGGCTGGCCGGCGCGGGCACCACCACCGTTGCCGGCGTGGGCGCCTGGAACGGCAGCGGGGCCGAGGCCTGCGCGGGCTCGATGGGCTCGCGCACCGCAGCCGCCAGCACGCGGGCGCGCAGATCGGGCGGCGGCGCCACCTGGGGCACGACACGCCCGAGGGCGTCGAGCACCTGCATCTCTTCGGGGTCCTGCGTCATGAGTGACCCCCGACCGGGCCGCTCACCGCGGCGACGGCGGCGCGAAGCGTCTGCAAAGCGCTGCGCACCCTGGTTTTCACGGTGCCGAGCGGCGTGTCCGTACGCGCGGCGATCTCGCTCTGCGTCAGTCCGTCATAGTACGCCAGCTCAACGGCCACACGCTGGTCGGCCGGCAGCGCCTCAATCGCCGTGCGCACGCGCTCGACCTGTTCGCTGGTAGCCACTACATGCTCTACGCTCGGGCCCGGGTCCGGGATTGCGGCGAGCCGCTCGTCGTCGGAGATGCCGTCGCGTGCCGGGTTGCGACGGCGCAGGCAATCGATGGCACGGGAGCGCGTCATCATCAGCAGCCAGGCGGCCACGACGCCGCGCGACGGGTCGTAGCGTGCCGACGATCGCCAGGCCTGCGTGAACACCTGCTGAGTGACGTCTTCGGCATCTTCCTGACGCCTGACTACACGCAGCGCCAGCGAGTAGACCGCCGTGGAGTGGCGATCGTAGAGGTCGGCCAGGCCGGCCTGGTTACCGCCTGCCATCCGGGCCACGGCGTCGAGGTCGGCGGCGGCGCCACCGGCGTCGTCCATCCGCATTCGCGAGGCGGTCAGTGGCTGGCCCTCAGTCGACACTGCCGTCAGTGTATCCCCAGGCCGCCGACCGTCAACGGTTCGCCTACGAAATCCGATCAGCGGGCAGCGGCTGTTCGACCACCTTCCCGTTCACCAGGCTCACGTGGAAGACGTCGGCGTCGGCGCGCGTCGCCACCACCCGCTTCACGGTGTTGTCTTCGAAGTAGATGCCGGCGTCGTTGTCGCACGCATAGCCGGGCTTCATCTGCCCCGAGCCGATGAGCTTGTGGTAGAGCGGCCGGCGGCCGGGCTCGGCGTCGTAGTGCGGGCAGTGACTGCCCTTCAGGAAGCCGAGGCACTCGACCGTCGAGAGCTCCTTCGGCCGCGAGTCGGTGGTGCCCTCCTCGAACCAGCAGAGTGAGCCGGCGCTCGCCCCCCCGAGGACGATGCCGCGGTCCCACGCCTGCTTGAGGATGGCGTCGATGCCGTGCGCCTTCCAGATCACCTGCTGGTTGAGCGTGTTGCCGCCCGAGCAGACGATGCCGTCCACCGAGAGCAGCACCTCGTCCCATCCGCGCGGCTGCTGGGTGCTGGCGATGAAGCTGACCTGGTGCGAGGCCTCGACGTTGAGCGGCGAGCAGCTCCGGTACCAGGCGATGATGCCCTGCGGCGAGTCGGCCGACGCGGTGGGCAGATAGAGCAGCTTCGGCCGCGGCTTGCCGGTGAGCTGGGCCATGTAACGGACAAACGCGGTGTTGAACCCGCCGCCGGCAATCAGGATCTTGCGGCTGGGGGCTACCGATTGCCCGGCCTCGAGGCCGGCCAGGGTCTCACCCGGCGCCGGCGCCAGCCCCGCACCCACCGTGCCTGCCACCGACGACGTGATGAACTCGCGACGCTTCATGCCTGGGCTCCTGTGGCGGCCGGAAGGGCGCCGGGCCGGGATGTTACCGCAGGCGTCAACGGCCGGCCGGGGGGCGGCGGGCCGCACGGGCTCGACCGGCCGTCGACATGCGCAAACGGCATCGGTCCGGTGCGTCCGGCCCCGCGCAATCATGGGGAAATGCACGAAGTGGGTCTCGAAAGCGTCGGATCGGCGCGCAAACACTCCCCAGATCGGATACATTCTTTTGGTTCGACCAGATTTCTCTTGGA
>JANNIB010000030.1:0-38860 GCA_031404695.1 Acidobacteriota bacterium
GACGCTCGTTCAACGAGCCACTTGCGATCCAGGAGACGTTCGTCGCGTGGATTACTGCCCGGCAAACCCATCGGCGTAGATATTACCTGTCCGAGACAACCGGCCCACGTGCCGACTGGCATCGATCCGATTTCGCAGACATATTCCGAGAGCTGGATTCGATGTCCCGCATGGACAGCAGCAAGCCGGACCGCAGCGCGCGGGGTCAATCAGGACGCGCCCTGTCCATTAGTTCGCACGACGAACCAATCGAATGTCCGCCCCAACACCGCAACGCGAGACGGCCACGCGTCGTTGAGGAGAACCGGCGCTATGCTGACGCTTTCGCGACGTGCGAGGACACCACGATGAGCTGGCTGACTGACGTTCGCTTCGCGCTGGCAGTTCTCCGCAACCGCCCGACCGTGCCGCTGCTCACAGCGGCCTTGCTCGCGTTGAGCGTTGGGATGGCCGGCGGCCTGTGGGCCGTCGTCGATGCGGTGGCCCTCCGGCCGCTCCCCTATCCCGAGGCTCATCAGCTCGTGGCGGTGATGGAGAGCCACCCGGAGCGCGGCCTCATGTCGGTCACGGCCGCCAACTTCTGGGACTGGTCGGGGCGAGTACGGGCGCTCCCGCACGTCGTCGGGCTCGGACAGGTTGAGGGTAGCCTCGCTGGCCCGCGTGACCCGGTGCGGGTCGTCGGCACGAAGGTCACCGAGGCGTTCTTCGACGTGATGGGCGTCGTCCCCGCGAGAGGGCGCGTCTTCGGCGACGGTGACTTCCGGGGCGATGGTCGCGTCGTCATCATCTCCGACGGGTTGTGGGAGCGACAGTTCAACCGCCGTCCCGATGTGCTGGGCTCTACGGTCCTCTTCGACGGCGTGGCCCACACACTCGTGGCCGTCATGCCGCGATCGTTCAAGACCATCGGCAAATCCGACGTGTGGCTGCCGTGGATCATGACCGAGCCCGAGCGCGCCGAGCGCCGATTCCACATGGTCGGCGTCATGGCCCGACTGGGTGAGAGGCTCACCGCCGTCGATGCCGAGCGCGAGTTGCAGTCGCTGTATCGGCGGCTGGCCGCCGACCATCCGGACACCACGGACCGTTGGACGGCGCGAGTCGTCCCGTTACGCGAGCTGCTGCTCGGCGACTCGCGCGTCGCCCTCCAGGCCCTCGGCGCGGCCGTCGTGGCGCTACTCGCAGTGGCCAGCATCAACCTGGTCGGGCTGACCCTGGCGTGGGTGCGTGCCCGCAGGCCCGAACTGATGGTTCGCATGGCGCTCGGCGCCTCGGCCGGACGCGTGGCTCGACAATTCATGGCCGAGGCGGGCGTCTGGGCGCTGGCTGGAATCGTGGGCGGCATCTGGCTCGCGGACGTGTTCGTGCGCCTGTTTGGCGCCGTCGGTGTATCGCCCTCCCTCGAGTACGACTTCGAGCCTCAGATCGACGTCCGCGTCGTGTGCGCGATGGCCGGCCTGCTCGGTCTCCTCGCGCTCACCACGACGACCGTGCCGACGTGGCTGACGACGCGGCGCGCCAGCCGCCTCGTGACCAGCCGGGGTGCGGCTTCGGGGCGTTGGGGACCGCGGCTGGCCTTGGGACTCCAAGTCGCGCTCTCTATTGTGCTTCTGTGCACCGCCGCCGCGGTGCTCAGCGGCTTCCGTCGTGCGCTCGACGTCGCGGCCCCGCCGAGCGCCGGCGTGTTGGCGATCGATATCTCGCTCGCAGACACACGCTACCGAGAGGAACCGTCCCAGGCGCAGTACTTCGAACGCCTGCTGACGGCGCTTGCCGCGCGTCCCGCGATCACCAGGGCGGCCGCCGCCAGCTACGTCCCCCCGGGACGCATCTACGGCAACGTGCGGTTCTCGATCGACGGCCAGGGCGAGCCAACCGACGCGCAAACAACGCTCGTGAGCGCCGTCGATTCGCGGGCGCTCCCCGTGCTTGGCATCAATGTTCAGAGTGGACGGGCGATCGAGGACCGCGACGGGGCTAGCGAGCCACGCGTCGCCGTGATCAGCGCGGCACTGTCGCGTCGCTACTGGCGCAACGCCGATCCCATAGGCCACCGGGTGGTGCTCGCGGGTGACCCGACACCCCTCACGATTGTTGGGGTCGTGGATAACGCGCGCCAGCCACTGGCGACCGACGCACACGCCGAGTCGGTGTTGTACGTCTCCTATCGCCAGGTGCCATGGCCCTTCATGACGGTGCTCGTCGACCCGGCAGGCGACACCGCTCCCGCATTGGCGGCACTGCGGGAGGAGGCGGGACGCCTCGATCCCGCACAGGCGCTCTCGGCGGCTCGCCCGGTGGACGAGATTCGGAATGAATGGATGACCCAGCCGCGGATTCGGTCGCGGATCATCACCGTGTTCGGCGCCGCCGCCCTGCTGCTGACCGTCGTAGGCCTCTGGGCGCGCGTGTCCTGGGGCGTCGCATCTCGCGCGAGGGAATGGGCCATCCGGCAAGCCGTTGGCGCGCAGCCGCATGACGTCGTGCTGGCCGCCGTGCGGGAGATGCTGCTGGTGGTCATCGTCGGGGTGGCTGTGGGCGTGGCGTTGTTGCCTGTCAGCGACGCGGCCGTTCGCGCGACGATCGCCGGCCTTCCGGCGCCCGATTCCCGCGTCGTCGTCCTGACAGTTGTGCTGTTCGCTGCATGCGCGATCGCAAGCTCGTACGTGCCGGCGCGACGGGCGGGCCGCGTCGATCCGGCGTTGGCCCTGCGCGCTGAGTAGCGACCTCGTGACCTCCTCCCCAGGTTGAACATCACTTCGGCCTAGCTAAAGCCCGGCCAAGCCCGAAGGTGTCGGGCGACGGCGGGAATGCTCTCCTTCGGGGCGATCAGACGGGCGCAAGAAGTCAGCCCCGATGGGCGTCTTTGTGAGTAAGCGGCGGGAGCCGTCACGCCGGAGGTGTGTTTGGCGGAGAGGGTGGGATTCGGACTGCGTCCACTCGTTGAAAACAAAGGACTCACGTGATTCCGGCTTTCTCGATCCGCTAGAACCGCTCGAAAGCCCAGATGGACGCACGTATTACGCACGCGGCGCCATATACGACGTGTATATGGCATACTGGCTTCGGGAGGTACTCGACATGTCACGAACCGCGAAGGTCTTCATGACCAACCGCAGCCAGGCGGTGCGACTGCCGAAGGAGTTCCAGTTCGCCACCGACGAGGTCCTGATCCGCAAGGTCGGCGACGACGTCATCCTCTCCCCTCGCCCCCGCGACTGGAAGACCTACCTGGCGTCGGCGCCCGTGGCATCGGCGACCTTCATGGCCGACGTCGAGGACCTGCCGGTGCAGGAACGAGAGCTGTGATGCCCCGCTTCATGCTGGACACGGACACGTGCTCCTACATCATGAAGCGCTCGCATCCGCTGGTGTTGAAGCGGCTGCAGACCTTCTCGGTCGACGACGTCTGCATGTCCGTGGTCACGAAGGCTGAATTGCTCTACGGTGTCGAGCTGTCACCGCGCCGCGCGCATGACGCCCCCGCCCTGGCGGCTTTCCTCCCCTATGTCGAGGCGGTGGATCTCGACGAGGGTGCCGCGCTCCACTACGCGGAGATCCGGGCGGACCTGAAGCGCCGGGGCGTCATGATTGGCGCCAACGACCTGTTCATCGCTGCGCACGCCAGAGCTCTGGGACTCACGCTGGTCACGAACAACACCGCGGAGTTCGAGCGGGTGCGCGACTTGAAGCTCGAGAACTGGACGCTGCCGGCGCGGCGTTCACGCTGAACACTCTGTCGCGCAGCGGCGCAAGATTCCGGGCGCAGGTGGCGTCTTTGTGGGTAAGCGGCGGCAGCCGTCACGCCGGAGGTGTGAGTTGGCGGAGAGGGTGGGATTCGTTCCCGCGATCCTCGCTCCCATCAACGACTTAGGCCTGATCCGAAGCCCTCAATCCACCAAATCCACTCAAAGCCTGAGTATCAGGTACAAAACAGGTACAGCGCAATCACGACGCCCACTGCGTTGAACGCGGGCGCGAGCGCGAAGCTTACGAGGCTTTGATCACGAGCGGACTGCTGCGCGGATTGGCGGGGCCAAGAGCGCTCGGTCTCGCTTCTCACTGCGCCCAGTCCCAGATGCCGATCTGCGCCCCACCGCCTGCGCGGTGCTGTCGCTCGGGCGGTCAACGAACGGTTCAGTCCTTGTTGACAGAAGGCGAATAAACACCGAAACTGCCGTGCAGAAGGAGAACCCCACATGAGCCTTGCCCAGCAGGCCGTCGGTGAACTTTCCGCAACCCGAGAGTTCTTCAACCGGTCCACAAGCCAATTGACGGAAGCCCATTCCGGCTTCGCTCCAGCGCCTGTCATGATGACCGCCGCGCAGCACATCGCTCACGCCGCGCAGACCATCGATTGGTTCGTCGAAGGGGCCTTCCGCCCGGCAGGTTTCGACTTGAACTTTGAAGAACACGCCAAGGCGTACATGGCGGTCACGTCGATCACGTCCGCGCGCGCGTGGTTCGAAAAGGCGATTGCCGCGGCCTCGGCCACACTCGGCGCAAAAAGCGATGCCGAGCTGCTTGTGCCCCTCCCGCCCGGGCTGGTCATGGGCGGCATGCCGCGGATGGCCATCATTGGCGCGATCACCGATCACTCGGCGCACCATCGAGGCGCGCTCACGGTGTATGCGCGCCTCAACAACGTGGTGCCGCCCATGCCGTATATGTGATGTCCGCGGCGCGGGCCTGTCGGGGGGTTTCTTCCCTGACAGGCCTTACGCTTGTGCGGTGCTCGCGTGATCGCCACGCACAGATGGTCAGTTCCCGGTGAGCGTCAACATGACGCGCGCCGCGCGCACGGATCGGTCACCACCCGTTGATCACGTACGAGCCTCCCTGGCGTGGTGGGCTCTGCCGGCATGCCCCGCGAACGCATCGGACCTACGTCCGATTCGGCGCGTGCGCTGCGTCGGGCGACGCAGCGTCACGCCAAGCCGGACTCCACACCGAGACGCTCCTCAGGCGATGGGGACGTCCTGGAGCGACGAGCAGCATTCGGCAACCCGTGAATCGGGCCGCCCCCCTGACAGTCGGGATCCTCTACACTTCGCGACAAGTCGTTCCCCTGACGTCGCAGTCGAAGTGCCTGGAAGCGGCGGGGGCGTAGCACGGGCGTATACTTGACGTAGGTCCACGATGGCAACCAAGAGCATCGCCGTTCCAGACGCGATCTACGAGCGCGCGCAGGCAGCTGCTGCCGCTGAGGGCACGACCCTCGAGACGTTTGCCGCGAAGGCGCTCGAGCGAGACCTGGCGCGGCGCTGGCTGGAACGCCTTGGACGTGACAGCGACGCGCGTCGTGGCTCGATGACCGATGCCGATGTCGAGACCATTGTCGAGCGTGCCGTGCAGGAGTCTCGGTCGCGGTCGTGAAGCGGGTCGTCGCTGACACCAACATCCTGGTCAGCGCACTGCAGTTCGGCGGCAAGCCGAAGCAACTGCTTGACGTGGCCGCTGACGGTCAGATCGACCTCGTCACATCCGAAGCAATCCTCGCCGAGACTGTGCGCGTGCTCCGGGACAAGTTCAACCGCGCGCCCGACTGGCTCGCGGACTGCGACCAGCAGCTGCGCGTCATCGCCCGGCTCGTCGAACCGACCGAGAGGCTTCAGGTGATCGAGGCCGATCCGACAGATGATCGGATCCTGGAGTGTGCCGTCGCGGCCGCCGCCGACGTGCTCGTCAGCGGCGACACGCACCTGCTGAGTCTGAGCAGCTTTCGAGGCATTCTGATCCAGCGGGTCGCCGAGTTCCTCAGCGGCCTTCAAGCGCACCGCGAGGCGTGACACCAGTCGCCCGCGCACGTCGCGAGGACCGGCTGGGCGTGCTGGCCCAGCGAGTACGCTGTGGCCACGCCAATTCGAGCGTGCAGGCCACGCTATTTGTGAGCAATGTCCATCTTGACTCGCGTGTATATAGGTACGCTATACATAGGGTCGCAATGGCAACCATGAACCTTTCGATCAAACGAGGCAGCGCGGAGCTGGCGGTCTTGGCGGTGCTTGAACAGCAACCGCTCCACGGCTACGAGATTGCCCGCCGTATCGAACAGGAGAGCGACGGCGCCCTGCGGTTCACGCTCGCCTCGTTGTATCCCCTGCTCTACCGCATGGAGAAGCGGGGCTGGACGAAGGCCACGTGGGAGACCACGCCCGCGGGCGTCCGCCGCCGCTGCTACGGACTGACGGCGAAGGGCGTCAAGCAGCTCGGCGCGACGCGCCGCGAATGGGACGCGTTCTTCCTCGCCCTCAGCCGCATTGGAGGGCTCCGCCGTGCGTGATTGGTCTGCTCTGGTGCATCGCCACCTCGCGTCCGTGCGCGTCGACGAACGACGCCGCCGCGAGATCGCTGCCGAGCTGGCGGCCCACCTCGAAGACGCGTACGACAGCGCCCTTCGGAGTGGATGTACGGAGGCGGAGGCGATTGCCTGCGCGATGGAACGCGTGCCCGACTGGCGCGCGCTGTCAGTGGCGGTAGATCAGGCGACAGATGAGGGGACGACTATGACGAGACACGCGAGAACTGTGTTCCTGCCAGGCACCACGATGCTGCTCGCGGCAGCGGCAGGAATGTCCGTCACCCTGTCTGCGACGCCCGCTGATCGCTGGGCGGACCCGCGCTGGTACGTGCACGCACTCGCGGCGGGCTTGGCATTGCTCTTCTACCTCCTGCTCGGAGCCATCGGGGCCGCGTGGTCCCGACACGTCGGCGGCAGCCCCGGCGAACGCCTGGTGGCCGGCGCGTTTCCCCTGGTGCTTCACGTGGCGGTGGTTGGGTTAGGGGTTGGGGAAGACGTGCTGTATGCGCTTTCGCGCGGGGGGGCGGGCCGGCACCTGGGCATCCACTTGATCAACATCATCAACATGATCCTGGTCATGCTGGTGGCGCCCGGAGCGGCCCTGCTGCTGGGCGTGCTACCCTTCGCCCGCAGAAGCGCACGCCAGGACGCGCTGTAGCCGACGTGGGCGTGTTTGGAGAGCCGACGGTCTTCCCTCCAGAGGAGCGGCATGAAGCGCGGCGCACTGACATCGTTCGGGCTCAGCGTGACACTGACCGCGGCAGTGGCGAGCCACGGATCGTCGAGACCGTTCGACGAGGCATCCGCCACGACGGCCGCGTCGTGCGCCAGCCTGGCTACGCTGACGCTGCCCTATTCCCGAATTGTCGCGGCTGAATCGTTCGGTGTGCAGGGTTTCTCCCGCACAGCAGTGGGAGGCCGTACGGCCGGGCAGCCGTTTCGTAACTCGGTCACCTTCTGCCGGGTGGCCGTGACGGTCGCGCCGACAGCCGATTCCGACATCACAGTCGAGGTATGGCTCCCGACGGCCAGATGGAACGGTAAGTTCCTGGCGGTCGGCAATGGCAGTTGGGGAGGCACGATCAACTACCCGGCCATGGATGCGGCCCTGAAGAACGGCTACGCGGCAAGTTCTACTGACACAGGTCACACGGGCGAGTCCGCTGCATTCGCCATGGGGCATCCGGAGAAACTGCTCGACTACGCGTTTCGGTCTGAGCACGAGATGGCGGTGAAGGCGAAGACCGTCATCGAGGCGTTCTACGGAACTCCTCCTGAACGTTCGTACTTCGAGGGATGTTCAACCGGTGGCCGGCAGGCCCTGATGGCGGCGTCCCGATTTCCAGACGATTTCGACGGCATCATCGCCGGCGCGGCGGCGAACCCGAAGACCCACCTGGATGCGTGGCGCATCTCGATGGCGCAAGCGATGTTCACTGAACCCGTCACGGCCATCCCGGCCAGCAAGTTTCCGATGATCCATGGGGCCGTTCTCGACGCGTGCGATGCCGACGACGGACTGAAGGACGGCCTCATCGAGGACCCCTCGCGGTGTCGGTTCGACCCGCGTTCCATCCAGTGCACCGACAGCGACGCGGCAACATGCCTCACCCCGCCACAGGTGGCGGTGGCGCGACAGCTGCTGAGCCCGTTGCGCGATAGCGCAACAGGCACGGACGTGTTCCCGGGCCTGGCACCAGGCAGCGAGTTGGGCTGGGCGGAAGGTCTGGCCCGCGTGGGCCCCTGGTTGGAGAACGCGTGGGATCAATACCGATACGTCGTGTTCCAAGATCCGAAGTGGCACTGGAGAGCCTTCACTCTTCAGCGCGACCTTCCTTTGGCGGTCAAGGCCGCACACGGCGCCCTCACAGCCATCGACCCGGACCTGAGCGCGTTCGCCCGCCGCGGCGGAAAGCTCCTGATGTATCACGGGTGGGGCGATCCCGCGATCCCGCCTGGCGCCAGTGTCGACTTCCATGCACGAGCGGCGCTGGCGACCACGGCACCCGCGACCAACGCCAGATGGCTGCGGCTCTTCATGGTGCCAGGCATGGGCCACTGCCGTGGTGGCGAGGGACCGAATACGTTCGACATGGTGACGCCTCTCGACGCGTGGGTCGACACCGGAGTCTCCCCTCAGCGGATCGTCGCGGCGCACTCCAGCGGAGGCACGATCGACCGCACGCGGCCGCTCTGCGCCTATCCTCAGGTCGCTCGCTACAACGGTACGGGCAGTATCGACGACGCCGCCAACTTTACCTGTCGCATGCCGTGACGCGACTCGGCACTTCGATGCAATTCAGTCGCGACCCTGCCACAAAAACGTCGCCGTTGGACGGTCCAATCGTAGAGAACGCAGCGACCTCCAGGGACTCTCGCGGCTGAGGTTACGACCATGACACACCGTCGGTGCGCGTGCGCGTTCTTCACGATTGCCGCCTGTCTGGGCTGGGCCGCGCCAGCCGCAGCGGATGTCGTCGGTGTCACCATCACCACCCGCAGGCCCGTGGCCGACGGCCGCGTGTTCGGCACACGCGGCACCTACGAGCAGCTCACCGGCCGCATCGAATTCGCCGTCGACCCGGTCGATCCGCACAACCGCGGCATCGTGGATCTCGAGTACGCGCCTCGGGATGCCCAGGGGCGCGTGCACTTCTCGTCGGACCTCTATGTAGTCCAGCCAAGCGACCCGGCCAGGGGCAACGGCGTGATGCTGTTCGAGGTCGCCAATCGCGGGGGCAAGGGCACGCTGTTCGGGATGTTCGGCCGAGGGGCCGGGAACGACCCGACCACCGCGGCCGGCGCTGGCGACGGCTTTCTGATGAACGAGGGCTACACGCTGGTGTGGGTGGGTTGGGAGTTCGACGTCCCGGCGACCGGGCTTCGCCTCGCCGCCCCGCCGGTCACGCTCCCCGCGGACGCGCGCGTCGACCCGTTGAGTGTGGACCTCATCGTCAATGAGCGGGTCACCGAGGCGTTCATCATCGACGCGCCCACCCGGCCTCCCGTGGTCTACCCACCGCTGGATCCTGCAAGCCCGACCGATCGGCTCACCGTGCGCAAGACCTATTGGGGCGCCGAGGTGACGGTCCCGCGCGAACGCTGGCGCTTCGCGCCCGGTGGGTCTTTGCCGAAGCTCCAGTTGGACAGTGGGTTCGAGCCCGGAATGCTTTACCGGGTCACCTACCGTCCAGCATTCACGGTGGTCTCAGGTGTGGGCTTCGCGGCGATGCGTGACGCTGCCTCGGCCTTCCGCCAGCGCACCGACCTACCCGTGCACGGCACCAGGGCGTACGTCTACGGCAACTCACAGACCGGTCGCTTCCTGCGGACGTTCCTCCACGAGGGATTCAACGTCGACGAGCGCGACCGCCGCGTGTTCGACGCGATGTGGATTCACATCGCCGGCGCGGCGCGCGGATTCTACAACCAGCGGTTCGCCACGCCGAGTCACGGCGCCATGTTCGCGCCCACGCAGTTTCCCTTCACCGATGCCGACGAGACAGACGTTGACGGCAGCCGCGGCGGCCTGCAATCGCGCTATCGCCCGGACCAGCGGCCGAAGGTCTTCTACACGAATACGCCCGTCGAATACTGGGGCGGCGGACGGGCGGCGGCGCTGACACACACCAGCCTGGACGGCACGCGCGACCTGGCGGTCCCCGACAATGTGCGGATCTATCTGCTGTCCGGCGCCCAGCACCTGCCGTTTCCGTTTCCTCCGGACCGCCGACCGGTGCCCGGCCCCAACGGCTTCAATGACGGTCAGCAGCTCTCGAACACCCTGCCGCAGAAGGACATCATGCGCGGCCTGCTGCGCGCCCTTCACCAGTGGGCGTCCGAGGACGTGGCGCCGCCGCCGAACCAGTACCCGCGCTTGCGAAATGGGACGCTCGTCGCACTTCGGCAGCTCAAGTTCCCAACGCTCCCAGGTGTGGCCGACCCGCGCACCATCGTCGGACCGGGACGGCTGACCGGCGGCACGTTCGTTCCACTGCCGTTCCTCGTCCCACAGGTAGACAGCGACGGCAACGAGCTGGCCGGCGTCCGCGACCCAGAGCTCGCGGTCCCGCTGGCGACGTTTACGGGCTGGAACTTCCGCGACGCCCGCATCGGCAACCCGGAGGACATCTACCAGATTCTCGGCTCGTACATCCCGTTGCCGCGCGCGCCGAACGACGGACGGCGGCGAGGCGACCCCCGAGTCTCCATCGCAGAGCGCTACCGCAGCCTGGACGACTACATGAGCCGCATCACCGAGGCGACCGACGACTTGATTCGCCGGCGGTTCCTCTTGGTTGAGGACCGCGATCCGGTGCTGGCCCGAGCGAAGGCGCACTGGGAGTTTGCGGTGACGCCGCACTGAGGACACCATGCCACGACCCATACCGACACTACTATTCAAGGGCGCCCTGCTTGCCGGACTCATCGCGCTGGCCGGCTCGGTCAGCGCCATTTCGTTCGTCGACCCGCGCGCGGCCCGGAACCCCGCGCTCGATGCCGCCGGCGCCGGCGAGTCACGCGATCCGGCGTGTATCGCGCCCACGCTGGTATCGACCAGTGGCGTGTATCCGCGCAACCCCCGGACCCTGGCCGTGCGCTGGACGGGTTTCTCCAACTTCGAGCTGGTCTACGACGGCCACATTCTCTTGCTCGACGCCTACTACGATCGCGGTGGCGGTTACCCGCTTACCGGGGTCAAGGCCGCCGACATCAGAACGGCCGACGTGATGCTCCTCGGCCACGGGCACTTCGACCACATGTCCGACGCCACCTCGATCGCCCAAAGGACCAAGGCCACGGTGGTCGGCGCGCCCGTGACAATCGACGCCCTGCTCAAGCAGGGTCTCGCCGAGAGTCAGATTCGCCCTGCGACCGGCCGCGGCGGTGAACTACTCCGCTTCGACGGCTTCACGGTCGAGCCCATACTCGGGCTCCACGGCGCGCCGGATGCGGCGGTGGCCGACCTGATGAACCCTGTGTTCCGGGCGCTGATGCCGCCGCCGACGGTCGAGCAGCGCAACCAGGATGCCGACATCCGTGCGCGCGGTAGTGCCGACCCGCGTGTGACAACCGAAGGCACCCTCGCCTACCTCATCACGTTCAGCAGCGGCTTCCGGGTTATGTACCGCGACAGCGCCGGCGCAATCACGGACTTCGAACGGGCGGTCATGGCGCGAATCGGACGGGTGGACCTGGCGATTACAGCTCTATTGCCGTCGTACTATTTTGCCCGCGCGACCGCGCAGGAGATGGAGTACCTGCACACCTACCGGCCTGATGTGGTCATTCCAGCTCATCACGATGGCGGCGTGGCAGGCGGACGCGACGGGCTGTGGCGCACGACGGAGCCGGTCTTCCAGGCGATGAAGGACGACACACCCGGCCTGATCACGGTATCGCCCGGCTATCGCGAGGCGGTCTGCTTCAATACGGCGTTCAACCTCTCCACCGCATCGAAGCCTTGACTTCTCGCGCGGACGCAGCGCCTCGTTTGGGCGACTCGCCACCCGGCGGCAGCGTTTGTCAGTCACCGCTGTCTCGGACACCCGGAACACTGGAGGCATTCATGGTCACGACACTGCCAACACGACGAATCTCGATCGCGACTGCTGCGTTGTTACTGACTATGTCGGCCACCCCTGCGCCGGCCGCAGACCTGATGCTGCAGTCCGGCTCCGTCACGGTCGATGGCGAACAGATTTACTTCGAGTCCGTGGGCGCCGGCGACCCGGTGGTACTGTCGCACGGCAACGGCGGCACTCACGCCGTCTGGTTTCAGCAGGTCGTGGTGCTGGCGCAGAAGTACCGCGTGATCACGTGGGACCAGCGGGGGTTCGGACGCTCGACCAACGTGAACAGGCGCTCCAGCCCAGAAGTGGCGGTCGAAGATCTCAAGGCGTTGCTCGACCACCTGAACATCACGAGCGCCCATCTGGTCGGACAGTCGATGGGCGGCTGGGCGGTCATGGGCTTCGCATTGAAGTACCCGACACGCGTCCGTTCCCTGGTGTTTGCTGACACGATTGCCGGCGTCGACGTGCCTGAAGCCGTCTCTTGGCGACAGTCGCCCCTTCCTGGCACACCGCCTGATCAGCTGCCCATCACACAGCACCCGGGCTTGACCAACGCGCTTGGCCAACGAGACCCCGCGAAGGCGTTTCTCTACAAGCAGATCGGCGGGGCCTCGCCGACGGGGATGTCCGAGAAGCTGCGCGCGACGTCGTACCCGCTCGAAGCCGTCAGGCGCCTCAATGTCCCCGCCCTGGTGATCTTGGGCGCCGAGGACGAAGTGTTCCCCCCTGCCGCCGTTCGCGCGGTGGCCGCGGCGATCAAGGGCGCTCGACTCGCGGTACTGCCTGGCGTCGGCCACTCACCCTACTTCGAAACTCCGGACGCCTGGAACGACGTGGTCATGAAGTTCTTCGGAGGCTGAGCTCACGCGGCATGGGTCTTCACGAGCCAGCCACCACTCCGGTCAGACGGTCACTGGTAGCTCGGCCAGTCCTCGCAGCGGAAGCAGCGCGCGCCAGCGCAGCGACTCCGCGGGCTGGGTCAATCGCAGACCCGGGAAACGCGCGAACAGCGTCGTCAGGGCCACCTGCGCTTCCATGCGGGCCAGGCTTGCGCCCAGGCAGAAGTGCCGGCCCTGACCGAACGCCACGTGCGGGTTGGGATCGCGCGTGAGGTCGAGCGTGTCCGGGTCGCGGAACACCGTCTCGTCGCGGTTGGCTGAGCCAAGTACGCCAATGACCCACGCGCCGCGCGGGATGGTCACGCCCGCGAGGGTGACGTTCTCGCGGGCGATGCGTGGCGTGGCCATCTCCCCCGGGCTCGAATAACGCAGCAGTTCCTCGATCGCGGATCCGGCGAGGCCCGGCTCGCTCACGAACCGCGCGCGATGGTCCGGGTGCTGCAGCAGCGCGAGCGCAGCGCTGCCCATGAGGTGCGTCGTGGTCTCGTAGCCAGCCACGAGCAGCAACACGGCGATGCCGAAGAGCTCGTCTTGGTCAAGGCGGTCGCCTCCGTCTTCGGCCTGCACGAGCGCCGAGATCAGGTCGTCGCCGGGGCGAGCGCGGCGCTCCGCGAACAGCCGCCGGAAGTACCGCGTGATCAACCAGACGTACGGGAGCGCCATCGGGATGTCGAAGATGCCGGAGGCGACGCCGATCGGGAGGGTGCCCTGGGCCAGGCGATGAAAGCGCTGCCGATCCTGGCCCGGGATCCCGAGCAGTTCGGCGATGACGGTGAGCGGTATGGGAAGGGCGTAGTCTCGGACCAGATCGAAAGACGCCCTGCGCGACGCGGCCTCCAGCCGCTCGTCGCACACCATCTGGATGCGGTCGCGGAGCCGCTCAATCCGGCGGGGGGTGAAGGCCTGACTCACGAGCCGTCGCAAGCGGGTGTGATCCGGAGGGTCCTGACTCAGCATCTGGCGGGTCAGCGGCACGCGCACCAACGCCGGCAACCAGCGCACCAGGGGCTGGATGTCCCGCGAGAACCGGTCGTCCTTCGCCACAGTGACCACGTCGTCGTAGCGCGTGACGAACCAGCCACGCCCGATGAACGGAATCGAGGCCTGGAAGACGGGGTTCTCGGCGCGCATGCGCGCGTAGAAGGGATAGGGATCGGCCTTGAAGCGCGGCTGCGCAAGTGCGGACGCCTTCATCGTGGCCATCTTCGGCGTCCCGGTCGTCATGCGTCCACGGCTTTCGGCGCGTGCCACAGCAGTACCGTGGAGAGCGCAAACACTGCGACGCCACCGACGTTCCACCCTCCCGCGCGCAGCACGACTCCCGCCCAGACGGGCACGTAGGGGCCGAGAAGAACGGCCACCACTATGTAGAGCGCCGGTAGTGCCACTCCGGCCCAGCGCGGATAGTGCGTCCTGCCCAACACCGCGAGACCAAAGGCCAGCAGGAACGCCGACCCCGCGACCCCCAGCCCGAACCGAAAGAGCGGCATCGCGTAAGTGCCGAACGCGAGTAGCGCCTCGGGGCCAGGGCTGACGCTGCTGCCGGCAGCGAGTTCAGCGCGAAGGATTGACCGCGTGAATGCGAAGGAGGCGTGCCACACGGTGCAGAGGCAGGCGGTATACCCGATCGCCACGAGCACCCACCGGGACGCCCAGGAACCCGCGGATCGAATGGCGAGTGACAGATGCCATCCGCCGACAACGTAGAACGGAATCGTCAGCACACCAAGGTAGTAGCCCACGGTCACTTGCCGCTGGGGCAGGCCCGCGGCATCCGTCCAGAAGGAGTACGGCCGGGAGACATCGAGCGTGGTCAGCATCAGCAGGTCCGATGCCACCATCACCAGGAACACCAGCGTGGCCACGAGTCCGCTCAGCCGGAGTCGCCCGTTCAGGCGCTGGGCGTCGAGCCCAGCAAGGTCGGATCGATGTGCGGTATCTGTCATCCGCGTGGAGCCTCCGCTCTACCGGCGTGCGAGGCATCGTGCGGCACGTGTGCCGCGCGCCGCCGGTGGGAGGATGGCACAGGTCAGCAGGAGGGCGGAGCCGAAAGAAGGCGACCGGCGGCGTTCTCGCCATGGTGACCCTGCTGAAGGCTTATGCGGTGGCGGTCGACGGCCCGAGGACAGGCGCTGACGTCCGGGGGCTCGGCCCGTAAGGTTTCGCCCTACAGCAGCGTTCTATGTGTAGGGGACAGGTCGTGAAGGTCGGCGAAAGCGCCGTGACGCCGGAGGTGTGTTTGGCGGAGAGGGTGGGATTCGTTCCCGCGATCCTCGCTCCCATCAACGACTTAGGCCTGATCCGAAGCCCTCAAATCACCAAATCCACTCAAAGCCTGAGTATCAGGTACAAAACAGGTACAGCGCAACGCCACGCTCCGTACCTTGAACGCGGCCACGAGGTCGAACCTTACGCCCCTTCTCTGGCGTGCGTGGGTCCACGACCAAGCCGCACCTGCGTCCTCCACGCGTCGCCTATGACGAAGCGGTGAAGGTCGCGCCTTGCGGGCGCTCCTCGGCCCCATGCACGAGACAGACCTGCGCCCGAAGCTCTGTTTCTTACCGGTGCGTTCGCAGTGGATAGCGTCGCGCCGCAGTTATTGACTTTGAAATAAAAGTACAGATACTGAAACGACTGTTACTTACTCATTACTGTTCAGAGGGGGCATCATGGAGCTGGACCGTCGTTCGTTTCTCAGTGCTTCCGGGGGCGCCGCCTTTGGTAGCCGACTCGTCTGGCCGGGTGCCGCCGCCCAAGGAGTTCCGCTCGGCTCGGTGCGGCCCGACGTCGAGGTCTGGCGTCAGCACTTCCCTGCCATCGCGCAGCAGGTCAACGGTCACCCATTGGCTTACCTCGACAGCGCCGCCACCACGCTTCGCCCACGCGCCGTCATCGACGCGGTGTCCCACTTCTATCAGTCAGACAACGCCAATCCGGCTGCAGCGCTCCATACGCTCGCCCGACGCGCGGCCGAGCAGTATGGGGCGGCCCGAACCGCGGTAGCGCGCTTCATTAACGCCTCGGCGGCCAGAGAGGTCGTGTTCACGAAAGGCACCACTGAGGCCATCAACCTCGTGGCCTCGACCTCGGGCGCCGCCAATATCGCCCGGGGCGACGAGATCGTCCTCAGCATTGCCGAGCACTACTCCAACCTGCTGCCCTGGCGGGCAATAGCGGAGCGCGCCGGCGCCCGGGTGGTCGTCGTCGACGTCGACGACCAGGGCCGGCTGTCTTTGGAGCAAGTCGCGGCCGCGTTGACCGCCCGCACCAAGCTGTTTGCGTTCAGTCACGTCTCTAACGTGCTGGGCCTGGTCGCTCCAGCCGAAGAGCTGTGCCGCTTGGCCCGCGCCAGGAACGTCGCGGTGTTCATAGACGCCGCGCAGTCGGCTCCGCATCGCCCCATCGACGTACAAGCGCTCGGCTGTGACTTTCTGGCCTGCTCTGGCCACAAGCTGCTCGGGCCGATGGGCACGGGGGTGCTGTGGGCGAAGCAATCCACGCTCGATGCGATGCCTCCCTACCAGCTGGGCAGCAACATGGCCCACGAGGTCAGCGGCGACACCGCGCAGTTCGAGCACGGCGCCCTCAAGTACCAGGCCGGCACTCCCAACGTGTCCGGGGCGGTGGGTCTGGCGGCGGCGCTCGATACCCTAATGCGCTTCGACCTGGCGGCTATTGGCCAACACGACGCCGCGCTGGTTGCCCAGTTCCGCGACCGCGCCGCCGGGGTGCCCGGACTTCGTGTGCTCGGCGCCCTCGATGACGTCAACACGCGCGTGCCGGTTTTCACGTTCACGCTGGCCGGCGTGCCCGTCGCCGCGGTCGTAAAGGGCCTCGACGAGCGCGGCATCGCCGTACGGGGCGGCGACATGGCCGCATTGCCGTTGCTGAAGCGCTTCGGCTTGACCGAGGCGGTGCGCGCGTCGTGCTACCTCTATACGAGCCTCGCGGAAGTGGATCGACTGGTCGAGGGGCTCCGCGACCTCGCTCGCCGCACCCGCTAATCGACGTAGCGACCCGCGAGCGCAACCGGCGGCGTCCAATCGCACCCGAGCCCTGCGTCACACAGCGCTACCGCCGCCAGGCGTACTGCACCTTCATCACGAGTTGATTCGAGTCGAGCTGCCAGCGATCGACGACCGAACGAATGTTGTGGTTGTAGACCACGAACAGGTCGGCTTCTGGCCGGAACGTCCAGCGCAGGCGGGTGTTGACTCCGACGGAATCCGTGATCGTGTCGTACTGCACGTAGCTGGCAACCGACAGGTTGGGCGAGACGTTCAGTCTGATGCGGTTGCCGACCAGGGTCTGGTCGAAGTTTCCAGACGGGAGCCGACCCATGTTTCGTTCCCCGGTGAACTCGATGGTGAAGAGCGCCGTCGGGTTCCAGGCGCCCGTCCAGATGAGCTGGTCGATCGAGCCGTCGTAGAACCCGCCAAACCCCCAAGTGACCTGCGAGTAGAGCCGCCGCTTCTGGGCCGTGCCCACCTCCAGACGGTACTGCTTCCAGTGATAGCGGCCAGGCGCGATCACTACGCCGTCCGACACCTCGAACGGGGCTACGAGGCGCTCCCCCACCGGGTTCACGTTGACCTCGAAGCGGTCGCCGCTGCGGAAGCGCCAGTTGATGGGGGCGAAGAACACGCGGTAGCTCTCCCACCGGCCGGCAAGGTCCGTGGCCACGAAGGGGCGGAACTCGTGCACCAGCTGCTGAAAGGGTCCGCGGGCGATGCGCGTGCGGTTGTCGATGCCGAGATGGAACAGCTGCACGGCAGGGCGGGGAACGAAGCCGAGCGCCGGCGCGAAGTCGCGGCCGATGCGCTTGTAGTTGAG
Source organism: Acidobacteriota bacterium (assembly GCA_031404695.1). Lineage (GTDB taxonomy): Bacteria > Acidobacteriota > Vicinamibacteria > Vicinamibacterales > UBA2999 > CADEFD01. The sequence goes on from JANNIB010000030.1 coordinate 17,610, forward strand.
GGCGATGTCCCATTTGTCGTTGGGGTAATCCACCTTCACGCCGTAGGCCGACGCGTCGTCGCCCGCGTGCCGGTCGGTGGCGAGCCCCCACACGCCGACCAGAAAATTCCGGTCGCCGCGTAGTCGCGACGTCGCATACGTGAAGTCGCCGCCGACGAGCCAGCGGCCAGAGCCTCCGAGCGGGTCGCCCACGGTGGCCATCGCACCGAGCCACGACTCCCGCCACAGGTTCTGCTTCACCCGTGCCACGGCCATCATCGACTCGTCCTCGACGACGCCGGCGCGGTCGTTCGTGCCCACGACGAGGCCGCCCACGTTGGTGTTCCCCACCCGGCCGTTGATCTTGCCACCTGCGAGGATGGGCACCTCGGTGCCCGCGACCAGACCGATGCGACGGCTGAAATACGGCAGCACAACCTGGTCCAGGCCCAGGCCGAACGCGAAGATGTCATCGCCCTCCAGGAAAAACGTCCGCTTCTCCGGGAAGAACACGGGAAAGCGCGTGAGGTTCGTGCGCCGCGTGTCGACCTCGGTTTCCGCGAAGTCGGTGTTCACTGTGGCTGAGGCGAGCAGGTTGGCGCCGAGCCGCTTCGTGACATCGAGGCTGCCGCGGACCTCGGCGTCGGCATCAGCCGATGGAGACGGTACGCCGGCGCCAGCCCGGACGGCAGGTCTCACGCTGAGCCCCCGCCCAAGGTCGATCGCCGGAAGGTTCGTGAGCAGGCCGGCACGGCTGGTCTGCGTCACCTGGTACTGGCGCCCCGCCGATGCCCAGCGGTCGGTTTCGAGCAGGCCCTGAATCCGCCGCTGCACGTTGAAGTGCCAGGTATCGAGCCCCGGCTTGAAGCTCAGGGTCAGGAACGGAATCCACACCTCCGCGCTCCAGCCCCCGTCGCGCCGGATCACCGCCGCATCCCAGATGCCGTCCCACTCGGCGTTGTCGTTCTCTCCGCCCGGATTGACGATGCCGTCGTAGCGCGCGCCGCTGGGGTTGAGCGCGAAAACGTAGCCAGAGCGCCCGTCCATGAAGGGGCCGAGCACGAGCCGCACGTGATCTTCCTGCGTGAGCGCGGCGTCGCGCCGGATGTTAAAACTGACAATGCCCACACCCGCGGGCTGCTCGGCGTCGATGCCGATGATGATGGCCTTCGGCCCCGCGAGGACGCGCACCGTGGTGCGTGCCGAGGCAGGCTGTCCCTCTCGAGGGTCCGCCTGGATCAACGTATCGATGATGCCCGCGGACGCCCACGCAGGCTCATCGAGACGGCCGTCGATGGCGTGGGTGGAGTCGAGCGTGCCCGCTCGAAGCTGCGGGGGCGGAGCCGGCTGGCCGTGTGCGGGCAGCGTCCCAAGCAGCACCAAGCCGAGCGAGAGAGCCCGAACGATTACGTTCACGCTCTCCACACCACCACACCCAGCATCGCCGCCGCGGCGATCAGCCACAACTCCGAGACCTTCCGCCTGGAGAGCACAACGAACGTCACTCCTGCGACCGCCACAGTGACGACATCTGTCAACGCCCGCGTGCCCAGGACATAGGCGGCGCCGGCGATGGCCCCGTGGCCGCGGCGCTCACGCCGTCGACGAAGGCCTTGACTGTGGGCTGGGACCGATGTCGGCGGAAGTACGGCGCCGGAATGACGACCAGCAGGTACACGGGGAGGAACACCCCGACGGCGGCGACCGTCATCCCCCAGGACCCGGCCATCAGGTAGCCGATGAACGCAACGGTAATGACCACCGGGCCCGGTGTGGTCATCGCCACGGCCACGGCATCGAGGAACTCGCGATCGGTCAACCAGTGGTTCACCTGCACCACTTCTCCGTACAGGAACGGCACGATCGCCAGCCCGCTGCCAAATACGAACGCTCCAGCCTTCACGAAGAACCAGAAGATCGTCGGCAGCGACGCGGCGGCGTAGGTCGTCATAGGTGGCAATGCCCAGGTGACCAGCGCGGGGGCGCTCGCCACGGCCGGCGGGAGCGGGGGGACGCGCGAGGCCGCGAATGCCACCGCCACGCATCCGGCGAGGATAAAGAGCCACGCGATTTCCCGCTCGGTCCAGGCCGTGGTCAGCGCCATAACAGCGCCGATGATCCAGAGTAGCCGACTCGAGCGCAGCGTGAGGCGGGTCAGCTTGACCGCCGACCTCGCGACGATGCCGATCACGGCGGCACCCACGCCGTAGAACACGGCCTGCATCCACGGCAGGCCGCCGAATCTGACGTAGGCGACGGAGATGCCCCACACCATCAGGAACGACGGCAACACGAACAGCACAGCCACGATGGTGGCGCCGATCACGCTTCCGCGCACTTAGCCGAGATAGATCGCGAGCTGGGCGGCCAGCGGGCCTGGCGCGAGCTGCGACAGCGCCAAGCCGTCCATGTAGTCGTCGCTACTGATCCAACGCCGCTCATCGACGAGATCCCGCTGCATGAACCCGGCGAGCGCGATGGGCCCGCCGAACCCGAACGTGCCCAGCCATAGGAAGTAGGAGTAGAACTGCCACGCGGACACCGTGACAGTGTCGGGCGCTGCCTGTGCGTGCGCCATGACGTGACCGGGCCCAATCCGTCAGCGCAGGGAATCGATCAGCAACCGGACATGACGCACGATGGCGTCGCGCATCGGCCCGTAGCCTTGATCGTCGGGCACGTCATTCCACGAGCTCGCCTTCCCGGTCGCCGTGGCATCTGCCGGCAGGGCACAACCGATCGCGAAGAAGTGCGTTGCCGCCGCCAGGTCCGCAGCCGAGATGGCGGTCGGGCGGCCGTCTGGGATGGGCAGCCCGTCCTCCTTCAAGCCGGCCACGGCTCGAACAGACAATGCATCCTGAGTATCGACGCCGCGATACGTCGCGCGGGCCGCGAGCCCGCGCTCGGCGGCCAGCTTATTGAAGTAGGCACTGGCGATGAGACTCTTAGCCGCGCCGTGCTCGCACACGAACACGACGTGCGGCGACGCACCGCGAGCGGACGGTTGCGCCAGCGCCGTGAGCGCCAGAAGTGCGGTCAGAACTGTGGCGACCATGTGCCGTTCTCCTAAGGCTTGCCGAGCAGATCAACAGCCGCGCGGACGCCGCGCGCGAGCGCGGCGGCCGGTCCGGTGCCGTAATAGTGCAGGAAGATTACGGTGGGGGCGACGCCTGTCATGTGGTGGTGAATGGCCACGATGTTCAGACCATTGGCCCGCAGCGCTTTCAACACGGGTGTGACTTCTTTCTCGAGCATCGCGACGTCGCCCGCGACCATCGCGTCGGCGTCCGACCCGGCGAATGCCGCCCAGGTGTTCAGCCCCATGCGGGCGTTCACGGCCGCCCCGTGTTCGCGCAGGTTGATATCCGGTCGGCCGATCGTGATCTTGTACACGGGGCCCGTTTGTTCACCCGGATGCCCGATGACGGACGCAAGTGCGGCACTGTCGAGCTTGCCCGCGCTCGCGGGTGCAGGGGGTGCGCTTGCCGCCTTCTTGGCCGCTTGATCGATCAGGTCGATGGCGGGTTTCACGCGCGTGGCAAGGTCTCCGGCCGTGCCCATGCCGTGCACGTGCATGAAATACATCTTCGGCGCGTCCCAGAAGAAGTGATTGTGCAGGGCCGTGACGTCGAGGCCACTGTTCAGGAGCGCCGACATCACGGGGTTCACCTCGTCCTCGGTGAGCACCAGGTCGCCCATCATCACCTCGTGACCGGCATCGCCCTTGGTGAGCGCAATCCAACCACCGAATCCGAAGGGTGTGGCGGCCGGGCGACCGGCAATCGTCACCCGCACATCGTTGCGCGGGATGTTGACCTTGAGCACGCCGTCCTTGAAGTCACCAGTCTTGCCCAGGGCCTTCATGACCGCCTGGTATTCGGCCGGCACTTCTTGTGCTGTCAGCGCCGGCGCGCCGCTGCTCATGAACCAGCCGCACACCGTTGTGGCGGCTACCAGCCGTTTGACCATCCTCTTCATCTTCAATCTCCCTGCGACTGCGATATGCCGCATTCCGCAACCAACGTACTATATTCTGAACATACGTTACACCGTCAACATGCGCAGACCGACCGCCACGCGGCCCGACCCCGTCTCGACCATGACCGTTCCACACTCAGGAGCGCGCCGCTGGCTGCTGTTCGTGCATCAGCTGCCGGCGTCTCCGTCCAACCTGCGCGTACGCACCTGGCGCCGGTTGCAGCAGCTTGGGGCGATTCCGGTCAAGCAGGCGGTCTACGCGCTCCCCGACACCGCTGCCACGCGTGAAGACTTCGAGTGGCTGAAGTCGGAGGTCACGAGCGCGGGCGGCGACGCGACGGTGTTCGCCGCCGACAACGTCGACACCTTCTCGGACGACGCCCTGGTGGACGAGTTCCGTCGCGCGCGGCAGGACGCCTACGGCGCCCTCGCGCACGAGGTCGAGGCCGTGCTCGCACGCGTGAACACGAAGCGGCGTCCGCGAGGGACCCGCGCCCCGGCGGTGGCCCGTCTCGTCGAGGGGTTTCGCGAGCGGCTGTCGGCGCTCGAGCGCATCGACTTCTTCGGCAGCGCCGGACGCGACCGCGCCGCGGCGCTGGTCGCGGAACTCGAAGAGTTGGCACGTCCGCCGCACCGGGTGGCGAGCTCATCAACCGGCGTCGTTGCGACCGATGCCGTGTCGTACACGAGGCGCTTGTGGGTGACGCGACCGCGTCCCGGCGTGGACCGCATGGGTTCAGCGTGGCTGATTCGACGCTTCATCGATGCTCACGCGCGATTCGCGTTCGCGGCTGACCGCGAATCGCTTCCTGCGAACGACGCCGTTGCCTTCGACATGTTCGGTGTCGAGTTCGGTCATCGGGGCGAGGGATGCACCTTCGAGACCCTGTGCACCGTCTTCGGCATCACGGACCCCGCGGTGGCTCGCATCGCGCAGATCGTGCACGACCTCGACCTGAAGGATCCCCGCTTTGGGGCGCCGGACGCAGGCACGGTGGGCACCCTCATCGACGGGCTGCAACTCACGACCCCTGAGGACGATCTGCTGTTGGAGCGCGGCATCACACTCTTCGAGTCGCTGTATGGCGCGTTTGCGCAATCGGCACGGGTCTCGCGCCTACGGCCCGTCGCAAGGCCCAGTGCTCGCGCGCCTAAGACGAAAGCGAGCCGCCCGCTCCAATCCTCGCGGCGGCGGCGGTGACGAGGGAGACGTTATGCGCATCAAGTATGTGAGTGTTCTCGTGCTGGCTGCTGCGACTGTGGTCGGCCACGCTGCCAACCGCACCGTCGATTTCAGCGCTGACGCAGTCGGCCAGCCCCCCAAGGGCTTTGCCTTCGGGCATACCGCCAAAGTCGGCGCGCCAGGCACCTGGGTCGTGCAAGCTGAAGGCACGAACCGGTATCTGGCCCAAACAAGTGCCGACGCGACGCGATCGCGGTTTCCCTCCGCAGTTGTGAACGATGTCTCCGCGGCGGATGTCGAGCTGTCCGTGCGTTTCAGGCCCGTGTCGGGGCGCGTCGACCAGGCTGCCGGGCTGGTCTGGCGGTATCAGGACGAAGACAACTACTACCTGGTGCGGGCCAACGCGCTGGAAAAAAACGTGGTGTTGTACAAAGTCGAGGGCGGTCGACGGATCGATCTGCCGCTCAAAGGTGCGGGCCGCACCTATGGGAAGGCCTCGAAAGTGCCGGCTGGCCAATGGAGCACCCTGCGCGTCGTCGCGACCGGGCCGCGTTTCGAGGTATCCCTCAACGGCGTGGCCCTCTACGAGGTCGAGGACGCCACGTTCGCTGCCGCCGGCCGCGTGGGCGTCTGGACCAAGGCCGATTCAGTCACGCACTTCGATGATCTGACCGTCGTCACGAGGTAGGCCATGCCGCACCGATACCGACCTGCCCTCGGCGCCGCCCTGGCCACCATCACCGTAGGTGCACTCACTGCCTGTGGCGGATCCGATCCGGGCGCGCAAGCGCCGCGCACGGTCACCATCTACGTCTCGACCGACCGTGTCTTCTCCGAGCCTGTCCTTCGCGCGTACGAGCAACAGTCGGGCGTGACGGTGAACGCCGTCTACGACACCGAGGAGACGAAATCCACGGGACTCGCCAATCGTCTGCTCGCGGAGCAGGCTCGACCACAGGCCGATGTCTTCTGGTCGAACGAGCCCGTGCGCACCTTGGTGCTCAAGTCACGCAAGGCGCTCGCGTCGTACCGTTCGCCGAACGCCGAAGGCATCCCGACGGCGCTCGTGGATACGGAGGGCTACTGGACAGGCTTCTCCGCGCGCATTCGCGTCATCGCGTACAACACGAATTTGGTGACGCCTGCGGACGCCCCGAAATCGGTCTTCGACCTGGCCGATCCCCGCTGGCGTGGCCAGGTGGCAATTGCCGATCCCCGGTTCGGCTCGACCTCCTTCCACGTCGCTGCGCTCTATGCCGCGGCCGGTGACCAGCGCATGGACGTCTTCTTCAGTCAGTTGAAAGCCAACCACGTGAAGATTGTGGATGGAAACTCGGTGGTCAGGGACCTGGTGGCCCGAGGCGAGGTCAAGGTTGGCCTCACCGATACTGATGACGTCAACGTCGCGATCGAAGACGGGCAGCCTATCGCGATGGTCCTGCCTGATGCGGCCGGCCTGGGCGTGCCCGTGATGCCCAACATGGTGTCTCTGATCGCCAACGCGCCGCACGTGCAGGAGGGGCAACGCCTGATCGACTATCTGCTCTCGCGGGACGTCGAGGCGCAGCTGGCCCGCTCCGCGGCCGTGCAGATCCCCCTCCACGCGGGTGTGCCGGGTCCCAAGAACATCCCGGCCATTGAGACGTTCACCCCGATGACGCTGGACTTCACGAAAGCGGCCCAGAGGGTCGAAGACGTCACCGCCAGGCTCGCCGGCATTCTCGGTCTCTGATCGCAGCGGCACGCAGACACCATGTGGGGGTGGCGCTCGAGTCGCACCGTCGTGATCGGGCTCGCTGCCGCCCTCTTCATCGTCGGCTGCGTGCTGCCACTCGCCTCGTTTCTGATGACATCGCTGCGTGGGGCGACGACGGCATTCGCGCTCGACGCTCGACAATGGGGGCTGCTGCTCAACACCGCGGGCCTCGGAGTCGGCACTGCCGTGCTTGCGACCGCGATTGGCGCGCCACTGGGTCTGCTCCTCGCGCGGGCGCCGCTTCCCCATACAGCGTTGCTGCGAGTCGCGCTGGCGGCACCGCTGCTCCTGCCTCCCTATGTGGTGGCACTCGCGTGGACGTTTCTGGGGAGCAACCGCGGGCTGTTGGCGACGGTCGCGGGATACGACGCGCTCGCGGTGTGGACCTACAGCCTGCCTGCGGCTGTGCTGGTGCTTGGCTTGGTGTTGTATCCCCTCTCGATGCTCGCCACCGAGGTCGCCCTCCGCCGGATTGATGGGCGCCTCGAGGAAGCCGCCTTGATGGTGGCGGCACCACGAGGCGTGTTCTGGCGCATTACCGTGCCCCTCGTGGCCCCGGGCATCACGGCCGCCGCGTTGGTGATCTTCGTGCTCGCCGTGTCGGAGTTTGGCGTGCCAGGCGTGCTGCGTGTCCGCGTCTACACGACTGAGATCTTCACGGCCTTCGCCGCGCTCTACGACCCAGGACGGGCGGCGCTCCTGGCCCTGCCGCTGCTCGCCCTATGCCTGGCCGTCGCGGTCGCGGCAGTCGCGCTCCTGGGCGATCGCTTCGTGAGCGCTCGCAGCGGCGCGGGGACACCGAGTGCGCTGCGATTCGAACGCTCGCGCGGCGGGCTGGCGGGGGTCACGGCGGTGCTCGTCATGGCACTGGGCGTACCGATGGCCGTGCTCGCGCGGGAGGCGCTGAATAGCCAGTCGATCTTGGCCGTGATTGGCGGGTCTGGCGAGGCGATCGCCAACAGCCTGAGGCTCGCGACTGTCGGCGCGTCTGCCGTCGTCGGGATCGCAGTCTGGCTCGGCTACGCGCGAGCACGAGCAACCGGCCGCGTCGGGCGTCTCGCCGATGTCGGACTGGTCGTGCTGTTCGCAGTCCCCGGTACGCTGGTCGGCGTCGGGCTCATTGACGTATGGAATCGCCCGGGACCACTCGGCGGGGTGTACGGGACTGACACCATGCTGGTGCTGGCCTACCTCGCGCGGCTGCTCCCAGTCGCCGTACTTGCTCTGGCCGCCAGCGGCCGTACGGTCCCCATGTCACACGAAGAGGCAGCGGCCGTCAGCGGCGCGGGATGGCTCCGTACCATGTGGCGTATCGTGCTCCCGCAAATGCGCCTTGGCCTTGTCGCCGCCTGGGTGATCGCGTTCGTCCTGGCGTTCGGAGAGCTGGGTGTCAGCATCCTGGTCGCGCCGCCCGGTGAGACGACACTACCGATCCGTATTTACACAATCATCGCAAACGCGCCGCCCTCTTCTGTCGCCGTGCTCGCGCTTCTGCAAGCGAGCATGATTCTGGGGCCGCTGCTCGTACTGGGTGCCATCCTCGCCCACCGGGACGTGTCGTGACCGTGCCTGTCGTCGGAGTCTCGCATCTGTCGAAACACTTGGGGCTGCACCAAGCGCTGACAGACGTATTCCTCGACGTGTTTGCCGGCGAGGCGATCGTGATCTTGGGACCGAGTGGGTGTGGAAAAACGACCCTGCTGCGTCTGATTGCGGGCCTCGAGGTGCCGGACGCCGGGATTATCACTGCCAACGGCACGCAGGTGGCCAGGCCAGGTCACAACCTAGTGCCGCCTCACGAACGCGGTTTGGGGTTCGTGTTTCAGGACCTCGCCCTCTGGCCGCACCTGACCGTCGATGAGAACCTCGGCTTCGTCTTGGGAGCCACGCCCATGCCGCGGGCCGAACGTGCATCACGTGTGCAGCGGGCCTTGGACATGATGCGAATCGGCCGACTCGGCGATCGCTACCCGCACCAACTCTCCGGGGGCGAGCAGCAGCGGGTCGCGTTGGCCCGGGCCCTCGTTCGTCAGCCCCAGGTCCTTCTGCTCGATGAGCCGTTCTCCAGTCTCGATCCGGAACTGCGGACCGCACTGCGCGCCGAGCTCGATCAACTGCGGCGGGAGTTGAAGGTGACCATGATGTACGTCACGCATGATCGCGACGACGCGTCCGCCCTCGCCGACAGAGTGGTTCAGATTCGCGCAGGGCGCATCATTTCGATCACGGCGGGAGCGGAACGTCGGTGACGGCATTGCTCGGCGCTGCCCTCGGAGTCGCGCTAGCCGCGAATAGACGTCTTTGCAGAGGCGGGCAAGACGCGATGGTAGCCAAGGGCTTTACATCGGTCTACATGCTGGCAGGAGGGTGGAAAACCCACCCACGTGGCGACTTCAGGTACAAAACAGGTACAGCTCAGCCATTGGTGCGCTGTAAGTTATTGATTTGAAATGACTTATTGATGGCTGAGAGGGTGGGATTCGTTCCCGCGATCCTCGCTCCCATCAACGACTTAGGCCTGATCCGAAGCCCTCAATCCACCAAATCCACTCAAAGCCTGAGTATCAGGTACAAAACAGGTACAGCGCAATCGTGGGCCCTATACCTTGAACGCCGGCGCGAGGGCGAACCTTGCGGGCCTGCCTGAAGCGCCACCTAGGGTCCGGGGGCCAGTAAATCGGGACTGGCCGTTGAACCAGTCGACGGCTTCTCGCCGAAGCGACCGCGCGCTGTTTCGCCGCCTGTGCTACGTCGTGTAGAATCCGGCGGCGGAGCAGCTGCCCAGACCCGAGGTGACTGATGGATGGACATCGGCGCGGCTTCTTGAAGGGCGCGATCACAGCGTTCGGGCTAGCGGCGTCGCCAGATGTCGCTCGGAGTCGAGGCCTGGACTCAGCTCTCGATCAACAACACCAGGCGGTGCCTTCCGACCTGGCGCTACGCGTCAAATCACTCGAGTCGCTTCTGGTAGACAAGGGGCTCGTGGACCGCGCGGCGCTCGACGCGCTCGTAGACACCATGGAGCACAAGGTTGGGCCCCGCAACGGCGCGCGCGTGGTGGCGCGCGCGTGGACCCACCGGGCGTACAAGACGCGCCTGCTCGCGGACGCACCGTCGGCGATTGCGGAACTCGGCTACACCAGCGGTCAGGGGGAACACACCGTCGTCGTCGAGAACGGGCCCACGGTGCACAACCTGGTCGTCTGCACGCTGTGCTCCTGCTATCCGTGGCCGGTGCTCGGCCTTCCACCCGTCTGGTACAAGTCGGCGCCGTATCGCTCGCGCGCGGTCATCGACCCGCGCGGCATTCTTCGGGAGTTCGGCACCGAGGTGGCGCCGGATGTCGAGATACGGGTCTGGGACAGCACCGCGGAATTGCGGTACCTGGTGCTGCCCGAGCGCCCCGCGGGCACCGAGACCATGAACGAGGAGCAGCTGGCCGCGCTCGTCACGCGCGATGCCATGGTCGGCGTCGCCAAGGTCGTGGTCCAAGCGACGGGAGGCCGCCCATGAACGGCATCCACGACATGGGCGGTCAGCACGGCATGGGCCCCGTGGAGTACGAGAAGGACGAACCGGTCTTTCACGCCCAGTGGGAGGCGCGCGTCTACGCGCTGACGCGTGCGATGCGGGCGTGGCGCAAGTGGAACCTCGACACCGACCGGCACGCGCTGGAACGCATCGCTCCGGCTGACTACCTGCGGATGGGCTATTACGAGCGCTGGTTCCACCGGCTCGCCGAGCACGTCGTGCAGTTCGGCTTCGTGACCAGGGCGGAGCTGGAGAGCGGCGCGGCGGCGGCAAGCGCGACGAAGGCGGTTCCGGCGCTGGGTCTCGCGACGTCGTCTCGGTGGATGAGCCGCGGCATTCCGTCGAGCCAGGACCCTGGCGTGCCCGCTCAGTTCCGAGTTGATCAGCGCGTGCGTACCAGAAACCTCCATCCGGCTGGTCACACCCGCCTTCCGCGCTATGCGCGGGGCAAGTCCGGCGTCATCGTGCGCGATCACGGCGTGTATGTGTTTCCCGACACGAACGCACATTTCGAAGGCGAGAAGCGTCAACACGTCTACTCCGTCCGCTTCTCGGCGCGCGACTTGTGGGGACCAGACGCGTCGCCGCAAGACACAGTGCACCTCGACCTGTGGGACGACTACCTTGAGCGTGCCTGACGGCAATGCGCCGTGCTTGTTGGGGCCGTTTGCCGACTTGCCACGGCTGCCGCGCGATGCCGGCGGCCCGGTCTTTGCCGAGCCCTGGCAGGCGCAGGCGTTCGCGCTCGCGGTGAACCTGTCGGAGCAAGGGCACTTCACGTGGAAGGAATGGGCGGCGGCGTTGGCCGGGGAGTTGGAAGCCACCGCCAGGCGCGGCCAGCCCGACGACGGGTCTCGCTACTACGAACATTGGCTCGCCGCCCTGGAACGGCTCGTCACGGAGAAGGGACTGGCTGACTCCACGACGCTGCGAACACGGAAAGCCGCGTGGGTCGCGGCGTACCAGGGCACGCCTCATGGGCAGCCGGTCGAGCTCCTCCAATCCCCGGCCGTCGTCCAACGTTGGCTGGCGGTTGGATGCACAGGTGCGCTCGCGGCGTTCTGGGCGCTGCAGACAATGGGGGTGGAGGCGCTGCCCCCGGGGAGTGGCTGGACCGGAGGACACCCCTTGCTGACCGGAGCCACCGGCGCGGCTTCGCCGGCCCTGGGCTTCGCTGCGAGCGCAGGCGTCGGGGCGCTGCTCGGCATGCGGCACGCGATCGAACCCGACCATCTCGCCGCGATCTCCACCCTGATGTCCGGCGCCCGCAGCAGCGCGAAGGCCGCCCTGCTCGGCGCGTGCTGGGGACTGGGGCACACGCTGACGTTGCTCACGACCGGCGCGTTCCTCGTGCTGCTGCGCGCGGAGATGCCAGCGTTCGCCGCTCGCGTATTCGAGGTTGGTGTCGTCCTGCTGCTCGTGGGCTTCGGCGTCCGCGCGATCCGTTTGAGTGCCGGACGCGGGCGCCTCGGTCAGACGCATTCCCATCGAGCCCCTCACGCGCCCGCCCTCGCCGACCGATGGACGCTCGCACGGCCCCTGATCGTCGGCGCAGCACACGGCCTGGCGGGCACCGGCGCGCTGATGGCACTCGTGGTCACGACGCTGCCGTCGGCGGCGGCGCAACTGAGCTATCTGCTCCTGTTCGGTGTCGGTTCGACCGTGGGTATGGCGGCGCTCTCCGGAATCCTGGGCTGGCCGATCGCTCGGCTGGGCGCACATCACGTGGTGGCGCGGGCGTTCTCGCTGGCCGCGGGAAGCGTGTCGGTCGCGCTCGGTCTGTCGCTGGGCCTGGCTGCCCTTCGCCGCGTCGTATGACTCCTACCGTCAGACATGCGAACGCTGTACGTCACCGCGGGGAAGACGCTCTACAAGACCACGCACGGACGTTCCAGGACTGCCGAGATGATATTGCACGGCTGCACGTGACAGAAGCGTGGGAAATCGACGCTCAATACTCCCGGAACAGTCTGTGGAGTACGTCCGCATCGGTGGTCTGCGTCAAGGCCAGCATCAAGAGGATCCTGGCCTTCTGGGGATTCAGATTATCCGCAGGAACCATCCCGAGGTCGGTGTACTCGGTTCGGGGGATTACTCGTCCACTGCCGACGCGGCTCGCAATGACGAACGCCGGGACTCGTCCCGGCGCAGCCGATCGGGCCTGCCGTACAGCCGCTTTGTAACTCTCGGGCAAGCTCCCGGCCCCGGACCCGGCGAACACCAGCCCGCGTGCGCCACGCCGAATCACATCGTGGAGGCCGTCGCTATCCGGCTGAAGGTATGAATAGAGAATCTCCACCTTCGGAAGTGACGCGATCGCATCCACGTCGAACTCCGAAGAGATCGTGTGCCGACGGCTGGGCGAGCGATAAAAGGTGACTCGATCTTCATGGACGTAGCCCAGCACGCCCACATCCGGCGATTTGAACGTTTCAACCCGGAACGTGTTCGTTTTGGTGACCTCCCGAGCCGCATTGATCTCGTCGTTCATCACGACCAGTACCCCCTTGCCCTTCGAGTCTGCGGCGATCGCAGTTCGGACCGCGTTGAGCAGATTCAGTGGGCCATCGGCACTGATCGCCGTGGCGGGGCGCATCGACCCGACGACTACCACGGGTCGCGTGTTCTTGACCGTCAGGTTGAGAAAGTACGCCGTCTCTTCCAGAGTTGACGTACCGTGCGTGACGACGATGCCAGCCAACTGCTTGTCGTCGCGGAAGATCTGGTTGATACGCCTCGCGAGCGTGAGCCAGTCATCGAGCGTCAGGTCGTAGCTAGCGATGTTCAGTACCTGCTCAACGGTCACGTCCGCGTACTGCTTCACTTGCGGCACTGAGTTCAAGACCTGCTCACCGAGCAGGGCGGCACTGCGATAGTTCGACAGATCCGTCGAAGATGCCCCTGTCGCCGCAATCGTTCCCCCGGTTGCGAGAATCAGCACCCTAGGCAACGCCGCCGACTGCTGGGCGGGGACAGGTGCAATTCTGGCGGACAGCGAAAACGCTGCGGTATTGCTCAGAAACTGCCGTCTGGACTGCATCTTGGCTGCATACTATACGCACCCGCGAGCCCTCTATCTCAGATTGTCGGAGTTCGAGCGCGAAGAGCCGGGAACTCCTTCGCCCGGAACTCGTCGGTCAAGCACTTGAAGAAGGCGACACCCATCGTTCAGCGTGCCGGTGCCCTTTGAAAGAAGGGTCAAGGCCTCAGTCCGGCCGAGCGAGGTATGAGTAAGCCCGCAGCAGTCTGACCTGGCGGACTGTTGGACCGTCTACCTCCAAGCGCAAAGAAGCTCGACGAGGTCCCCTCCGATGGAGATGAAGCCCACAACGCCGACATGATGAGAGGGTGGAAAACCCACCCACGTGGCGACTTCAGGTACAAAACAGGTACAGCTCAGCCATTGGTGCGCTGTAAGTTGTTTATTTTAAATGACTTATTGATGGCTGAGAGGGTGGGATTCGAACTCTGTCAGCTCCTTTAGAGTCTGTAACTTACAGAAACCACGTTGCCGCTATTGCCGTGAATGCCGTCGATGCCGTGGCGCCTTGCACCTGGTTGCACCAGAGCACTTCAGCCACAGTGCTCGTCCCGGGTGCACGGCACCACAACCGTCCGCCCCGTCGTCACCTCAGCCTCGCCCGTTGAACGACGACAGTCGCCTCACTCTGAACTCTTCCGCGTTCCCTTCAGCGCCGCGGCGATCGTCGCGAGCGGGAGGACAAGGGCTAGCGGGTGGTCTCGCAACCGAAGCGCGCCAAACCGCTCGTACCACCGTGCCGCGGCGTCGTCCTTCGCATCGATGGCCAGAGCCACGCCCCCCACGGCCGCGGCCACGGCGAGTGCTCGCTCGCCAGCGGCCATGAGCAACTCTCCGCCGAGCCCGCGGCCCTGCTCGTTGACAGACACGGCCAGCCGACCGAGTCGGAACACGGGCACCTCGTATCGCCCCAGTCCGCGCTTCGCTGCCTCCGGCACGTCGCTGAAGTCGATCGCCCCTGGGGCAATGGTGTAGTAACCGAGCACCGTATGCGGTGAATCCACCGCAACGGCGACGAAGGTCTTCGCGCCCCCGCTCTCGTGATTCTGACGAGCGTATCGCCCGAGATAGTCGTTCAGCGCGGTGACTCCGCAGTCGAATCCCGCACGATCGTGGCGCCTGGTCAGCGCTTCCTCGCGCCAGCGCTGCGAGCGGTTCACGCGCGATGCCGTCGCAGCCGCCTCGCGGCCGCCCGAAGGGCCGGCGTGGGCTTGGGCGGGTTCTCTAAGAGCTCTAGGACTCGCGCGCCGTCGCGGGCACTCAGCCGGATGCGCTCGTGGCGAGCGATGACCTCCTCGGCGACCGGAAGGGCCGTCCGCATGACGAACGCCGTCAGGTCCAGACGCTGGTAGGCGGCCGCGGCGGCGAGGAGGCGCTTCTCCTCGCGCGAAGCCCGGAGTTCGATACGGTCATCTCTGGCGATAGCTGTGGCCGGCACAAGTGAACTCCCGTCAGACAGTATAGCGTACGGATGGCGTACGGACGTAGACCCGTCGCGCCGTCTGGTGGCGTGCTCGGCAGCCGTCGGTCGCGCCCATCCCTCCGCGGCGTCTCCGCCTGTAAGGAATTGCCCCCAGATTGCGTTCATCCAGGTAGGCGAAAGCGCCATGACGCTGGAGGTGTGTTTGGAGGAGAGGGTGGGATTCGAACTCTCTCAGCTCCTTTAGTTTCTGTAACTTACAGAAACTACGTTGCCGTGGTTGCCATGAATGCCAGCGTTGCCGTGGCGCCTTGCACCCCATTGCACCCAGCGCCCTGTCCCACGGCCGCTTCCGTGCCGTGATGATCATGCTGCACACGGACGTGAACGCAAGAGGCTCGCTGAACCTTACCGCGACCCTTGGACTGCGCGGGTGCGGCGTTGACCTGCTGCGTAAAGGCCGGCGCCTGAGCGGCGAGACAGGGCCAGTCGGCGCGTTCCCCTTCCGGCATGTCGCGCTGTGGCGGGATGGGCGGCGACGGCCTCGCCGCAGGCCCGCTGCGCCAAGAGCCAGACATCAAGACGCCCGTGCCTCTCGACGCTTCTATTTGACATTCCAATAGAATGTCCCTATTGTCCATTGGCATGGCCAATAGAGATGCCAAGACGGACGTCTTGCAGGGCACGCTGGACCTGATGGTCCTGCACACGCTCGAGGCCCACGGGCCATCGCATGGATACGCGGTGGCGTCGCGCCTCGAGCAGGTATCGAGCGGGGCGCTGCAACTGAACATGGGCACGCTCTACCCAGCCCTCATGCGGCTCGAGCAGCGCGGGTACCTTAGGGGCGCCTGGGGCACGACGGACTCGAATCGACGAGCGCGCTTCTACTCGCTGACCGCTGCCGGTCGTCGCCAGCTCGCCGCCGAACGCGATGGCTGGGAGCGCATGACCGCCATCATGCACAACGTACTTCGCAACGAGGTGTAGGCATGGTGAGCATGTGGCAGCGCACTCGCGAGTGGGCCCTACGACTCGTGGGCTCCGTGCGTCACGGTCGCTCGGATGCAGACCTCGCGGCGGAGCTACAGTCCCACCTCGACCTGGCCGCGGAAGCGACGCGAGCCTCGGCGCCGCCGCACGACACGGAGGCCGCCCTGCGCCGTACGCGGCTCCGGGCAGGCGGAGCGGCACAGGCCGTAGAACTGTTCCGCGATCAGCGCGGGTTCCCCTGGCTCGTGGACGCCATTACGGATGTGCAGTACGCCGGGCGGCTGATGCGCAAGCAACCGGGGTTCGCCGTAATTGCGGCTGGCTCGCTCGCTCTGGGTATTGGCGCCAATACAGCGGCGTTCAGCTGGGCCGATGCCCTCGTCCTTCGTCCGCTTGCCATCCCACAACCAGCCGCCTTGGTCACCGTCGGGTTTCAGGCGCCGAACAATACGGCGGCCCTGACCATGTCGTACCGCGAGTTCGTCGACGTGCGAACACAAGCGGCGAGCTTCGCTAATCTCACCGCCTTCGCTGGGCTCGACGGCGCACTCGCCAACGACTCCACATCGCCGCCACAGCCAACTATTGGCCTCGTGGTCGGAGGCGACTTCCTTCGTACGCTCGGCCTGTCGCCTTCGCTCGGACGAGACTTCCACGACGAGGAACTGGCGGCCGTGGGTCGCGATCCCGTCGTCCTCCTGAGTCACGATGCCTGGCAGCGCCGCTTCAACGCGGACCCTGCCATCGTCGGGCGCGTCGTGCGTCTCAACGGGACGCCCCTGACCGTCGTTGGGATTACGCCCCTTGGATTCCACGGGCTCGACCTCTTCAATCGCAACGAGTTCTACGTCCCGGTGACCATGTGGACGCAGGTGCGGTCGACGGTTCCGGCCGACATCTTGGTCGCTCGCGTGCCCCGGAGCCTCTCCGTGCGGGGACGCCTGAAGGCGGACGTGACCGTGGCTCAGGCGCAAGTCGAGCTCGACGCTATCGGTCGAGACCTCGCCCGGGCATTTCCTGACGCACACCGAGACACCCGGCTGGTGGTTCGCTCAGAACTGAGTCAGCGGTTCGCGGAAGAGGCTGGCAACGTGACGCTGTCGGCCCTGCTGCTGGCGCTCGCGATCGTCGTGATGCTGACAGCTTGTGCCAACGTCGCCGGTCTGCTCACGAGCCGCGCGCCAGTGCGGGCCCGCGAGATCTCGCTGAGGCTCGCCGTTGGCGCGAGCCGCGGCCGCATTTTCCGTCAACTGCTGGCCGAGAGCATCGCGATCGCCGCGGTTGGCAGCATCGGCGGGTTCGCCGTGGCCGTGGCCTCAGTCCAGGTATTTCGCCGCTTCCGAGTGCCGACAGACCTGCCGATCGCTGTCGATTTCAACCTCGATAGCCGCGCATTGACGGTAGGTCTCGCCGTGGCCGCTGCCAGTGCGGTCATCGCCGGTCTGCTCCCGGCGATGCTCGTCTCACGCTCGAGCCTGACCGCGACTATGAAGGCGCCGGCGTCGGACTCGTCGCGCGGGCGATGGAACGGTTCCGGGTGGTTCGCCGGCCTGCAACTGACGTTCGCGGTGTTGCTCCTGACGGTCGCGGCCTTCGTCCGTCACGACCTCGGAGGGCGACTCTCACGCGGGCCGGGTTTTCAGCACGACGGGAGGTTGATGGCGTGGTTCGACCCCGACATGGTGGGCACGAGTCGCGAGGACGCCCAGCGGTTCTTCGAAGCACTTTCCCGCGACGCGGCCACGCTCCCCGGTGTGCGGTCCTCGACGGTGACGTCCTTCGTCCCCATGGACGGCGGCGAACGTTTCATTCGCGTGTTCCCCGAGGCGGTGCACGTCACCGGGGGCGACGGTGGCGTAGACCCGTTGAGTGCCGCGGTCGACGAGTCGTACTTCGCCACGCTTGGAGTGCGGCTGCGGCAGGGCAGATCGTTCGCACCCAGCGACGACGCCACCGCTCCGCGCGTCGCGATAATAAACACGCACTTCGCTGAGAAGTACTGGCCAGGTCAGTCACCTCTGGGCAAGCGCTTCCGGATCGGCGAGAACACGGCGCCCTTTGTGGAGATCGTCGGGATCGCGCCGACGGACATGTACACGTTTCTGATCGAGAGACCGATGGAGTTCGTGTACCTTCCGTGGAAGCAGCAGCCCACACGAACGATGGCGCTCATCGTCCATGCAGAGGCGCCCGACCAATTGGCTGCGGACGTGCGCGCGCTGGTGCAGCGGCTTGACGGGCGACAGCCCATCATGAGCCTGCGCACGCTCTCGGAGACCTATCGCATGCGCGTCGTCGTGGTCTTCGAGATCCTGATGACGTTGGTCACGGGAACGGCCGCGATGGGCATCGGACTGGCGCTCGTGGGCCTCTACGGGATGGTGGCGTACGGCGTGAGTCGGCGCACGAAGGAGGTCGGCGTGCGCGTGGCGATTGGCGCGCGAGCCAGTGACGTGCTGCGGCTCGTCCTGCGGCAGGGCGTGACGGCGCTGCTCGTTGGCCTCGCCGTCGGAGTGCCAGCCGGCGTCCTCGCGAGCCGGGCGATCGCCGCTGCCCTCCCCGGTGGTGTCGGCTTGACGTCAGCGGACGCGGCGTCATACTTCGGATTGGTGATCACCGTGACCGCGGTGACGCTGCTGGCCGCGTATATCCCTGCGCGGCGCGCACTCCGAATTCAACCAACCGAGGCTCTTCGCTGCGAGTAGGGCGCCCGGTGTTGTCGCTCGTCGAATTCTGACCAGGTGAAGGTCGTTCCGCTCATTGAGCGGTGACCGGGAGCTGGCTGAGTGCGCTGTCAGTGGCGCGCGCGGACGATTCGGTCGGGTCGAGACCGCCCATCGACTACGACGCATCGGTTTCGGAGCGGACCGATTCGAGACGCCACCGCTTCAAATCGTCGATGGCATCGAAGTGCGCATCGACGGCCGCAAGCGGCACCTGATGCTCGACACACAGAGCCGCGATCCAGAGGTCGTTCTCTGGAATGGGCTTGCCCCTCTGCCTCAGAGCGAGACGCAGTTCGGCGTAGACCTTGGCGGTGGCGACCGTGACGTTCAGGACGGCGCAGCGAGTGACGAGCGCTTCAACCTTGGCGAGGTTCTCGGCCGCCTTCCGCGAATTGAGGGCGCCGTAGCGCAGCTCGCCGACAACGGGCGCCGGCAGAAGGGGCTCGTTGACCATTGCAAGCAACCGGGCGTCGGCCTTCGCGGCCAGGACATCGATCGCGACACTTGTGTCGAGCGCGACCCGATCACCACTCCCTGGGGTCGACGCGCTCGAACTCACGATCGATGATCTCCCGGAGCTCCTGAGCGTCCTCAGAAGAAAGCGAGCCGGCAACCTCAGCGAGCGGTGACGCCTCCACCTCGACGTCCACGGTCAGCGTGACTTGGTGATGCTCGACCAGGCCGTGGGGACGGCGGAGCGGCCGGAACACGCCGTTCTCGAAGACCGCGGGTATGGTCTCGCTCATGTCCTCAATCCTAGCAGGTCACGAATCGTGTAGCTGAATCGGACGAGTCGTGGATCGACGTCGACAGATTTTGGGTCTGACTGGTGCCGGCGCCGGGTTCCCGGCGCACCCACGTGGCCTTCTCGGCGAGCCGAGCCTTGAAAACTGGCCTGTTTTCTCGGAGATCGTGACGAACCGGAGACGCGGAATCGCCTGCATTGCACCCGGTCGAACGACAGAACCCGCTACGCTCCGCTAAGTCGTTGAATCTAAAGGAAATTTATTATGGCGGAGAGGGTGGGATTCGAACCCGACAGGACCCTTTGGGTTCTGTAAGTTACAGGAACCACATTGCCGCCATTGCCATGAATGCCGTCGATGCCGTCGGGCATTGCCCGCCATTGCCCGCTGACAATCCGAACCATCCGTCCCTGTCGCAGGCCCGTCGTCAGGGCCATCGTTGCGCTCCGTGGAGGATGCGAACGACGTGGACGACGTCGTCGCGCACGATGTAGACCACGATCCATGGCAGGGGCGAAAGCACCAGTTCCCGTGTGCCCGCCTTCTTCCCCGGCCGCCCGCGGTGTGGGAGCGACAACAGCGTCTCGGGAGCCTCGTAGATTGAGCGAATCAGGCGCGGCGCGCGATCTGGCGCATGGCTGAACAAGTAGTCGGCGATGCGTTCCAGGTCGGTTGCCGCCGCCTCCGTCCAGCGCAGGTGCATCAGCGTCTGGCGTCGTGATCGGCCAGCTTCTTCGCCAGCCGCTCACCCACTGCGTCGTGGGTCAGCGTCTGGCCGGCATCGACCTGGGCCAGGCCGGTCTCGACCTCGCGAAGGAACCAGTCGTCGAAGTCCACGGCGCGCTCGAGCGCCTCGCGGGCGAGCGCCTCGACCGAGACGCCTCGGCGGCTCGCCGCTGCGGCGAGCTTGCCCTCGAGTTCAAGCGGAAGGTGCAGTTCCATGATGAATCCAGTGTACCCGCCCCAAGGTTGTGGTCAACACTTGCCCCGGGGGTCCCGCCCTCGAGCCGAAGGCGTTCCACAGGCGACAGCCCGGCGTGGCTCTTGATCGTCGGCACCGGGCACCGTCGGTGGTATGGACTGTCACTGTCACGAGAGATCGCCGCCGGTCACCTTCTGTATCACTTCGGCAGCGGGCCGCTTCGTTGGCACACCGGCGTCGGCTACGGTGCCAGGCGCGACCGCCTCCGCAACACGTGCACGACCGACGCCTGTATACAGCTGCCGGCCAACCAGCGGGGTGGAGGCGCACTCGGCCCGGTGTCGCTGTTCGGACCGAACGCGTCACTGACCTTCGGCGTGCACGGTCGCACCCGGTCTCGCTGGGTGGCTCGTGGCGCAGTGACGCTGCACAACTTCGCCGCGGAGTCACTGTCGTCGATCGAAACGACGGTCGCACTCGGTGTGCGCTTCTGAAGACGCGCTGCTGCACGTGCCGGTGATTCACGCCGTCGCCGTCGCCCTGGGCTCGCAATGCCGACGCCTCGGCACGGGGAATGAGAGTACAACACCTGGTGTTGCCGCTCACTGAAGACTGACCATCCCGCTCGGCGCAGACTGACCAGGCTGCAGACCAGGGGCTGTCGCCCATATGGCCGCATTCGGGGCTCTGAGACTCAGGGCAAGTGGTCAGTGCTCGGCGAGCAGAACCGCCCGGCGCTGGTCAGAACTCATCGAGCGCCAACAGTGTTGCACTTCGTATCTGAATTCGCGAGTCTAAACCTGCCGCCGGCACCGTCGCGGCCAGGCGCGTCCCAAGGCCGATTAGGCCGATGGCCATGGCCACGTCGGTCGTCCTCGACTGGCATCGGCGTCAGCCTCCGTCTCACGCGTGCGATCGTGGCCGAAGCGGTACAGTCCACCCTATGTAGACGCGCAGCCTCTGGTCCGCGGGCTTTG